>NZ_JAUMTJ010000026.1:0-118803 GCF_032654765.1 Bradyrhizobium sp. 33ap4 | reverse complement strand
CCTCGAAATCGTCATAGCGCTTCTCCTAGGATTACCCCTAGGACCTGCAGCGATCGCGTTCGTCAAACAAGGCGGCCCTCAACGGAGGGATACTCTCCTCCAGCGTCTTGGTCACATCCTCGCCGACCTTCGCCAGCCGTGATCCACCGCAGCAGGCGCAGGTCGTTGGAGCTTCAACGACGACGCGCTCGTGTTCGATATCGTCTGGCCAAGGCTTGCGCACCGGCCGCTTACGCGTGAAGGGACGGACGTTCTGCGTCTTCGCCGCCGCCGCCTGAGCGGCAAGCTCATCCTCGCTCGCCGTGGTTACGAGTTCCTCGAGCTCCAACTCCAACTGCTCGAGCAGCCGTGCCGAGCGCTCGGATCGCTGCCCGTGCAGTTCGCGCTTGAGCTTCTCGATCCGCAGCTCAAGATGTGCGATCAGCGCTTCGTTGCAGCTTTCACCGCATCCTAGCGTGGCCCCACTTACCCTTCCAGCCCGGTTCAATTCGGCTTCTTAACAGACGACTACTTGTCAATTTTTTTTCCAAATCAACGTGTAGTCAGACTGTTGCGGCCAAGATTGGAATGGTTGAAATTGAGCAATCTTTTCCGCAACAAACATCAAATATGTGTTTCCTCCTGTGTCGCCTATTTCGATCCTTTCACCGCATTGAAGCGGATCGGCAACCGCGTCCAGGGTTGGCGTACCATTCAGTCGCACGAGAAACGCGCCAAGCATTCTAAAGCCGTTCGATTCCGAAAATACTCGGAACATTAGATCTGGGCTGAACTGATATAATCCGTGCCCGAGGAAATCATTCGCGCTGTTGACCGACAATACCCGACCTCCCACGCGAGTGAGCTGCATAAGGTTTGCTAGAGCCACGGGTATATTGAAGATGTGCTCGAGCGAGCCACCATCGAAGACGGTATCGAAAGAACCATGCCAATTGCTAGGCACTGGGTTGTTGAAATCGTGGAGAAGGTGCGCTCCCTCATACGCTGACGCGTCGCACGACACCACTTCTGAAGCGCCAAACGATTTGAATAGATTCTCTGAATATGGTTCAGCACCGCCGATCGACCGAAAGTCGGCGCCGATCTCATGCTCGCGTACGATCGAATCGGCGATCTCTACATGACGAGGATCGAGGTAAATCCCCTGCCGTCCCAATTGAAAGGTGCGCCCGAGAGGTCCACGAAGTTGGTGGCAGTGGGCCAGAAACTTAAGCACGTAGACATCCACTCCCACCGACTAAACTCCGTCCTATTTTAGCTTTACGCCCATCCGACCGGTAATGTCGGTATAGGTCAACATTGGCCGAGGACGATTGGCAAAAAATTCGTCTACGGCTCGCCTTGCTCCATCCCACCAACCGTAATCGTCTACGATCAAGACGCCGCCCAGGCTGAGGCGCGGATAAAGCGCCTCTAGTTCAACCTTGGTGCTGGCGTACCAATCGGTGTCGAGTCGAAGTATGGCTATTTTTTCCGGAAGGTTTTCAGGCCGTGCCAAAGTCATGGTTACGTCTCCCTTGATGAGACGGATGAGGTTAGCCGGATAACCCGTACTCCGTAGGTTCTTCGTGACATCTTCGAGGGACGCGTAGCACCATTCGTTGTGAGTTTGGGTCTGATTTTTGGCCCATTCGTCTATTGCAGGTTCACCATTTCTGCCATCGACGTCATCCGGTCTTGTCATCCCAGCGAATGTGTCAAAGACCCTCAATTCGCGGCTCTCGTTCTCTATTAAAAACTGCAGGGCGGCAGCCATGCTGCTCCCTCCGCGCCACGCACCACACTCGACAAACGAGCCTTGGACTTCAGAACGAACGACGTGTTGAACGGCTTGCATTGTCGCCCAGATCCGCTCCGGAGATGTCATAGTGTAAGGTTTTACCCTCTCCAAGATCGCAATTTGCTCGTTTGAAGCTTCGATGGGACAAAACTCGCTCAAAATACACTTCCGTGCTTGGTTGCTACCGCTTGACCTTCGAGCCCGCACTATCGCCCATTTCTTCGCGATAGACTACTAGCCCGTTGGACGGAACCAACGATGCCTCTTGGTTATCACGCGGCCGTCGGCATGCTCGACGGCAAGGCCGCCGACCTTGAAGACCAGCGAACAGCCCGCGCCTCCATTCTATTCATATGCTCGATCGAGACGCAGAGTATCGCGACGGCAGTAGAAACGCGATTGCGTCCTCATCAGATATCTCAAGACCGCAAGGCAGACCAAGAGGCGGCGCGAGCCCGTTGGTTTCAATTCGGCGGCCGACGCTGTCATTTACGCCACGGCACCGGTCGCAATCCAGACCCTGACGCCACTCGCCGGAGCGATAGTCCTAGCATGGGTTCGATGCCGCCTGCTACCAAAGACCTCTGCTGCCGTCACGATGACCTATGGCCTTCGGCTTCTACTGACAAATGCTGTATCGAAGTCGGCCACGAGTCCCCCTTCGCCGCCGCAGCCTCGGCCCGATCTGGGAAGCCTCTGCTGTGTTTCCGCCGATCCGCTTTTGGTGCCACATGTCGTGCACACCGCCTCCTAACTGATTGAAGAACTTGACCTCTCGCTCCAATCCGTCGTATTGCGGTGGCCTTAGGCTAATCCAATCGCAGGAACCAGGACTGACTTGCTGGACAATCCTGGGCGCAACGCCAATACACTCATCGCAATTCAGCGCTGATTGCGAAGAGTTCAATTTGACACCCATTGGTGACGGCGCATCCAAGCGAGGTAAGGGGCGGGAAGTTGCAGGCACAAAAGCTAGACCCTTTGACCTCCGCGCGATTTTTTTCTGCCGCGGCTATTGTCATTGGTCATCTGACCGACCGATTTGGCTCGCTAGGTTTGAGCCATTTGCCGCTGAATCAGGGCGTGTCGTTTTTCTTCGTCCTCTCGGGATTTATTCTGCACTACAATTACCGCTCATTCACCTCCGTCGGCGCGGTAAAACGATTTGTCGTGGCTCGCATTGCGAGGATTTGGCCCGTTCACTTTGCCTGCTTGGTCCTGTTTTTCGTCATTCTGCCGCACGATCTCTGGTATATTCCTTGGCCGAGACCAACTCTGCTTACCCTATTGATTCCCAATCTGCTGCTCGTTCAGTCGTGGATACCGGCGAAGAGCTTCTACCTTTCGTTGAACGGTGTCTCATGGAGCATCTCAAATGAATTGTTTTTTTATCTCGCGCTTCCGCTCATCGTGACCAACCTCCGTAAGCCTCTGGCCATTTTAGGTCTTTCGGTCGGCATCGTCTTACTCTTCTGCCTCCTCGTCGAACAGAACGGAATTTCGTGCGATTTCAACGCAGGAGAAATCACAGCTTACGGACTCATCTACGCTAACCCTCTGGTCCGAATTTTCGAATTCGTCATGGGTGTTCTCGCAGCCCGTTTATTCCTCGACCGAAGAGTTAGGTTTGAGGGAACGCTCGCTGAGGTATCGGCGCTTGCCACGGTCGTGGCGTTTCTGGTCCTTTGCCCTGCGATCGCTGCGATGCCATCCTTCATCGCGTCAACTGGAAGCGCTTTCGCCTTTTGGTTCTTGAATTGCGGCGGTGTCGTCTTTTTTGCGTTGCTGATTTATTCGCTCGCAGGCAACGCTGGGGCGATCTCGCGTACGCTGTCAGCTCGATGGTTGGTCTTTCTTGGCGAAATTAGTTTCTCAATCTACATGACACACCAGATTCTAAATCGAGCTTGGGATGTCTATTTCGGGTTTCTGCGGCCGCTTCCGACAGCCGTCGAATTTGCAGTCTTCTGGTTGATACTGCTAACGATTTCGTCAGCTATGTTCCTACTGGTCGAAAACCGAGCGCGGAGACGCATAGTAGAATTCTACAATGCGCGCGGCCGGAACGTCTCGCTGTCAGGTCATGGTGCGGTCTCCTAGTCAACTTCGCTTGGATCTCCATTGAAATCTCGATAATCCGATTGGGTTATCGGGTCCGTCATCTCCCGTCCATCGCGCAAACTCGCGCTATAGAGATCGGCATATTTCTCCGCCATGTGCTCGACTGAAAACAGTGTCCGAGCTCGCTCCTTATTGCGGGAACCGATCATTTGCTTGCGCGGACCATCGTTGAGGAGAGCCACGATAAGCCGAGCCGTCTCCTCGATGGAATCGCCCAGCAGAGCCTCTGACCCAAGGATTTCCGGAAGGGCTCCCGTACGAAAGCCTCCGACCGCCAGTTGCTTCGACATAGCAAACGGCGCAACCTGCCCAAAGCTCTCGCTCCAGACCGGCGCAACAAACACCGAAAACTGATCGTACCATTCGGGCAGTTTCTCGTACGGAACGTAGCCAGTGAAGCGAAAGTTGGCCCGCACTCCCGCCTCGATCGTTCGCCGAAGATATGATTCGAGGAATGAACCACCGCCAATGATGTAAACAGCGGTCCGCGGGCGACGCTTAACGATCTCGATAAAGAGATCGATCGCATTGAGACGCAGCTTGTCTGGTTCGAGGCGATAGACCATACCGATAGCATTCTCGGCATCCAAACCGCAGTAGCGCTTCGTGAAACGCGACAGATCGATTCCCGGATGAACAACGGTCGCTTGCTCGTCTGTTACGCTCGATCCGAATTCGCGGCGGACATATTCGCTGACAAAGGCATACATCCCGATCCTGGGGTGAATCAGCGGAGCAATCGGCGTATTGACATTCTCAATGACCTTAGCATCCGGAACGGCATCGAGTGCGCTCATCACGGCGAAATACCACAAATCGTCTGTTAGCCCCCAGTAATGTACATGCACGATATCGGGTTGGATATCGGCGATCAACGGCGAGAATTTTTCTGCCTCGCTAAGCGTTAGATGATGAACCTTGAGACCAACGTGCGCGCCGGCCGGCCATAGAGCCGAAGTTAGAACCTCGTGATCGAAAACATCTGAGGTGTACTCAACGATGTCTTTGACAAGTTGCGTTGAGCCTCCAACATAAACGTTCGGAATGACATGCAAAATTTTCGGCCGCTCTTTTCCTGGTACCGGTTTTTTCTTCAACTCCACGATGTAAGGATCAACGAAGTATTTGGCATTGCCTTGACGCGAATCTTGCCAGGACCGATGCTCCTCGTCGACAACGAGCTCATATTTGTTCCGCACACGGTTCCATCTCGGCGCAAGGGTCAGTTCTTTCAGCAGATCGAATGTCTCGACCTGCTCATTCGCTGATCGAGCGGCGGAGCGCACGGCACCGCGGAGTATCCTGCGCCGAGCCGCTAGCAGAGGCCGCGCCAAAGGAAACAACGGCGCGATGCGATTGAGTGTCCGCCATCGGATCGAGTTCTGGATGATCTGCGCCGCAGCATTTGCGCTCGACAGGTCACGCTCCAGTTTATTACATTTGGCCGCCAATTCCTCGCGTACCTGAAGCGCTTCGTCGCGTTCTTTCGTCAGATTAGAGACCAGCTCAAATGTAGAATCGTACACATGCGTCGCTTCATCCCGCTCACGGGTGGTCTCAACAATTCGCTGCACCAGCGCATCACGCTCCGCACTCAGCGCAGCCATTTGCTCAAGCGCCGAATTGTGCACTTGCATGATTTCAACGCGCTCGCGGGTAGTCTCAATAACCCGCTGCAGTAGCTCATCACGCTCCCCGCTCAGTCCCGCCATTTGCTCAAGCGCAAAATTGTGCGCCTGCATGACTTCATCTCGCTCGCGGGTGGCCTCAACAGTCCGCTGTATCAACGCATCACGCTCGCTACTCAGCGTAGCTATTTGCTGAAGCGCAAGGCTGTGCGCCTGTGAAGCTGCATCCCCGTCTCGTTGCAAGCGCCTGTTTTGCTCCAGCAGCACGGTTAAATCGGGCTGGCTGCGTAGCGCGAGTTCGTATTCATCCGCGCGCTTGCTGTGGTCGTAAATTTCCAGACGGCTTTTATCGTCTTTTTGCAGAGCGTCAGTTCGGACAACGACGTAGTCGTGCCTGTTGTCAGCGTAGTACCGCCCATGAACAATCGGCAGTGTTCCCCCGCTGCAGACGCATAGCCATGCTGCTGCTTTCAATTCCGGATAGGAACCGTCAAACATTGGCTCAACTGCAACAGAGGAATTGACGGTGTTGCGACCGAATATCCCATGGCTCGATGATGTCAGAAGCGTGCCCGACGTCAATGTCTCATCAAGGATCAACTTGTTCGCGAACCGTTCGTCGATTAGGCTTCGAAACTCCTCCGCGCTGAGCTCCTTGAGGTGATAAGGGTTCTCGCCGTACCGCTTGGTAACCTCCGGGTTAGGCGTGGAGATGAACAGTAGACCGTCATCCTTTAGGATGCGCCTGAAGTTGTCGAGCAACGTGATCTGGTCCGCAGCATCGAGATGTTCGATAACCTCGAAGCAAGTAATCCGGTCAAATTGCTGATCTGTAAAACCCGCACATAGATCCGCTACTCTTTCAAAGGAAAGATTGGGTGCCTTGTGTTGCCGCCTCGCGAATTCGAGGGCTCCTTCGTTGAGGTCAACCGCGAGAACATGGTTCGCGGCTTTGCTCATCGCGGCAGCGCCATAGCCCGTGCCGCAACCGAAATCGAGGATGCGCTTTCCGCTAGAATGGCTCTTTGCAAATGCGTATCGTGGAAGATGCTCATATGCTGCCAGCTCCGACCAAGTACCAGGAACGAAGCGTTCTTGCATGAAACCGGAAAAATCGCTTCCCCGCGCCACTACTTGCAGGCCTGCGAAGGGGGAAAGCCAATCATTAGGCTCGGAGGCTTCGTCGCTGAACAGCTCAACGCTCACTCGGTCCAGCCGACGCTGCCCGGTCAATGTGACGTCGGTAAATCGCAAAGTCCCGAACAGAATTTGAAGCGACAAACCAGAAAAGAAGGTCAGATACGACGGCGGATCTCGATACTGCCAACCCACCGGATTCGCCAAAGCATCCCAAGACCGAGCGTTTGGGGTCGTCACCACTACTACCGTCTCTGGCGTGATCTGTCCGTTGGCGAAAAGCGTGTAAAAGAGCGCATACGGATCGGCAAGATGCTGGAGGACATCGAGCATCAGGACTAGATCGAATTGGTGCGGTGGGATGTCTTCTACTTTTTCTGTTATGAAGACGCCTTTTTGCCGCTCGCGGGCGACCTTCCGCGCATGCGCAGACGACTCTACGCCAAAGCATTGCCAGCCCTTCTGCCGCGCAACGGCAAGATTCGTTCCATACGCGCTGCCGATGTCGAGTATAGAAGGAACTGGACGAGTAGGACCGATATCGTCGATCAGAGCGTTCAACCAGGGCGGCGCTTCCTCAGTCCGGGGGTCATATGAAACGTACCCGCCGCGCTCACCGCCATCGAACGATTGCGCGCGGTCTTGGAACGCCCGCATCTCCTCCGCGCTTGGAGCGGGCCAGACAAAGTCCGACGCGCAAACCCCGCAGCGCCGAATAGAGTATCCGTCAACCGTGACAAAGTCATGGTTCTGGAACGTGCGGCAGATGGGGCAAGGGGTAACGTTCATAAGCAAACAACAATCCCCTTGTGGGCAGCTCCTCTTGAACCAGTAATGGTCTGAGACCTATCGGCATGTTGGCCTGTCCCAGAATCTGGACCCGTCTCCATGGGAGCTTCGACACCTAGATCGCTCCCACGAAAACCATCGAACAGGAGGCACGCTGCATCACCTCGGATAGACATGATGCCGATTCGATTCGCAGATGAGCAGACGATGCGCCATCTGCGTCCCGCGTTCGCAGTAATTTTTGATCCAACTAATTTGGATAGTTCATAGACTTTCACTTCTATCGTGCCATTCGATCGGGTGGATGATATCGCCCCAAGTAGGATATGGTAGCTTGACAGTAAAGCGAATGATCAGTTCGGTCATGGCATGACAAATTGTAAAGTCTTCATTATAGCACGCTAGGCAGGCCATGTACTCTCCGGGCCCCAAAACCAGCCCTTTCAAAACGATCGTTCCTTGCGCTGTAAGCCCGCGCCGGCGCGCGGGCCAGACGGCCTTGCTCTCGTGGCTCGTCTGGCCAATGATCCACTGGCCATCCCTGCGGTATATGCTGAGGCCGAAAACTAACCCAGGCATGTCCGCCTTGCCCTGTACTGCAAACTCAAATGTCAGGTCTTCACCGACCTGAAACACAGGCTCACCCAAATGCCGCAGGCGAAAAACCGTAAACTCTGCCGTCTCGGTCGCATGCTGTGGCAGACTTGAAGGGACAATCTCCTTCGATTTAGTGTCGTTTAATCCCATCATGAAACTATGGTATTGGTGGGTGATCGCTATAGGATCCCCGATCGCTTCCACCAGCCCCTTCTCGATCCAAATCGCGCGGTTACAGATCATTTGCAATGTGCTGAGATCGTGCGAGACGAAGAGAATGCTGACCCCCTTCGCTCGCAACTCGTTGATCCGCGCCATGCACTTGTTCCGAAAACTGATGTCACCAACACTTAGAGCTTCATCAATGATAAGGAGATCAGGATCCACGCACGTCGCGATCGCAAAAGCGATCCGCACATACATTCCGCTAGAATAGGTCTTCACAGGTTGATCGATGTATTCGCCGAGATCTGCGAAGGCCACGATATGCGGAGTTTTGTCGGCGATTTCGTCGGCAGATAATCCAAGGATTGCCGCCAGAAGACCGATGTTCTCGCGTCCCGTTAACAACGGGTTGATGCCCGTTCCAAGTTCCAGAAGCGCAGCAACACGGCCGCGCACAGTCATGCTACCTCCGCTCGGCTGAAGCGTACCTGTGATGATCTGCAGCAGCGTAGACTTGCCGGCTCCATTTCGCCCCATGATCCCGAGAGTTTCCCCTCGGCCTAGCGAAAATGAAACGTCCTGCAGTGCAAGGTGCTCATGAAAATAAGGCCGAATCGTCCCGAATAGGATTTGTTTGAACCGGTCGATTGGCTTATCGAAGAGCCGATACGCCTTGGAAACGTTACGCACCTCAAGTATCGGCAAATGTGCATCCGGAGACCTAGACGACATCGGCGAATCCTCGCCGCAATACAACGAAGGTAGCATAACCCAACCATGCGACAGCCCAAGCCACCGCCCCATAGCCGACGAGCAACAGCGGATCGGGCCACGCTCCCAGTACCAATGCATTCCTCAATGCTTCGATAGGAACGGTGACCGGATTCCAAGCAATTACGAGTCGATAGGGCTCCGGAACGCTAGAAAGAGGGAACAGAACCGGACTGAGGAACATCAGCAGGCTGACAATCGGAAAGATCGCATGACGGAGATCCGGCAAATACACGGATATCCCGGCGAAGAACCAGGCAAGTCCAGCCAACAAAACAAAAAAGGGAACGAGGATCAGTGGCAACGACAAAGCTTGGACGGCAGGTAAGCTCTCGCGAATGAGGCAGTAGCCAAGCAGCAGAACAGCAAGCGAAATAAAGAACCCAATCAAGGCGGACAGCACGATTGAAATCGGCATGACCTCCAGCGGGAACACTACGCGCTTGATGTACGAGCTGTTCTCACTGAGGATGGTGGTCGAACGGGTCACTACCTCGGAAAAAACGGAATAGACTGAAATCCCGCAAAAAAGGTTAAGCGGGAAAAGAAAGGAGCCTGCTTCGCCCCCCGACCAGCGCGAGGGTAGGATTGACGTGAATACAAAACTAAACACAGCCAGCTGGAACAGTGGCACGACCAATGCCCAAGCCGGGCCAAGAAGTGACTCGCGATAACGCGAGCGAAGGTCCTGACCGCTAAACCGCATCAGCAAATCCCAATGAAGCCAGAGCGCCATGAACGGCGCCAGAGGCCCAATATTGAGACGTCGCAATTCGGCTAATCTACTACGATTCAGCATAGGTTCCGTCACACGGATATGGCAACGCCGGCCCGCCTCGACAGGACGGCCGCATACAGTTCGCAAACATGTTGCGTCATGGTCATTGACGTCCGTTCGTATGACGTGGCTGCGGTCGCCGCCCGAACCATCCCGGGATTATCGATCAGCGCCGCGATAACGGAGCGCAAATGGTCACCATCCGATCGTCTGAACGACCATCCCGTCTTGCCCTCCTGGATAAACTCTGTCAATCCCTCCACATTTGAGACGATGACGGGCGTGTGTGAAGCTAATGCGTTGAGTAAGACCAGCGGGCTGTTTTCATACCAGGTGGAAGGAATTGCGAGCAGGTCTAGTTCGCTCATGATGTCGGCCATTCGAACAGGCTCGAACGTCCCATGAAAACTGACGTTGGAGCCGGCTGCGGTACGCAATGCGGCCATGTAGGCAAGGTCTTGGTTTTCAGGTCCATATACTTTGAGCCCCACTTTGCTGGCGGGTAGCGAACTGACTGCGGTGACTAGCAGATCGACCCCCTTGTGCGCCGCGATTTGACCAATGTAGCCTATCGTGATGGGGCTATCGCCGCTGCGCGTCGGCTTGGCCCGCCTGTCTAGATCCACGCCAAAATGACTAAGGTGGAACCTCTCAGCGGGAAAGCCTTGTTGCAAATAGGCGCCGTGCAGAAATGTCGACGGCGCAATCAGCGCATCACAGACATCGTAGGCGCTTTTTAGCACGTCTGGGCGCTTTACCAGATCGTCGACGACGTGCCGGCTGCATCCAAACGGTTCGAGCCCGATGCTCCCGGCCGCTCTTAGAACAAATCCCGCTCCTGACCATCCTAAAGGTAAGCCCGCAAGCTTTTTCGCGGTCGCATTGTTCGACGCCTTGAGAAAGCATGCAATACAATTGCTGCGCAGCGCATTAGGTCCGGCACAAAGTGAGCCGTTCGCCGCCTCCAGCTTGTTGTTGAAACAGAAACCAAAGAAATCGGTGAGCGTTGCGATGACTGGAATGTTGGCGGTGCGTGCCTCTTCCAACAGCATAGCAGTATGGTTGATTAGATGAGTGACATGTACGATGTCTGGTTTGAGGTCTGCAAGAATTTGGCGTAGGTATGGACGAGTGCTCTGCTGATAGTAGGTTTCGCTTATCCGAGAATGGGACACATAATTCTTGTCGAACGCGACGACATCGATATCGCTAAAGGCATAGCGGGTGATCGCGCTCTGGCGTTTCGGCTCTCCTTGGAACACACCGGCGACAACGGTCACATCGTGACCAAGCTGCTTCAGGTTTCTCGCAAGCTCGAGAGTATAGGTTTCCGTCCCGTAGAAATGCTCTGGGAAAAAGCAATGCACAAAAAGGGCAACCCTGAGTTTACGCAACTTCCATCTCCCGAAGCCTCGAACATGATACGATAAAGTGGATAGCTGGAGTTAATGAAGCAGGATGCGCGACCGGCTCGATGCTTTTCCGCCTCATTTTACGCTTTTCGCGCCGGATGAGGCCCGGCGCACAAGGCGGCTACAAACCGCTGCAGGCCCTCCGTAGCAGAATAGCGGGGACGCCAGCCGACCTCTGAAACTATCTTGCTGATGTCAAGCACGTTCGCCGACACGTCGAAGGTCCTCGCGGGGAGGTATTCCACCTTAGTCGATCGCCCGGCCTTGTCGCTAATGATCTTTATAAGCGAATTAAGACTGAGCCCCTCGCCTGAACCAACGTTGTAAATTGGAACATCCGCGTGCCCGCTACCGCGATGGTGCATGATAGCGGCGATGCCACCCGCTGCATCATCTACGTGAATGTAATCTCGAACCACTTCGCCGTCGCCCCATATCGATATAGTTTCGCCGGCGAGAATTTTCGTTGCGAAGACCGAGGCAGCTCCCTGCAACTTGGAGAGGTTCTGCCCCTCTCCGAACGGATTGCTGAGCCGGGCAATGCGCACGTCGATGTTATGCGTCGACCGAAACAAATCTGCGAACCGCTCTGCCGATACCTTGCCAGCTCCGTAGGCATTAATCGGGCGCAAGGGGTGTTCTTCAGGAATGGGAAGACATTCGGGATGGCCGTAGACCGTGCCGCCCGACGAGACAAATAGAAGAGGGATCGGGGGAGCGGAGCTCAGTGCTTGAAACAGAGCGACGGTGCCTACCAGATTGGTCCTAACGTCGGCGGCCGGATTACGCTGAGCAGTACTGGGAATCGTCGACCAGGCCAAATGAAAAATTCCGCTGACATCGGCGCAGACCAGATTGTCGATTGTTGAAAGGTCATCTAGATTGTAATGAAGCCATTCCCGATCAGAGCCGGCTGGACGGCTTGGGGAGGCGATCACAACTTGATGCCCAGATCGCTCGAGGTAGCGTGTCAGAGCCTGCCCCAGGAATCCCGTGCCTCCCGTAATTGCGTAACGCGCCACGTCATGTCTCCTTTAAGTTCGCCGTCAGGCGAAGGAGACGTTCAATCTCCTTCGCATAGCGGCCCATGTCGAATCGCTTCGCGGCGAGAGCACGTAACCGCTCAGCCATCCGATTACGCAAGCCGACGTTTCGAGCAAGCGCTCCGAGCGTGTCAGCGGCTGCATCGATATCATAATAAGGTACAACGAGCGTCCGGAGCAGGTCATCGTCCTCAAAGGCTTCAGCAATGCCGCTTGCCTTATCAAAGCACACCACCGGCAGGCCAGCGTGTATCGCATCGATCGCTACATTCGGCAGTGGATCGAGACGCGAAGAAAGAAACATCGCATCCGCCTCGTCGTAAATCCGCTGCAAAGCTTCGCCCCCAACCGCTGGGATGATTGTGACAATTTCTTGCAGACCGCCGCGTTCAATCTGATCCTTCAGCCACAATGATACTAATGGATCCGAGGATGGCAAGAATCCATCCCCCACCCAGAGGAACCGTGCCGGCACGCCCCACTTCTTGAGCTTTGCAGCTGCCGCGATGAATAAATCGACTCCCTTCCGAGGATGGATATAGCCACATCCAATGCAAAGGAACACATCTTCGCGCCTATTGGATTCAATCACAGCGCGCAGATCAGCACCCTGCTCATCCCGCTTTTCAGGCACCGCGCATTTTCCTTGGGCCAGAACAATGGATTTTGATGGGAGGTACGATTTTGGAGCGATAAACGACTCGCGCTGAATGCGCGACGAAAACACCAAAAGATCGGCGTTGCTCAACATTCCGCTCGATTGCTGCTGCGTTAGACTCTGAGCAAACTCGTGCACCAGGCACACGTTGGGTAGGCCAAGCGAAGACGCAGCCTCCACGGCCACCGCAGTTTCGGCGCTATTGACGAGAACGGCGTCCACAGGAAAACGACCCATTATTGGACGCAACACTTTGGTCGCAAAGACACCCGGTGATACGGAATGTATGGTGCCTGCGATAGGGCAGATCGTTTCAATTGTCCAGTTTGCGAATGTATCCAGCAATTCGCCCCCCTGAAGCAAAACACAAACAACGTTTATGTTTTTCGACAGGTGCTCGGCAAGGCTCAGTCCAACGATCGGAGCGCCGGTCCTCGTTGCCTGATGGATGCACAACACAACTGTCGGGCGACCGGCGGCAAAGATTTGACGCCCATGGTGACGGCGCAGACGCGTGGAAATGAATCTCCGCACGAGGGGCCTTAACATCGGAAAGCGTTGTACAACGCTACGTCCCGCTCGCCACCACAGCCTCAAGCTTGAAGGGTCAGCTTCACCGCTCACTGCTTGTTATCACCTATTAAGAATTGGATTACACTGGCTCGTTTGACAGCTATCAACCTCACCTCGCTTCCTGGAGGCGAAAGCGCTAGTCACACATGACCAGTTAGCGGCCCCCGGACTCAAATCGTTACCCACGGCTTTACGCGTCGCGGAGGAAAGGCCAATTCGAGGCCCTTTTCTACTTCGAGCGACAAGTTCTGATTGTAGAACGGATCGGAGGCAAGTTGAGGTCCCCATCGCCGAACCATGTAGTCGATCTCTTTCCGAAGCCGATCCGCCTTCTCCGGAGTATTATCAAATCCGCGGCTCACTGACTCATGGTGGTAAAGCTGAGCGTGGGGTGTCCAAATATTTCGGTATGACCTCTCGATAACTCTAAGGCAGAAGTCGACATCATTGAAGGCAACAGGAAGGTTCGCTGCGTCTAGCCCATCTACTTCGTCATACACGGATTTCCGAATCACCAAGCAAGCGCCAGTAACTGCAGACACTGACGACGTAAGCTGGTTTCGCCCGAAATAGCCACCAGCGCTCCGCGGTAGCAAGCGACCTAGTGGATTAGCAACCCCCCCAAAGCCTAAAATAAGCCCGCCGTGCTGGACCCGATTGTCTGGGTACAGCAATTTCGCGCCAACGGCGCCAACCTCGGGCAACACCGCTAGTGAGACCATTTCCGAGAGCCACTCCGGACTGATCACTTCAATATCGTTGTTGATCAAACCCAAAATTGATCCACGACACTGGGCGGCGGCCATATTATTGATCGCTGAGTAGTTGAATTCCCCTACGTAATCAATAACCCGTACGCGTGAATAGGATTTCAACCTGGTGAGAAGTGCAATCGTTTCCGGAAGCTCGCTCTCATGATTGATGATGAGTACTTCAGTATTGGAGTAGTCCGTTCGATTGAGAATGCCGTCCACACAATTTTCAAGCAGTCCCGGCTGGTCCTTCGTCGGCACAATCAACGACACCAGAGGAGCCGGCGACGGAACGCGCCGAAGGACTCGCGTCGCTCCCAACCGCTCAGGGTGAGGCAAGACATCACCCTGGTCCCCACGTCTTTCCAGATGCTCCCTGATGGCGCGCAAGGCCGAATCCGAGCAGACATCTAGGTTTTCCTCGGAATAGGAAGCGGTGCCATAGTCACGACGCCAATGATACAGGACAGCAGGAACATGATGGATACGGTGCGGTAAGGTTGCGTCAGCACACCGCAGCGCTAGGTCGTAGTCCTGACTACCCTCAAGCCCTTCTCGAAATCCCCCCACGCTCTGCACGAGAGACCGTCGGTAGACCCCGAGATGGCTGACCAAATTGTGACCAAGCATGAGGTCAGCATTCCAATCGGTCTTGAAATAGGGCGAATGGCGCCGTCCGATTTTATCGATCTGGTCTTCATCGCTGTAAATGATATCGAGGTCCGAGTTTGCATTCAGCGCAACCACAATCTCATAGAGCGCGTGCGGAGGTAGCACGTCATCATGATCCATCAAGGCAACGTACTCTCCCGACGCCAGCGCGAGGGCGGAGTTGGACGCAGCCGAAATGTTGCCATTGACGTCGCGTCGAAGCCACTTGATCCGTTGGTCTTCAGCAGCGACAGAGCGCAGAATCTCTGTCACGTGGGGGCTTGGTGAAGCATCGTCAGCAACACACAGTTCCCAATTTGGATAAAGCTGCGCACGGACACTATCGATCGCCTCTCGAAACGCCCACGACGGCGGCTCATACGCCGGCATAACAACCGATATGAGCGGTCCATAATCCAGATTCTGGATATGATGGATGATCGCAAGCCGGTCCCGGTCCGACAGCGAATCGAACTCTTGTGTCCATCGAAAATAGCTCTCATCCCGGAGCCTCTCCAGACGCCGGACAAGTCGCTTCAAATTCGTTCGTAACGGCCTTGGCAGCCGCCTCGCGAGCGACCGCAACCGATCGGCGTGCTGGAATATCCTCATAGTGTGGGTGACGCGTTAATCCTCGGACGAAGGTATCATACATCTCAACGCGCGTCCGACGCGAGCTTGGCGTCAAAGCCCTGGGCCGAACCGGTAAAGTCCACCCGAAACCCAACGAGCGTTGCGGCGACTGCAACTCGACGTGCGTGCAACATCCGGATCTCCCCTACGGTTGACCTCGCTGCATTTACACCGACCGCTTAAGCCAAACTGTGCCAGACTATTCAAAACCCGTTCCATAGATCCATCAACCGTGGTGGTCCGTTGCCACGCTGATCACATAGCGTCCATAGTCACCTTTGCCCAACGCTTCACCCAACTTCACAAGTTGATTTCTGTCGATGAAGCCTTGGTTGAAAGCGATCTCCTCGGGGCACGCGATCCGAACTCCTTGTCGCCGCTCCAGCATGGAAACAAATTCGGCAGCAGTTAACAAACTGTCTGGAGTTCCTGCATCAAGCCAAGCAAATCCGCGCCCCATACGTTCGACTGCCAATTGACCGCGTTCGAGGTAGCGCTGGTTGAGATCGGTGATTTCCAACTCACCTCGAGCTGAGGGACGAATATTGGCAGCCAGATCAACGACCTCGTCATCATAAAAATAGAGGCCCGTCACAGCAAAGTGCGATTTTGGGTGTTTTGGCTTTTCTTCGATCGATTCTGCACGACCGCTCTCATCGAACGAAACCACACCGTACCGTTCCGGATCTGCCACTTGATATGCGAACACCGAGGCCCCCGAAGGACGCGATCGTGCATTGGCCAGCAGAGCGGGTAGGCCGTGGCCAAAGAAAATATTGTCTCCCAGGATAAGAGCAGACGGTCCGCCCTCGACGAATTTTGCGCCGATAATGAAAGCCTGGGCAAGTCCCTCCGGCTTCGGTTGGGGTGCATAGGATAACGCCATCCCCCACTGACTTCCGTCTCCCAACAGTGACTCGAAGAGCGGCAAATCATGGGGAGTGGAGATGATCAGCACCTCGCGGATTCCCGCCAGCATCAGCGTCGTCAGAGGATAGTAGATCATCGGTTTATCATAAACCGGCAGCAGCTGTTTCGACGTGACCATAGTCATCGGGTACAGCCGTGTACCGCTACCACCAGCTAAAATAATCCCCTTCACTGTATTCCTCCTTTTACGAGAATTCGGTCCAAGCAGTTGGCCAAAGACACCTCCACTTTCGGCAGCCCTAGTCCAAACAAGGATCTCAACCTCTGGGTCAGGAGTTGCGAGTTTGCAGGCCGTGCCGCCCGGGTCGGATATTCGGACGTCGCAATCGGATCCACGCCCGCGGAGGGACCGCCTCGTTTCGAACTCTGTGCGAAAACCTCCCGCGCGAACTCATACCACGTCATTGCGTCGGGTCCGGCCAGATGGGTTACACCCGTATACTCCGGTCGCCACTGCATGGCTTTCTTCGAAACGGAGATGATTGCCTCCGCAATATCGGGTGCGTATGTCGGGCACCCCTTCTGATCATGCACGACATTGATCCGCTCTCGCTCTCCGGCAAGTCTCAACATCGTGCGAACGAAATTATTGCCGAACGGCGCATAGACCCACGAGGTCCTGAGAATAACGTGACGTGGATTTGCCTCCGCGACCGCAATCTCACCCTCGAGCTTCGACCTGCCATAGACACCTTTCGGGTTAACGCCGTCGGTCTCCAGATATGGAGTCTCTTTGGTTCCATCAAAAACATAGTCTGTCGACAAATGAATGATCGGGAGGCCATGTTCTTTGGCTATCCGACCCACAGTGAAAGCACCATCTCGATTGATCGCAAATGCGCGTTCAGGTTCATCCTCCGCCTTGTCAACGGCCGTGTAGGCAGCCGGGTTGACCACAACATCAGGCCTAAATGTCCTAATTGCAGTCGCGACCGACGCCGGATCCAAAATATCGACGGTTGGCCGCGAGCTGAGACCAACGGTGACATCGGGGTGGCCGGTCGCCGCCTCCCGCAGGCACCGCGCCACCTGTCCTTCAGATCCGATGACGTAGAGCCGCATGGTCCCTCATGCCTTGACGAGTCCGAGTCGCTCACCGGCATAGACCTTTTGTCTCAAAGGTTGCCACCAATCTGTATTGGCTAGATACCAGCGGACGGTCTTCTCAATTCCAGTTTCGAAGGTCTCCTGCGCCCGCCAACCCAGCTCATTCTCCAGCTTGGACGCGTCAATGGCGTAGCGCTGATCATGGCCCGGACGATCCTGCACGAACTGGATAAGATCGTGGTGCGAATGCTCGATCGGCCGCAAGCGATCCATCCACGAGCAAACCTGACGAACCACCTCGATGTTCTGACGCTCGTTGCGTCCACCGATGTTGTAGGTCTCGCCCGGCCTTCCACGGGTCAGGATCAGCCCCAGCGCTCGCGCATGATCCTCGACATAGAGCCAATCGCGCACATTCGAACCATTTCCGTAGACCGGGAGAGGCTTACGATCGAGCGCGTTCAGAATCATAAGCGGGATGAGTTTCTCCGGAAAATGATATGGTCCATAATTGTTTGAGCAGTTCGATACGATGATGGGCACGTCGTAGGTGCGGTGCCAGGCTTTCGCGAGGTGGTCCGAAGCTGCCTTGGTTGCGGAGTACGGAGAACTTGGATCGTAAGGTGTTTCTTCTGTAAACAGTCCGTCGCCGCCGAGCGACCCGTAAACCTCGTCCGTCGAGACGTGGACGAAACGAAAGCTTGGGCTGTTACACGACGACAGATGGCGTCGCGCCGCCTCAAGGAGGGTGAAAGTACCGATCACGTTCGTTTGGACGAAGACGTCGGAGCCGGAAATCGACCGATCGACGTGGCTTTCGGCTGCCAGGTGGACAACGGCATCGGGACGATACTTAGCAAAGATCGCGCTGACCGCGTCCGGATCGCAGATGTCGTGCCGTTCGAAGTGATACCGTCGATCCGAAGCGACGGATCCAAGCGAAGTCAGATTCCCGGCGTAGGTCAATTTGTCAATGACGATGACTTCATATCCGATTGCAATGAAATGGCGGCAAACAGCGGACCCGATGAACCCGGCACCGCCGGTCACTAATACGCGCATCTAATCGTCCTTAAATTGCAAAGTGGAAAGCGGGAGAGATTTCCGACAGCCGCGGTTGCTTCCTGTCTTTCTCCGAAAGAATGATGTCAGTTTTGGAAAGCGGCCAATCGATAGCCAACGCGGGGTCATCCCACGCAATGCCACGATCGGACTCTGGGGCATAGTAATCAGTGACCTTGTAGATAACCTCACAGTGCTTTTCAACGGTGACGTAACCGTGCGCAAAGCCCGGCGGAATCCAAAGCTGCTTCCAATTGGCTGCTGACAGCTCAACGCCCACATGACGTCCGTAGGTGGGCGAGCCCGACCTAATATCGACGGCGACATCGAAGATGGCACCGCGCGTGCATCTTACGAGCTTACCCTGGGAGCGGGGGGGCAATTGGAAATGCAAGCCACGGAGCACTCCCCTCTCCGTCGAATAGACATGGTTATCCTGAACAAATCGATACGCTTCCAAGCCGCAGTCCCCAAAGACGTCCGCTCGGTAAGTCTCCGAGAAAAAACCGCGCGCGTCCTCATGCCTTCTGGGCGTGAACAGGATTACGTCAGGAACCTGTAATGGTTCAAAATTCATGTGCAAGACCCTTTAACTCGCCCACGCGCCGTGCCGCTAACCCAAGCGTCCGGCGGTAACCTGAACTAGAACAGCTGGTCAATGTCAAACCTGTGTTACTCGGCGTGGGAGGATTTTCCGCGAAGAGGCTATGAATGCGATATTTTCCCGCACCAGCAAAATTTCCCTCGCTTAGCCAAGGCCTTAAGCTAGGCCAGCTGCGTGCCCGGGTTCACGACCAAGGAGCCGCCAAACGCTTTAACCTCGTGAGTCGCACGGGATTGCCGGAGGCCAGTTCGTTGGAGTTCCACGGTTGGATCGAATTGATCGATCCGAGCATGGTAGTGTGGCTCGGCTATGCCGGTGTGTTACAGCCCATCCGTTCGAATGCGGCGGCCTTTAAAGCGGGACACCTCGACGGATTGATCACCGATTGCCTTCAGCGCTGCGCGCAGTCGTGGTCCGCGCCAGGACCAACCGGATCATTATACCGTCGCCGAAATCCCGGTTCGGCGGGATCAGCTCGCAGCTCACGCCGGCTCGCAGCAGTCGTCGATGCCGGCGTCCGAAACTGCGGGCGAACAGGGATCTTCGCTCGAAACGGCGCCCGCCACGACCTCCTCGAGGATCGCTACGGCCGCCACTTCAACCATCGTCACCAGCCAGTTCCCCGTCGACCAATGGCATGCGCTGATCGGCGACCCCACCGACGCCGTCCTCGACAGCCTGGTCCATAACGCCCACCGGATCGATCTGAACGGCGAGAGTATGCGGCGAACCCGCAAACCCAGCCGAACGGTCTGAGCAATTGGCGCTCTGGACACGCCGCTACGCTTGGACAACGCAACTGGATTGCCCACATGCCCCCAGCAGGAACAGCAGCAAAAAAATGGGCCCTTCACGCCGCGATTTAAGATTGACCACGTGGCTTCGCCGATGCCAGAACCCAGCCAGTCAGAACGCCTCACGGCCCGTGCGACATCAAATCGGAATGGTGGGCGAGATCATCTCGGAACCCCGGCGAGATCAAATCGGTACACACGGGCGAGATCATCGGAATCCGCATCCATGCCGAACTCGAAGATAAGCACCGAGTTGGAATCTAGAGGATTCCTTAAGTCAGCTGGCCGCAACATGCGGACGTGTCGGGAGGAAGAGGCATGCAGATCAACCTGGTGTTTGACCGCTTCGCAAGCGCAGCTCCCCAAAGCTTCAAGGATGCGCTTCAGGCTGCGGTCAACATTCTCGATACGACATTTGTCGACAATATCACGCTCAATATATCGATCGGGTATGGCGAGATCCAAGGCATCCCGGAACCTTCCGGAAGCGCTTCGGCGGCGCCATCAGCTGGCGTCTACGACAGCTATTCACGGGTCTTCAATTGGCTGACGCAAAATGCATCCGCGGAGGTCCAATCCGGGATTGCTGCTTTACCCTCTGGGACAGCCATTCAAGGGCAGAATGAGGTCGTCGTTTGGCCGGCTGAAGAGCGTCTCTTAGGGCTGTTGCCATCACATGATGGCACTCTGGACGGCGCGGCCGGGTTTGCCACCGACATACCAACAAACCTCTTGACTGGTGTTGCGCTGCACGAGCTCACTCACGCGATGTCTCGCGTCACCTACGACCCTCAGCCTGATATATTGGAACTGTTCCGCTTTAGTGGCGTCGGCATCCGCCTGTTCGACGGCCACGTCCCGAGTCCTGCATCCTATTTTTCACTTGACGGTGGCCGAACTGATCTTGCGGATTACGGACAAAGCTCGGACCCCAGCGACTATTTGAGCACCAGCTGGCACACAACCAACGATCCGTTCAATGAATTCTACGATCCAAGTACCGTGCAATCACTTTCGCGGATCGATATTTTGCAGATGGAGAGTTTAGGCTTCCATGCGGTTCCGCTGCAGCTTGTTCAACAGCCGACGATCCACGCGAACGATTTGAACCATGCTGCCACGGCCTCTGGTTACAACCATTTTATTGATTTACTGAACTTTGAAGCGAGCTTTCCGGATCTGATCGCAGCGTTCGGGCTCAATCAGAACGCGATGCAAAACTGGTATAATCAGCAAGAACCGATCGAGAGGCGGGTCGCGAGCTTCGATGGCCTCGATTATATCGCTTCCTACCCTGATCTGATTGCCGCGTTCAGCAGCGCAGGCACGATGACCGCGGTTGAGGACGCCGGTGCCAGCCACTTCATTCAGTCGGGCCACGGCGAACAGCGCTCGACCTCGTTCAACGGCCTGGACTATATCGCCAGCTACAGCGATCTCATCTCGGCTTTCGGCGTCAATGGCGATGCCGGAGCTTTCCATTTTATCGAACACGGGTTCAATGAACATCGCGCCACGACCTTCGATGGGCTCGACTATATTGCCTCCTACCCGGATTTGATCGGCGCCTTTGGCGCAAATGAACAGTCGGGGGCCACACACTTTATCGGCCATGGCTGGTTGGAGCACCGCACAACCACCTTTGATGGCCTTGCCTACGTCGCCGACTATCCGGATTTGATGCTGGCCTTCGGTGCCAATAATGACCTAGGAGCGGCGCACTATATCAATTATGGCGCCGGAGAGCACAGAACGACGACCTTCAACGTCGCTGCTTACGAGCAAGCCCACCCTGACCTGATTGGAGTATACGCTACCAACGATCAGTTTTTGACCGCGTACATCAACTATTATGCCGCAACCGGTCACTATCTGACCTGAGATCCGCAGGCCTTCGCCATCGACTGCATTTTTAGAACCTCTGGCGTAGCTAATCGTCGTCCGCGCCAGCTCACGGTCGGGGCCTTCTTGGTGCTTTCCGCACCCAAATCGTATCTTAGGGACCTTGTGCCGGGCAGCACGTAGCCGCGACCCTCGATGCCGACGGTGAGTGTCGGAGGCTCGATCCCAGCGGGTCCACGGCCGCGCATCGCACGCTGCAATCGACGACAAGGCTCGATTTGCGAGTCTGCCTGAGTTCTTCGACAGCCTGCTAACTAAATCAACCCCGAGATAGCTCCCAGATAAAGTCCAATCGTTTCGTGGACGTTTTGACGATATACCCCTGATCGCCACAAGAGAAAGATGCGGTTCAGCAGCATGCTCCGGCGCGCTGCCGCGAAATCATCCAAGGTCGACAAGGCTGGTGCCGAGAGTGAGTCCCGCATCTTGTTCAGGGTAGCAATGTTTGCCTCATTCCAATGTTTCATCCGCCGGTTCGCGAACGCTGTAGCTCTGAGGTACCGTTGCCAAAAACCTCGGTTCGCGCCGATCAGGTTATTTCGATGCTGCCGATACTTAAGGCTGGGCACAGGGTCGTAAAACGCTGTCCCCCCTGAGCCGGTCACAAGCTGGTACGACCACCAATCATGGGAGATCAAAGTAACGTCGTCCGGCGCCTGGGCAAGCAGACGTTTAGCCGCCTTATTCATGACCATTGTGTTTCCGCCGCCAATGTTTTGCACCAGCGCATTTTGGAAACTGGGCTTTCGCAGAAACAACGGCGAGAGCCCGGCTGGACGACCGTCCTCCTCAATAAGCTCGGTTCTGGTAAAATAAAGGCGCGGTATGTCGGAGGAGCCCGTGGCAAACCATTTGGCCGCCCTTTCGAGCTTGTCGGGAAACCAGATGTCGTCCTGGTCGCTAAATGCGAATAACTCAGCGCCGGAGATCTCCGCTCGTTTAGCTAACGAAACAAAATTTTGCCAAAACCCTTTTTGGGGTCCTTTGATGAGATCTATTCGCTGCGACACCAAATGGGCAAACTCTCGCACGATATCGACGGTCCGATCAGTTGAACCGTCATCGGAGACAATGAGTTCCCAGTCGTGGTGCGACTGGGCCGCAAAGGACGCCAGTTGCTCTTCAATGTGCGCTGCGCCGTTAAAAGCAGCGAGCAGTATGATGATCTTCTGATTTCCGGGCGGCATCGTGCATCAATAACCAGTATTCCAAACGACGACCGTGGCGAGCCGCCGCGGTAATGGAGATTGAGACGAGCGGAGGTTGAGTGGTCTACAATCCTCCCCGATATAGCATCCCCCTCTCGGCTCCCGCGAGCAATATCTTGCCGAATTCGGGCTCCTCTCGAGCAGGGCGCCGGCTTGCGACATCCACCTCACCGCACCTCATGTGCGCCCACCAATCATTCTGATTCTCGACAGATACGTCGCTGACTTAAGCGCGATGGGCGGGCAGTCTTTAAGAGTGAGCGGCTCCCGGTTCAGCTTCGAGAAGCGAGCGCGGCGTAACGAGCCATAGCAGATAGAGCAGCGCCACGCCGTGCGTAACGAATGCTACCGTAAGTGGAACGTTGAGAAATACCTGGGGAAGCATCGCTCCGGAGAGCAACACGAAGCTTGGAGAAAGCCCCGCCGATGCCCGATTTCCGATAGCAACGACAAATCCGCATCCCAGGACAACAAGCGGAGCGAGCCATGGCCCGACGGACGCGATACCTTCGGTAGCGAATAGCGAGGCGTTGAAGTTACCGAGCCGATAGTGCTGCTGCATTATGACTGACAGCTGCGCATCGTAAGCACAACTTACGAAGGCTTTGACGACCGAGATCTGACAAAAATATGTTAGGTCGTTCCTGGAAAAAAAATGATTGTAGACATCAAGCGCGACGGCCGGAACAGCGATCATACGAAAGTTGACGATTGAGAATGGCAACCCTGCTCTGCCTCCGATCAAGAGAACTGCGAGAAGCGCAACCAGCATAGGCAACAGAAGCGATACTATCGCGGCCAGCCGAAACTCGACGACCTTGATGAGTAATAGAAGAAAAATCAACCAGAACGGCGCAAATAGCGCAAGCTTGCTGAGCGTTATGGGGTATAACAAGAATTGTAGGCCGATTGCGAGCGCAGCGAGCATATGCTTCCGCCGCGCTACAAGGCCCGCGAAAGCAAACGGAAGGAGGCTGCTGATCATCATCGCGAGGAGATAGTTAAGTACCCTGGGCGTAGCCAAATTCTCTCGGGCCGCAGCCATTTCGTCGATCGCAACAAAACTAAAACTGTAACGCGCTCCCGCAAGGACGGTCACTGATGCGAAGCAGAGCAATACGACGAGCAGCTTGTCAAACGCCGCCGAGGAAAGGCGAAAGTCGATTGAGAGCGGACGCGTCCAAAACAACACGGGCAGCAGGAACAGGGCACCGGACGAGAAGGCGGATATGCCGGCAAGCGTATGGTTGTAGTCAAGATCGCTGAAGCAATTGAGCCAGAGAAAGCTCAAAAGCATCGCGTAGAGATAGATGGCTACATAATAGCCGATTGTTGGGGGTGCAAAAATGAAGCTGATCCCGATCAGCGCAAATCCCAAAGCGATCACGGCGGCAATCGCTAGCCGTTGAGGGTCGAAAAATACGTGAAAGACCGCGGGATCGAACGGGATTGGCGCCGCAGTGGTCGCGAGTGCGATCAGGGATGCGCAGCAAATCGCAACAAGTGCGCTGAGCAAGGCGATGCAAGTACGACGGAAACGGATCGAAGGTTCTTCAAGCAAGGCGGACCTGACATGTGAGAGGCGACAGTCCCAGACGCAGCATGCGCGGTCTAAACTTGTTAAGTCAGGGATCGCGTCATTTCAATCCCGGGTCGGGACGGAAACGGGAGCATCACAATCGCCGGACGGACAGCGCTCCGCGAAGCTCAACAAGTACCCAAGCTTGTCCTATCTCATCCAACGCTCAAACGACGCCAAAACGCTTTGAGCCAACCGATTGACGGCGGCATCCTGGTCTCGGTATTTGGATTCCCGCGGCGTCAGCCGACGCGGCGCGTTCACAGACTGCTAGCGTATTGCGGCGTGGTGCATTGTGCGATTGAATGCGGGCAGAAACCACCTTCAATCGACGGACGCCCAGGCCCGATGAACAGCTCTCTTGATGGCCTAGCAAGAAGACCCGCCGTTTTCTTCGATCGGGACGGCGTCCTGAACAAGGACATCGGTTTTCTCTTCGAAAGCCACAAGCTGGTTTGGATCGAAGGCGCCCGCGAGGCCGTGAAGGCTGCCAACGACATGGGCTACTTTGCGTTTGTCGTGACCAACCAGTCCGGTGTCGCCAGAGGCCTCTACGAGGAGGCCCACGTCCAAGAGCTCCACTACTGGATGGCAGCTGAGCTCGGCAAGATCGGCGCGCATATCGACGCCTTCGAATACTGCCCGTTCCATCCTGAAGGGATCGTAGAGCAGTATCGGCAGGACAGCCACCGCCGCAAACCCGCGCCGGGCATGATCAATGACCTGCTGGAGCGATTTCCGGTCGATCTTGAGCGAAGCTTTCTGGTCGGCGACCAGCCGAGGGATACCGAGGCGGCTCGCGCCGCTGGTCTCAAAGGATACCAGTTCTCAGGTCCGAACCTGGAGCTCTTCTTAAAGCCTCTGCTGCTCGGGAACTGAAGGCTGCTCTGTCAAACGCGAGGCCGCCATCATGATCAGAACGTCCGGATGAGCTCGATCACCTCGTCTTGCTGCCGGCGCGTGATCTCGGCAAACATCGGCAGCGAGAGAATGCGGCCCTGATCGCGATGCGCGTTAGGGAACTGCTCCGGCTTGTGGCCAAACCGCGCATAGGCCGGCAGGAACGGTAATGCCGTGGGATAATTGATCGCGGTCTGCACACCATTGACATTGAGATGGGCCGCGAGCCCGTCGCGGCGCGGATGCCTGATCGTGTAGAGGTGATAGACGTGGCTGCGCGCCGGCGCGACCTCCGGCACCACGACATCCTCGATCTGGTTGAGGCCGGCATCATAGACCTCGGCGGCTGCCCGCCGGGCCTTGGTCCAGGCGGCGAGATGCGGCAGCTTGGCCGAGAGGATCGCGGCCTGCATGCCGTCGAGCCGGCTGTTGACGCCTTCGATGTGGTGCTGGTGCTTCACCAGCCCGCCGTGGCGCGCCAGCATGGCCATCTGCTCGCCGAGCGCCGCGTCGTTAGTGACGACCGCGCCGGCATCGCCCATCGCGCCGAGATTCTTGCCGGGATAGAAGGAATAGGTCGCGGCCTCGCCGAAGGTGCCGACCATGCGGCCCTTGTAGCGCGCGAGATGGGCCTGGGCGCAATCCTCGATCACCCACAGCTTGTGCTTCTGCGCTATCGCCATGATCGCGTCCATATCCGCGGGCTGGCCATAGAGATGCACCGGGATGATGCCGACCGTGCGCGGCGTGATCGCGGCCTCGATGGCCGCCGGATCGATCGTGAATGTCGCCTCGTCGGTGTCGCAGAATACGACGGTGGCACTGGAATGGGTGATCATCGCCGCGGTCGAGATCCAGGAATGCGCCGTCGTGATCACCTCGTCGCCCGGCTTCACCTTCAGCGCCCGCATGGCGAGGTAAAGCGCGTCGGTGCCGTTGGCGCAGGACACGCAATGAGCGACCTCGGCCGCCACCGCAAATTCGCGCTCGAAGGCGTCGACATAGCTGCCGCGAATGAAGGCGTTGTCGCGGATCACGCCGGCGATCGCAGCGTCGACCTCGCCCTTGATGGACTGGTATTGCAGTTGCAGGTCGGCATACGGCACCGCCATTGAATTTCCCCTATTGCCCTATTGGCTCGTCAGCAGCCGGCGCGCCGGATTGCCGGCATAGGTGCCTGATATCGTGATGTCCTTGGTCACCACCGATCCGGCGCCGATGACGACGTCGTCGACGATCCTGACCGGCATGATCGTCGCATTGGAGCCGATCGACACCCGGTTGCCGATCACCGTCTCGCGCCACAGCTCCTTGCGTCCACGGGCCGGGCCGCCGGTGGAGAACGTGTCGTTGACGAACATCACACCGTGTCCGACGAAACAATCCTCGCCGATGGTGACGAGCTCGCAGACGAAGGCATGCGACTGCACGCGGGTGCGCGCCCCGACGATCACGCCCTTCTGGATTTCGGTGAAGGGGCCGACGAAGCAGTCGTCGCCGAGCTCGCAGCCATAGAGGTTGCAGGGCTCGACGATCTTGACGCGTTCGCCGAACGCGACATCGCGCACGCTGGCCTGATGCACCTCCGGCCGGTTCACGAAACGACGCCCAGCCGGCTCAGCCGTGGCGTGAAGCGCAGCGCGACTTCCTCGCCGGTCTCGATCGACTCATAGAGAGCCGAGATCAGCTCCAGGCTCTTGCGGCCCTCGAGCCCGTCGACCAGCGCGGCGCGCTGGTTCTCCAGGCAATCGACCACATGGTGATAATAGGCCTGATGGCCGAAGCCGTAGACGTTGGGCGGGTTGACCGAGAACTTCTCCACGACGTCCTTGTCCGACGGCAACTCGTCGACAAATCGCCAGTGCCGGATCTGGTTGACTGCAAAGCCCGAAATCTCGACGGTGCCCTTTTCGCCCAGGATCGAGAGCGAGCCCTCGAGATCGGTCGGGCGCGCCGCGGTGGTCGCCTCGATGATCCCGAGCGCGCCGTTGCGGAACTTCAGCGTTGCGACGGCCGTATCCTCGGTTTCGATATTGGCCAGCGCCGTTGCCGCGCGCGCATGCACGCTCACCACGTCGCCGAAGAACCACTCCAGCATGTCGACATGGTGGCTCGCCTGATTGGTCAGCACGCCTCCGTCATAAGCCCAGGTGCCGCGCCAATCGTCCTGGTCGTAATAGGCCTGATCGCGGCACCAGCGCACCCGGACCGTCCCCAGGATGAGCTTGCCGAAGCGGCCGGCGTCGAGCGCCTCGCGCGCCTTGACCACCGGCACGTTGAAGCGGTTCTGCTTGACGATGAACATCTTGACGCCGGCCTGGTCGCAGGCCCGGATCATGTCGTCGGCGTCCTGCAGCCGCAGCGCCATGGGCTTCTCGACCACGGTGTGCTTGCCGGCCTTGGCGCAGGCGATCACGTGCGCGGGATGCAGCCCGCTCGGCGTCAGCACGGCGACGGCATCGATGTCCTTCCGCGCCAGGAATTCGTCCATGTCGTAATGGGCCGCAACGCCGAACTTCCCGGCAACCGCATCGGCGCGCGCGCGGATCGGATCGCAGACCGCGACAAGGCTCGCTCCCTCGATGTGATTGCCACCCAGGAGATCGGAGTGACGCTTGGCGATACGCCCGCACCCGAGCAGGCCAAATCTAATCATCAAACCGCCTTTCGCTCGGCACCAGAGAAAGGGCTGGGTACATGGCCGGCCCAAAACTTGCAAGCTCTCTATATTCGCAAAACTCCTTTCGAATCAAGCATGTCGGAAGCCAGACGCAGAATCAGGAGCCGCTTTCGCCGCGACATTCCCGCCAGTGCGATTGCCCCCGGAGACGCGAGCGACATCGGGTAGAAAGCCGCAGCTATTGCAGCCAATAGCCTGGTTCGGCGGCATGCTTTATCACATTAAAAGCCTTGAAATATTTGCGCTGTCGTTTCCTGCTTAATGCCGCCGTACTTCTTTGTTCAACCGAGATCCGAACTGATGCGCCGAAACTCGATGGAACGTACGATCGGTACCCCCCACACGCGTAGGGCAAACCCATGGAACATTCGCCTCGGGTTAGCGCCGCTCGTTTTCGCCCACACCGCTTTCTGCTGTGTTTCGCTCATTTTCGTAGCCAGTTTATACGCTCAGTTTCACATTCTGTTCAGAGAATCGAACATCGCTCAGGCCGCAATCTGCGTTGCTGGCCTGAGCCTCATCTCAATCTTGTTTGCTACCGCCAGCTTTAGCTTCGGCTACTTCGTATCATTCTACTTGTACACGATGATCATTGGTTATGTTTGGCTAAGCTACTTCTCGGAATTCAACTATAACACATCATTGGCGCGTCTTTCCGCGATTGCATCGCTCCTTTCGGCAATTCTCCCTGCGCTATTCATGCGCAAGCCCATCACCCAAATCTACGCAATACCTGAGAGGATATTTCGGCACCTTCCCGCAGCCATCATAGTCCTCACAGCATCGACCATCATTCTTGGAGCGTCATACGGATTCAGGGTCGTTGGGCTGGCCGAGATGTACAAGTTTCAGCGTGAAATCGCCTATCCCGGATGGATGAACTATCTTATCGGAATAACGTCCACCGCACTCATTCCCTTTGCCTTTGCGTGCTGCTGGACCCGATCACATCGAGGCCAAGCGCTACTCTGTCTCGCGCTCTCGCTGCTGTTCTATCCAATCACTCTCAATAAACTCGCTCTGTTTACCCCAGCGTGGCTAGGGTTCGTAACGATCCTACTCAAGTTTTTCGAAGAGCGCACCGTCGTGGTATTGTCGCTCTTGGTACCAACGCTTGCCGGCCTCGTACTTTTTGTTGCAATTGGAAATGCAGCCATTCCTATTTTTGGACTCGTGAACTTTCGCATGGTTGCCATTCCTTCCAGCGCGATGGACGTCTACAACGACTTCTTCTCGCACCATCCTCATACCTTTTTTTGCCACGTCTCGATTTTGAAGTTTTTAGACTGCCCATATAAAGATCAACTGGGCGTCGTGCTCGCCAAAGAGTACCAACTCGGCAACTTCAATGCGTCGTTCCTGGCCACGGAAGGCGTCGCGGCGGTCGGGCATCGATTGGCGCCTGTATCAAGTTTTTTATGCGGCGTGGCTATTGGCTTAGCAAACCGAATGAGCGCCGGCCTCCGCCCTTCATTTATTCTGATTTCCAGTGCGATCTTGCCGCAGGTCTTCCTAAATGTTCCCTTCTCAACAATACTTTTCACACATGGAGCCGCGATCCTGTTCCTCCTGTGGTACATAGCTCCTCGAGATGATGAGGAAGCGAGCCGAGAACCAGGCCGACGCGCCAATTTCGAGGCAACGGGCTAGGCAAACAGTCGCAATCGCCAACGAGGCAAACCTACCCTGGCCGCCATGGCTCGGTTGACAGCTGCTTAAGACTAGTCCGAATTCGCTCTCGCTAGGGAGCTCGGATATCCAATCGGCAAGAGCTCACGCTGGGGATTGCAGGAGATCGTCGGCAAACGCCTTTACTCCGTTGTAACTGAGAGAGGCGAACGCCCAGATCTGGCGATGCAAGCGCATACGAAACACCGTGTGCTTTAGTCAGCCTAGCGGCCCCAAGCTTGAACTCTTGGCCTGCTGTATGGTAGCCGCAAAACTCGCTGCGAACGCGCTGACATCGCCGTCCTGGTGCGGGACCACGTTTCGAATGGTGAGCCCATGAGTTTCCTGCGCGACCTGCATCAGGTGGTCTGCCAACGCGACCGGATCGTCGACGCCGAAATAGCGGGCACTACCTGCGGTCTGTTCCCGGTGCACGTCGATATCAGACAGGATCATCGGAACACCAAACGACTTCGCCTCCTCGACGGTCGTGCTCCAGCCCTCGAAGCGTGATGGATTGATCAGTGCGGCTGATGCGCGCAGCAGCGCGTAGACATGCGGCAGCGGGATAACGCCGAGGTGGCGGAACCGCGCTTCAAGGCCGCGCTTTTGAATTTCAGAATTGACCAGATCGTAATAGCCCGGCTCGCGCCGGTCTTCCTTGCCGCCGGATGCACAGATCACCACGTCGACCGCCCGCTCCTTCAGGATCGTCAAGGCGTCGACGACGAGCTGGTGGTTCTTGTGGCGATAGAACTGATTGGGCAGATAGAAATAGTTCGCCGGCAGATGATATGCCGCGATCACGTCCGACGGGTCGGTGTTCAGGAACGCGGCCGGCGGCTGGGTCGCGAAGCGAACGACGCAGATCTTGTTTCTTGCGCCTGGATAGGAGGCCTTGAAATCACGCAGCGCGCTCTCGCTGCTCAGCATGATGGTGCGGCCCGAGGCGATTTGCATGCGAAAGCCAAGCTCGCGGCGCCAGCGTGCCGTCGTTGGAAACAGTTGCGGCAGCGAGCGGTGCTGCAGATCCGGAATCCACGCCACTGCCGGGATAGGTAGCCGCCAACCAAAGAAGCGCGCGGCCTCCACGACGACATCAATGCGAGCGGATCGAAACGACGCCGCGGCTCCACGGTCCAGACCAAGCCCGAGTGCCGCGGCCAACCCTGGCTGTCCATCGAACGCTTCCGATCGAACGACCTCGACACCCGGTATCGCGGCAAGCTCCGCGAGCTCATTCTCCTCAGCCCGATTCCCGGCGAAGACAACCGGGACAAATTCGCCGGGCAGAAACCTGGCAAGCGCCGCAAACAGATTGCGCTGATAATTGTAACCACCGGCCCAAAGCCGTCGCGAAATGTGACTGAACGCGAACCGCAATGGGCGGGACGTCACGAAGCCTGCCCCTTGAACCAGGCCACGTAATCGGCAAGGCCCCGATCGAGCGGAATGCGCCAATCGAACCCGATCTGACGCAGCAGGGCATCGTCGGCCAACAGGCTCAGGGGATCGCCGGGCCGGCTTACGCCCGAGTGCCGCACAACGGTATTGCCGCCCCACTGCCGGATGAGACCGGCTGCGATATCGGCAACGCTGGTCCCGCGGCCCGACCCGCCGTTGATGACCCGGAAGGCCGCCGGCGACGACGGTGCCGCAGCGCTTGCGAGCAGCCTTGCGATATCGCGCACGTCGGTCCAGTCGCGGATTTCGTTGCCGGTCCCGCCAAGCGTGAGCACCTGCTCCTTGGCCGCCAGCCGCGAGCAGATGTCCCAGAGCAGCTGCTTGCTCAAATTGGGTCCATAGACCGAGAACAGCCGCACGATCGCGCAGCGGATGCCAAACGACTGCGCGTAGCTCCGGCACAATTGCTCCATCATCAACTTGTGCTCCCCATAGGGCGACATCGGAGTTGCGATCGCGCTTTCAGCGATCGGGCCGACATGGTCGGCTCCATAGACGGCCGCACTTGATGCCGCGATCACGGCGCAGTTCGGCGCGGATCCGCGCAGCCATTCGAGCAGCCGCGCGGTGCTCGCCACGGTTCGCGAAAAGTCCTCGAACGGCCGCTCGATCGAGATGCCGACCGACGATCCGCCAGCCAGATGAAAGATCTGCGCCGGCAGCCCGTGGGCTGTGGCAAGCGCGTTGAGATTGGCCGCGTCGATTTCACCGTTGATCCAGCTCTGCAAACCAAGCCGCCGGGCTTCCGGTGCATCGAGCGCTCCATGCCCGACGCCATGCACCGCATGGCCCGCTCCCGCCAGCTCATGCACGAGATGGCGGCCGATGAACCCGTTCGCGCCTGTGACCCAGACGATCATCGCTCAGGCCTTGTGACAGACAAAAGAGTAGAGCCGGCCCGGTCGATTGTCGAACCGTTCGGCCATCGACAGCAGCGAGCCGAACACAAGGCGTGACGCAAACGCGGTTCGCCACAGCGGCGCCACCGGAACCTTTTGCGTCAACCTAGTCACGATCGCCGATTTCAGGGTCTCCAGCGTATAGGGAAACAGGTTGATCGGGCTTTGCAGCGGCGCCAGCGTGTCGATCGCGGAAAAGCCTGCACTGGTCAGCGCGCCGGTGTAGCGATCGAGCAGGAAGGCATGCTCGCCCCCGTAGAGATGATGCAACGGATGCTGCGCGAGGAACTGGGGAAGGTCCGTCTCCTTGCTGATGACATGCTCGCGCGCGGCGATCAGCATGCCACCGGGCCGCAGCACGCGAAACATCTCCTTGCATGCTCCCTCGAGATCGCGCGTGTGATGCAGCACGGCGCGGGCGAAGACGAGATCGAACGCCGCGTCGGCGAACGGCAGCCGCTCGGAGAACTCTTCGACCACCTGGATCGGCAGTTGCGTCTGCCCTGCCAGATCGCGGATCGCCGCTGCTCCCACGATTGCGCTCGGATCCGGCTCGAGCGCCGTCACGGCAAAGCCGGTTCGGGCGAGGGCGTAACTCGCAATGCCGCGGCCGGCCCCGACATCGAGCGCGGCGCCGCACCGGCCGGCCAGCAGCGAAGCGACCGCTTGCCACTCGGAGCTCCGGAAATAGCGTTCGGCAGCGCCGGCCAGCGGATCGTCGTAGAATGCATCGAGCACAAGCTGGCGTTGGTCCGGCTGATTGCGCAGCCAGACCACCGCATCCTCCCAAGTGGTAAACTTGCGCTCACCGTTCATCGGGCCCAAGCTCCCTCACTAATGCGGCCGGATTGCCCGCCACGATCGAAAACGCCGCAACATCCCTGGTCACAACCGCGCCGGCCGCGACGATAGCGCCCTGGCCCACCGTCACACCGCGCAAGACCATCGCACCCGCGCCGATCCACGCATCATCGCAGATTTTGACCGGACTCTCATCAAGCGAGATATCGTTCGGATGCCCATGGGTGAAAATCTGCTGGACCTGTTTGTGCCGCTCGGCCGCCCGCAGCGGGTGCGTGAGATTGTCGAAAACATTCGCCGAATGCGCGATCAGGACGCGGTTGCCGATCTCGATCGAGGTCGCAGACCAGATCCGGGTTCCTTCGCCGACGTAGCACCACTCGCCGATCCTGATCTCTCCACCATGCGCGAAGGTCATCAACTCCCCGCGGATAATACTGTTATCTCCGACGACGATTCGATCGCTGTCGCAACGAATATTGCGGATGCGTGCTGTCCGCATCAATTTTGCACCAGCTCCAAGACGGCAGGTTGCCCGTCCCACGAGTCGTTGCAGGCAATAGTCGAGATTCATCAGCTCAACTCAATCTGGGCGATGGCGTTAGCAGAGCTGCTCGCTCGTTGAACCGATTGCGCCCGCCGCTGTACCGGGCGAACAGACTCGCATCGTCGCCTCCTTTTTTCGGCGCTACAGTGCGGCACGGTACATTCGTCGGCCCATTTGAGTTGATGGATCAAGTTGCTTGCAGATATCATCGCGGCCCCATACCCTCCGGTCGATCTGTGCACCGTCTATCACGGCTCAATCCGCGCGACGAGGTCGATAAACTGCGCCCATTGCGAGGCCTTGCTGTAGGTCTCCTGCACACGGCTCCTGCCTGAGGCGGCGATCGCAGCCCATCGAGGCCAATCCTGCAGGCTGCGTGAGATCGCCTCGGCGGCCCGCTCGGGAGCGTCGTAGGTGCGCATCGTGACGCCGTCCTGCATCGCCTCCGGATAGTTGCCGGCATCCGATACGAGCAGCGACCCGCAGCCCATCGCCTCGAAGCAGCGCATATTGCCGCGATCGTTACCAGCCATGTCGATTGCGCCGTTGAGCACGATCTTCGCTGATCCGAACAGCTCGTAGAGGTCCCTGCCGAACAGCGGCAACCCCGCGATTCGCGCGATGACGTCGGGCCGTCGGTGCTTGCGCAGCGGCAGCAGTCGACCGACCGCGCTTTCGGCAAGCCGTGTCAGCCGCGACGCATCGAGGCAGAACACGATCTTGCGATCTGCGGCCAGCGCAGCGACCTGTTCGAGCGTCCTGCCCCGCGCGCTATGATGCCGCGAATATCCACCGACAAACGCCACGTCGATCGGCCGTTCGCCGTGGCCGTACTGCTCCATGACCGGGTCGATCGCGGGAAAGAAGAGCTCCGCCCGGCACCCCTTGCTGCGCCACGCCTCGAGGATCGAGGGGAAGTTTCCAAGCACCGCGCCATAGGCGGTCAGATCGGCATTTCCGGAGGGCGCGGCGCGCCAGCACAGCGTCTTCTTCACGCAGCCGGGAAGCTTGGCGACAAATGCACTCGGATAGCGCACCGGATCGAGATTGTAGAACACCTCGGTTTTGTGATGCTCGACCTGCGCGAGCAGAATCGACTCGAGCGTTGGTGTCCCCTTGATGCCCTGCTCGCGCGCCCACTGGCGCTGCAGCACGTCGTCGTCGGCATTGGTGAAGAAGGCTTCAGGTGCGCTATCAAGCACGGGCTTGAGGAAATGCGCTGCGCCAAAGCGATCATGCAGGAACACGTCGCGTCGCGCCGCGAAGGTCGACGCCTTTGCCGCGAGCTGGTTCAGCCGCGGCAGATAGGACGGATAGAGACCGCTATTCTGGAACAGACGCATCGGTTACGCGGCCCTCGCCAACATCCATTTCATGTTCAGATATGGCCAGATCCGGCCGACGGATTCCCAATCCCAGTTCTGCGACGCCGTCAAGCGGCCGACTACCTTTCGCAGTGGCGCTTCGTCGACGAATTCGGCAAATGCCGGGACCTTGCGATCGAGCAACTCCGCGGTCCAGCCCGCCAATGGTCCGATTAGCCATTCCGGCATCGGCGAATTGAAACCGACCTTGCGGCGCGCGGTGCGGATGCTTTCGGGCATCAAATTCGCCATCGCTTGCCGCGCCACCACCTTGGTCATGCCATCTGCTGATTTGCTGGTTTCAGGGAGCGCCATCGTATAGGTCACCAGCCGCCAGTCCATGAACGGCATGCGGACCTCGATCCCGTGCGCCATCGAGAGCCGATCGAAATTGCGCAGAATGGTGGGCAGCGTGGTCGAGTGGAACATGCGGTAGAGCCGCCGGTTCAGCGCGCCCCACGTATCAGGCAATTCGTCATCCTCGGCGATCAGCGGCAGCGGCGCAGGCATCGCCATCAGGCCTCCGCGCAGGAAATAGTGTCCCTGGCGCTGGATCATCTGCGCGCGCAGCAGGTCGATGCCGCGCTGCGCCAGCTGCGATCGTGACGCGAGCGCGGCTGCCGCATTGCGGATCCGGAATGCGGCCGATTGGCCTTCCTGAAGGTAGGCCCCCATCAATTCGTCCGCCCCGTGGCCATCAAGGGAGACGGTGACATTCTGGCGCCGGAGCTCGCGATAGATCAGCCATGGCGCACTCGGCAGCCCGATATAGACGTCGTCATTGTCGTCGAGGATCCGGTCGAGGTCGGTGAGCGCATCGGAGCGACCGATCTCGAGAAAGCTTGGCACGACATCGGCCCATGCGGCCGCTTCTTCCGCCATCGGCCGCTCGTCATTGCTGGCGCCGGGAAAGGTCGCGACAAAGGCGTGCCGCCAGGCAGCAGAGTCACGCGGCCCCATGCCCGCCTTCGCATGGGTCGCCATGGCGCAGATCACAGCGGACGAATCGAAGCCGCCGGACAGGCAGGTCCCGATCGGAACGTCGCTGCGCATCCGCAGCGCGACGGAATCCTGAAACAGGTCGCGAAAGCGCTCGACGCGCTCCGTCTCGGTATCCGGAACCGCCGGCAGATGGTCCACGGTCCGCCACCAGCGGCGCACCTGCACACGCCCCTGGCGCAACCACATGCAGTGGCCGCCCTGCAGGCGGCGCAGTTGCGCAAACAGCGTCCGCTCGCTGCCTTCGATTCCGAACGGGTCAAGCAACAGCCGACGCGCCACGTCGACATCGAGCGACGTCTCGACCAGCCCGCTCCGCGCCAGCGCGCGCTGTTCGGACGCGAACACGAACCGCTCGGATGACAACGCATACAGCATCGGCTTGATGCCGAAGCGATCGCGCGCCAGGAACAGATCATCCGTGGCCGTGTCGTAGATCGCCAGCGCCCACATGCCGTTGAAGCGCAGCAGCATGTCCTCGCCCCATGCCTGCCAGGCGGCAAGGATCACTTCGGTATCGGACTGGCTGCGGAAGACCGCGCCCTTCGCCTCGAGCTCCCGGCGCAATTCGAGGAAATTGTAGATCTCGCCGTTGTAGACGATCACATGGCGGCCATCGCCTGACACCATCGGCTGATAGCCGCCCTCACCGGGATCAATGATGGCGAGCCGACGATGGCCGAAGGCGACGTTTCGCTTGGCATTGAACCAGGTGCCCTCGCCGAACGGACCGCGATGCGCGATCAAATTGGTGAGCCGCGAGATATCGGCCGGCTCCACGGGAGCGCCGCGCAGATTGACGATGCCTGCGATGCCGCACATGTCTAGATGGCCTTGAAGGGCAGGAAGCGACTGCTGATGACGCGGAGATCCCGCCAGCACACGGCGCGATAGGGACCGAGCTGCGAGGCGGCGACGGCGGCGACAAAGATCGCCGCCGCCGACACGCCGTAGAGCGACACCACATACCACCATGACGGCGCGTGGTCGAATGACGCGTGGCCGAGCTGCGAACGCAGCGCCAGCGCGATGGCTACTCCCGTGCCGAGCGGAATCAATACGAAATGCAACATCCGTGACCACATACCTGAAAGGCGGAAGGTTCGCCGCAGCAACAGCACGGTGATCACCATCTGGGCGACCATCCCGACGCAGGAGCTCCAACCGGCCGCCTCCCAGCCGAAATACGGCAGCGCGACGGCGCTGGTCGCCAGCGTGAAGATGCCCGTGACGAGCGAGATCAGCGCGTTGGAACTGGAGCGGCCCTGCGACAGCAGATAGAACGCAAACACATTGGCGCTGGACCCCAATATTCCGCTGATCGCGAGTACCACCAGAACCAGCTGGGCCTCGGCGGCGACCTCGGCGCCGGTCCATCGCTGCAGCAATGCGCCTGCGACCGGGATCAGGCCGCCCAGCGCGCTCGCGGCAAGCACATTGAGAATCCAGGACGAGCGCAGCAGGAGGTCGACCTTGCGATCGTCATCTTCCCTCTGCAGGGTGCTGAAGAACGGGAACAAGATCTCGCCGATCTTCAGCACACCGATATAGACCGCCTCCTCCAGCCGCTGCGCGACGCTGTAGAAGCCGACGAATTGCGGCTGCAGCAGCGCGCCGAGCAGATAGCGGTCCGCCTGGCCTGCGAACAGCGCGCCGCTTTGCGCCGCGACCTGCCAACCGCCAAGCTTGACCAGCGCACGCAGCGCACCGCGATCGAGCGCCGGCCGTGCCAGCCAGTCACTGATGGCGTGGCGCGACCAGGCGAACGCCATCACGAGATTTGTTGCAAAGCCCAAGGCCTGACAGCCAATGAAGGTCGAGGCGCGCGGTGCGTGCGGGATCAGCAGCAGCATCGACATCGTCGTCACCACCGTGCCCGTGATGCTGATCGAGGCGATCCGCCGATAATCCTGACGCGCCGTGAACAGCGAGAGGAAGACGGCGAACAGGCACTGGAACAGCCAACCGGCACCGGCCAATGCGAAGGCGAGCCCGAGGTCGTCGGCGGCAGGGCCGCCGAGGTGGAATCCCAGCCGTGCGAGCGGCGCGCCGGCACAGGCAAGCAACGCCGCGATCAGGCCGCCAAGGACGATGGCAAGCGCGAGAGCGGTCGCGAAAAATCGCCGCGCCAGGTCGCGATCGGACGGTTCCAACCTTTGCGCGAGCTCGCGCGCCGTCGAGAGACCAAGCGCATTGCTGAACATCAGCGCCGGCGCGACACAGGCCGTCACCAGACCCGCAACACCGAACGCGGCGAGACCGAGCCGGAAAATCACGAACGGCAGGATCGCGAGGTTCAGCAGCACCGCGACCGCGAAGGCGGTCGCGTTCCATGCCGAGTTACCGAGCAAATGGGATGGACCCTTTTTCACCGCCATGCCCGCTTTCGGTCCACCGCTCCGATACGCCTCAAGTGCCTCTTCCGTAAGGGCAAAACCCATTCGGCATGGTGACGGGCTAGCAGCCGGCGCAGTGATTGTCGAGGGTTGGCGGACGGCGGGGACGTGTGGGGCCAGGCCAGGACCGCAAAATACAGGAGCCGAACTTCCCGGAACCATGGCTGGTTGTTTCCGGCCCTGTTTGTGATCCGGGTAACAGTTGGAAAGACCTGCCAAATTGTCTATGGCAGATGGGCTCAAGCCCCTGGGCAGCCCGCCCAACAAGAGGTGTCTCAATGCCCTTTCCCCGCGCATCCCAAGCCCTGTCCCGTTTCACCGTGCTGGATTTGACCCGGGTCCGGTCTGGGCCGACCTGCGTGCGCCAGCTCGCCGATTGGGGCGCCAATGTCGTCAAGATCGATGCGCTTCTGGAGGACGGCAGTGGCGAGCAGCCGGGCGGCCCGCGCGGCGGGTCCGATTTCCAGAACCTGCATCGCAACAAGCGCGCCATGACGTTGAACCTCAAGGACCCCAAGGGGCTCGAGGTGTTCAAGCGGCTGGCCGAACAGGCTGATGTCGTGGTCGAAAACTTCCGGCCGGACGTCAAGGCCAAGCTCGGCATCGATTACGAGAGCATCCGCAAGATCAACCCGCGGATCGTCTATGGCAGCATCTCCGGGTTCGGTCAGGACGGCCCGTATCACAAGCGCCCGGGCTTCGATCAGATCGCCCAAGGCATGGGCGGGCTGATGTCGGTGACCGGCGCACCCGGCGGCGGACCGATGCGGGTCGGCATTCCCGTGGCCGACCTCACCGCGGGCCTGTTCTGTGCGATCGGCATCCTCACGGCGCTGCTGGAACGCGACGTATCCGGCGAAGGCCAGTGGGTGCAGACCTCGCTGCTGCAGGCCCAGATCTTCATGCTGGATTTCCAGGCCGCACGCTGGCTGATGGAAAAGGAAGTGGCCAAGCAGGCCGGCAACAACCATCCGACCTCGATCCCGACCGGCGTGTTCAAGACCTCCGACGGCTACATCAACATCGCCACAACAGGCGGGCGGATCTGGGAGCGCTGCGCGCAGGCGATCGGCGCGCCCGAGCTGATCACCGACCCCGACTACGCGACGGCCCCGGCGCGCTCGAAGAACCGCGACGCGCTGAATGCGAGGATCGGCGCGCTGACCGAGAAGAAATCGACCGAGACCTGGGTGCAGGAGCTGAACGCCGCCGGCGTGCCGTGCGGGCCGATCTACTCGATCGACCAGATGTTCGAGGATGCCCAGGTCAAGCATCTCGGCATGGCCCAGCACGTACCCAATGACGAGAACCGGCAGATCCAGCTGGTCAGCCAGCCGGTGACGCTGTCGCGGACGCCGAGCAGGATGGCCGCCCGCCCGCCGGAGTTCGGCGAGCAGACCGAGGAGCTGCTGGCCGAATTCGGCTTCGGCAAGGATGAGATCGCCGAGCTCCGTCAGCGCAAGGTGGTTTGACGGTATCAAGCCACCAACGCCCTAGCGGTTCGAGGTCGCCAGAATCCCGGACCGCGACTACGCCCGTGCAGGCCGCAACATTCGTCCGAGCCCGACGAACGCCTTGTCGATCACCGGCCAGAACAGCAGCACGATCGCCAGTGTCGTGATGGTTCCGACCAGGCCGTTTGACCAGAACACCTTCATGTCGCCGCCGGAGCCGATCATCGAGAGGCGGAACGCATCCTCGGCGCGGTTGCCGAGCACCAATGCCAGGGTGAACGGCGCGAGCGGGATCCCGATCTTCTTGAAGACGTAGCCGACGACGCCGAAGCCCAGCATCAGCCAGATATCGAACATCGCATTCTGGATCGCATAGGCGCCGATCGCGCAGGACACCACGATCATCGGGGCTACGGCCGCGAACGGCACGCGCAGGATCGAGGCGAAGATCGGCACCGTGGTCAGCACCAGCACCAGGCCGACGACATTGCCGAGATACATCGAAGCGATCAGGCCCCAGACGAAATCCTTGTGCTCGACGAACAGCAGCGGCCCCGGGTTGAGGCCCCACACCATCAGGCCGCCGAGCAGGATCGCAGCGGTCCCCGAGCCGGGAATGCCGAGCGCCAGCATCGGCAACAGCGCCGAGGTGCCTGAGGCATGCGCAGCTGTCTCCGGCGCGAATACGCCCTCGATCCGGCCCTTGCCAAAGCTCTCCTGGTCCTTGGCGAAGCGCTTGGCGAGGTTGTAGCCCATGAAGGAGGCCGCGATCGCGCCGCCCGGCGTGATGCCGAGCCAGCAGCCGATCACCGACGAGCGCAGCAGCGTCACCCAGTATTTCGGCAGGTCCTTCCACACCGAGAGCACGACGCGCAGGCTGATGCCGGCGGCGTGTCCGCGCAGCGCGAGGCGCTCCTCCATCGTGAGCAGGATCTCGCTGATGCCGAACAGGCCGATGACCGCGACGAGGAAGTTGATGCCGCGCAAGAGCTCCGCGGAGCCGAACGTCATGCGCAGCTGCCCGGACACCGTATCCATGCCGACGCCGGCGAGCAGCAGCCCGAGCGACATCGAGATGACCGTCTTGTGCTTGGCCTCGCGGCCGAGGCCGACGAAGGAACAGAAGGTCAGGAGATAGACGGCGAAGAATTCCGGCGGGCCGAACCTCAGCGCAAACGACGAGATCATCGGCGCCAGGAAGGTGATCAGCAGCACCGCGACCAGCGAACCGACGAAGGAGGAGGTGAACGCCGCGGTGAGCGCTTCGGCCGCCCTGCCCTGCTGTGCCATCGGATAGCCGTCGAAGGTGGTCGCGACCGACCAGGCTTCGCCCGGGATGTTGAACAGGATCGAGGTGATGGCGCCGCCGAACAGCGCACCCCAGTAGATGCACGACAGCATCACGATGGCGGACGTCGGATCCATCGTGAAGGTGAGCGGCAGCAGGATCGCGACGCCGTTGGGGCCGCCAAGCCCGGGCAGCACGCCGACGAAGATGCCGAGCACCAGTCCGACCATCATCAACAGCAGCGTCTTCCACGTCAAAAGGACGGCAAAGCCGTGCAGCAGGAGACCGAAGGCTTCCATGGTTCGACCCGGTTCGCTAGCGGCCGAGAGCCGCTTCGAGCGGCCCCTTCGGCATGATGACGTCGAACGCGACGTCGAACGTTATGAACATCGCGGCGGTGAAGACGAAGGCGGTCAGCAGCGACTTCCACAGCGCGATCTTGCCGACGAGGCGCATGAAGCCAGCGATCAAGAGAAAGCTCGCGACGTAGAGGCCGAGATATTGGGTGGCGAGGCAGAACAGCAATGTCGGCACGAACACCGCCATCACCCGGCGAAGCTGGGCCCGGGTGACAAAGGTCTCGGCGGCTTCCCGGCGCGAAAGAAAGGCGGCGCCGAGACCATAAAGGCTCGCACCGCCGAGGATGACCGAGAGGTAGAACGGAAAATAGCCCGGCTGCGGCCCGGTCGAGTCCCACGACGCGCCGGTGCGCCAGTTGTCCCAGCCGAGCACTACGGCGAGCGCAAGCAGAAGCAGCGACACGACGACGTCGACGACGCCGGTGCTGACGACCGCCGGCGAGTTATCTTCAGGTGCGGTCGGATCGTCGACGACGATCTCAAGTTCGGTATTGGACATGGATGAGACGGTCTGGGTTGCGAGGGCAACGATTGGGATAGCGTGCAGATGCAACCACCGTCAATGCAGCCTTCAGCTAAACAGTGGAACGTTCGGGAAAGGCGCTCGCAAGTGCAGCACGCTCCGGCTTGAGAACGCCGCGCTCGGTGATCAATCCGGTCACCAGCCGCGCCGGCGTGACGTCGAAGCCGAAATTGGCAACCGACGAGCCGTCCGGAACCACGCGCACGGTCTCGATCCGGCCATCCGCCGTGCGTCCCGTGAGGTGCGTCACCTCGTCGGCCGCGCGCTGCTCGATCGGAATCTGCCTGACGCCGTCATCGATACTAAAGTCGATGGTCGGCGACGGCAGCGCAACATAGAACGGCACGCTGTTGTCGTGGGCCGCGAGCGCTTTCAGATAGGTCCCGATCTTGTTGCAGACGTCGCCATTGGCGGCGACGCGATCGGTCCCGACGATCGCGAGATCGACCATGCGATGCTGCATCAGATGTCCGCCGGTGTTGTCGGGGATCACGGTGTGCGGCACGCCGTGGTGCCCGAGTTCCCAGGCGGTGAGCGAAGCGCCCTGATTGCGCGGACGCGTCTCGTCGACCCAGACGTGGACCGGAATGCCGCGATCGTGCGCCTGGTAGATCGGCGATGTCGCCGTTCCCCAATCCACGGTTGCAAGCCAGCCGGCGTTGCAATGCGTCAGGACGTTCACCACCTCGCCCGGCTTCTTGGTCGCGGCGATCGTCTCGATCAGGCCGAGCCCGTGACGGCCGATCTCGCGGTTGATCTCGACGTCCTCGTCGGCTATCTCGCGCGCGCGGGCATAGGCCGCCTCGGCCCGGGCCGAAGCCGCGAGCGGCGCCAGCGCGCGCTGCATCTCGTCAACGGCCCATTTCAGATTGACCGCGGTCGGCCGGGTCGCCAGCAACATCCTGCCGGCGCGTTCGAGCGCCGCGTCGGATGCATCGGCGCGCATCGCAAGCGCCATGCCATAGGCTGCGGTGGCGCCGATCAGCGGCGCGCCGCGGACCAGCATCGAGCGGATCGCCTCGCCGGCCTCGTCCGCGGTGGTGAGTTTGGCGACGATGAATTCATGCGGCAACCGGCGCTGATCGATCGCGCCGACCGACCAGCCGTCGGGCTCCAGCCAGATGCTGCGAAAATGTCGTCCATCGACTTTCATGCCCTACGCCCTTCGCGTCGCGCGCTCGCTGGAGGACTTCCTGACGACCGCAGCACCCGTCCGGCGACGGCGTCGAGCTTGGCCAGCAGTTGCGGATCCCGGGCTGCGGGCGGCGTGATCAGCGCGGTATCCAGCGCCCGATCCGAACCGACCGGACACGCCTCGTGCTCGCGCGGGAAATCCCGCGCCAGCCGCGCGACCAGCGCCTTTGCCTTCTCGGCGTTCGAATTCAGCACACGGATGATATCCTGCACCGTCACGGCATCATGCGCCGGATGCCAGCAATCGAAATCGGTGACCATCGCCACGCTGGCGTAGCAGATCTCGGCCTCGCGGGCGAGCTTGGCTTCCGGCATGTTGGTCATGCCGATCACCGAATAGCCCTGCGCCTTGTAGGTCAGGCTTTCGGCGAGCGAGGAGAACTGCGGCCCCTCCATGCAGAGGTAGGTGCCGCCGCGGGCGAACGCGATGTCTTCGGCCTCGGCAGCGACGGCGAGATGCCCTGCCAGCAACGGTGACACCGGATGCGCCATCGAGACATGCGCGACGCAGCCCTTGCCGAAGAACGAGCTCTCGCGCTTGTGGGTGCGATCGACGAACTGGTCGACCAATACAAACGTGCCCGGCGGCAGCTCTTCCTTGAACGAGCCGCATGCGGACAGCGCCACCAGGTCGGTGACCCCTGCCCGCTTCAGCACATCGACATTGGCGCGATAGTTGATGTCGGACGGCGACAGCGCGTGTCCATGGCCGTGGCGCGGCAGGAACACGATCGGCAGCCCCGCCATCTCGCCGCGTCGGAGCGGCGCGGACGGCTCGCCCCAGGGGCTTGTGATCGCCTCCTCGCGGACATTTTCCAGGCCCGGCAGATCGTAGATGCCGGAGCCACCGATGATCCCTAACACGGCTTTGGTCATGATCGCTCCTCACGGTCCCGCAACGGCGCCGGAGGGGTGACCCAAGCCCGATCGGGCTCGCCGGACGTTCGGCCATATTGCGGCGCAGTAATCACTGCGCCGCAGCCGCTTGCAAGGCAATTCCAAGCTAACAGGAAAGCAGCCGGCCCAGTCATTCCGGGGCACCCGAAGGGTGAACCCGGAATCTCGAGATTCCCCGATGCGCAATTGCGCATCTGATGTTCGCTGCTTCGCATCGCCCCGGAAGGACGGCGGATCCGCTACTTCGCGACGAACCCTGCCGCGTTCATCAGCGAGGCATTCTGCTTGTCGTCATCCTCGAGGAACTCGACCATGTCCTTGCCAGTGAGGAAGATCGGCTTCAGCGCCTGCTTCTCCATGTAGTCTTTGTATTCCGGCGTTTGCGTCACCTTCTGGAACAGGTCGACATAGAACGCCTGCTGCTCCTGCGTGACCTTGCCCGGCAGGAACATCGCGCGCAGCATCAGATACTGCACGTCAAGCCCCTCCTCCTTGCAGGTCGGGATGTCGTTCCAGGATTGCGTATCGGTGACCTTGGTCTTGTAGGAGATGCGCTCCTTGTCGAACACGCAGAGCGCGCGAACCTGTCCGGCGCGCCAGACTTCGAGGTTCTCGCTGGGATTGTTGACGTTGGACTCGGTGTGGCCGCCGACCAGCTGGGTCGCGGCCTCGCCGCCGGACTTGTACGGCAGGTAGGAGAACTTTGCGCCGGTCTTCTGCTCCAGGAAGACGGTCAGCACGTGATCCTCACGCTTGGAGCCCGTGCCGCCCATCTTGAACGGCGCGCTCGCCGCTTTCGCGGCAGCGATGAACTCCTTCACGGTCTTCGGACCGGAGGCGTTATCCCACAACACGAACTGGTCGAGCGCGATCACCGACACCGGGGTGAGGTCGCGCCAGTTGAACGGAATCTTGGCCGACAGCGGCAGCATGTAGATCAGCGAATAGGCGATCAGCACCTTGTTGGGATCACCCTCGCTGGACTTCATGTACATCAGCGCTTCCGCACCCGACGCGCCGCCCTTCAGCGACACCACCATCGGCTGCTTCATCAGATTGTTCTTCTGGATCGCCGCCTGCATCATGCGCGCCATCTGGTCGGAGGCGCCGCCGGCACCGGCCGCGACCACGATTTCGACCGGCTTGCTCGGCTCCCAGCCGGCAAAGGCCGGCGTGCTCAGCAAGAGGGCCGCGATTGCAGCCGTGGTTTTTACAATCTGTCCCACGTGTTTCTTCCCTATCTATTTGTTCGGCTTGGCAAAACCTGCGAGGTGGCGGGCTCGCGTCATTGTGCCGAGAATGAAGGTGAGTTCAAGCCGCGAACTGCCGCATGGCCTATGACTTTGGAATGAGGTGCGTGCGTCGTTTCGCATAACCGCTTTGCAACAGTCCCGTCATCCTGAGAGGGCGGAACGCGCGTCTCGAAGGATCGACGGCCACCAGCCGGACCATGCATCCTTCGAGGCTCGCTCCGCTCGCACCTCAGGATGACGGGGTGAGTTTTGATTCAACTTTCAAACAGCTTGTTCGCTGTCGTCCCTGCTTTCGCCTTGCGAAAGCAGGGACCCATACTCGGCGGCGGAAGTTGTGAACGAGAACCGTCGCTCCAGCATCGCTCAACAATGGATAACTGTGGTAGCGACGGCACCTGAAGCCGCTGTCACTTGCCCTTGAAGTTGGGCGCGCGCTTGTTGAGGAAGGCGTCCATGCCCTCGCGGAAATCCTCGCTCATATAGGCGCGCAGGATCAGGTCCTCGCCCTCCTCGCGCGACAGCGTGCGGCGGATGCGGCGCACCGCTTCCTTGGTCACTTCGAGCGTGATCGGCGCGTGGCCCGCGACGAGCTTCGCCGTCTCGGTGGCGCGGCGCTGCAACGTCTCCACATCGGGGACGACTTCATTCAACAGCCCGAGCGCCAGCGCTTCCGGCGCCTCGACGAGGCGCGCCTTGAAGATCAGATCCTTGGTCCGCGCCGGACCGATCAGCGACACCAGCCGCGAGATGTTGGACATCGAGAGGCAGTTGCCGAGCGTGCGCGCGATCGGGAAGCCGATCCGCGTCGCCTCCGTGCCGATCCGAATATCGCAGCAGGCGGCGATGCCGGCGCCACCGCCGGTGCAGGCGCCGGCGATCGCCGCGATCACAGGCACGCGGCACTGCTCGAGCGTTCCCAGCACGCGATCGATCCGCGCCTCATAGTCGAGCGCATCCTGCGCCGTCTTGAACGCGCGGAACTGCGAGATGTCGGTGCCCGAGGCGAACGCCTTGTCGCCCGTGCCGGTCATGATCAGCGCCTTGATGGAGTGATCCTGATTGATGTTCTCGCAGATCGCGGCCATCTGCTCGTACATCGCAAAGGTCAGCGCATTGCGCGCCTGCGGCCGGTTGAACGTGATGCGCGCGATCCCGTCCTCGACGGAGTAGATCAGGTCTTCGGTCGAAGTGACGGGCGCGTTCATGTCTCGCTCTTTCTGTTGTTTGCGATTCGGTTTCAGGCGACAGCCTTTTTAAGCGACAGCCTTCGACTGCGCGGCGTCGTGGCCCTTCAGGACCTCCATCGCCGCCAGCACGCCGCCGCCGCGATGCGGCACCTTGGCCAGATCAAGCCCCATCTCGACGCCGGACAGCGTGCCCATCAGCATCAAATCGTTGAAGTGGCCGATATGGCCGATCCGGAACACCTTGCCCTTGACCTTGTTGAGGCCGGTGCCGAGCGACATGTCGAAATTCTCCAGCACGACCTTGCGGAAGTGGTCGGCGTCGTGGCCGTCAGGCACCCGCACCGCGGTCAGCGCCGGCGAGTGTGCGCCCTGCTCCTGGCACTGCGTTTCGAGGCCCCAGACCTTGATCGCCGCGCGGGTCGCCTCGCTGTGGCGCTTGTGGCGGGCGAAGACGTTCTCGAGGCCCTCCTCCTCCAGCATCTTCACGGCCTCGCGCAGGCCGAACAGGAGGTTGGTCGCGGGCGTATAGGGCCAGGTGCCGGCCTTGTTGATGTTGATGACTTCCTGCCAATCCCAATAGGAGCGCATGCCCGGATTGGCCTTGGCCACGGCGAGCGCCTTCTCCGACACGGCGTTGAAGCCGAGGCCGGGCGGCAGCATCAGCCCCTTCTGGGAGCCGGCGATGGAGACATCGATGCCCCAGGCATCATGCTCATATTCCAGCGAGCCGAGGCCGGATATGGTGTCGACCATCAAGAGCGCCGGATGCTTCAGCGTGTCGAGGATCTTGCGGACGTCGCGCGGATAGGTGACGCAGGCGGTCGAGGTCTCGTTATGGACCACGCAGACCGCCTTGATCTTGTGCGCCTTGTCGGCGGACAGCCTGGCCTCGATCTGATCGAGGTCGGCGCCGTGGCGCCAGTCGCCCGCGATGAAATCGACGTCGAGCTTGAACTTGTCCGCAATGCCATGCCACAGCACCGCGAACTGGCCGGTCTCGCACATCAGGACCTTGTCGCCGGGCTGCAGCGTGTTGACGATCGCAGCCTCCCAGGCGCCGGTCCCCGACGACGGGTAGATGATCACGGGCTGCTTGGTGCGGAACACACGCTGCATCGCAGAAAGCACGGCGAAACCGATCTCGGCAAACTCGGGACCGCGATGGTCCATGGTCGGCATATCCATGGCCCGCAGCACCCGGTCCGGCACGTTGGTCGGTCCCGGAATCTGCAGAAAATGCCTTCCAGTATGCACGGTCATGAGCGTCTTTCCCGGTCTCGTCTTGGTCGTGGTGAGCCGCTCGCATATCACCATTCGCCGGGTTTGTCCTAGGCCCGGCGGGGGTCCGTCATGCATATCTGACGGCGCTCCGCCGGGCCGGCAGCGCCTCATTCGGCGGCTACCACCTTGCCCGGCACCACCGATTCGTTCGTCTCCTCGAACGGCCTTTCGGGATGCATCAGAAACGCCGAGAAGCCGCCGACCAGCAGCAGTCCCATCGACATCAGGAACGGCAGGTACCAGTTTCCGGTGGCGTCGATGACGAAGCCGGCGACCAGCGGCGAGACGATGGCCGCGAAAGCCGAGCCGGTGTTCATGATCCCGGCGGCGGTGCCGGAATATTTCGCCGCGATGTCCATCGGGATCGACCACATCGGCCCGATCACGAGTTCGGCGCAGAAGAAGCCGGCCGACAGGCAGAGCGCCACCACCGTGATGTCGTGGACGAACAGGATCGGCATCAGCGACAGCAGCGCGCCGGCGAAGCCCACGACCGTCACGCTGAGTCGCGCCAGCCGTACATTGCCGGTGCGCTCGAGAATGCGATCGGAGATAACGCCGCCGATGCTGTCCCCGACGACGCCGGCAAAGAACACGCCGGATGCGAACAGCGCCGAGTTCTTCAGATCAAGGCTGTAGTTGTTTTTGAAGAACAGCGGCAGCCAGTTGAGATAGAGCCACAGGCACCAGCCGTAGCAGAAATAGGTCAGCGTCACCGGCCACATCCGCTGCAGCAGCGGTCCCCACGGCACCTTCGGCCGCTCGCCTTTCGGCCGCGGCGGCAAGGTCGCAAGCTCGGCCGCGGTGATCGAGCCATGGTCCCGCGGCTCGTTGCGGAAGTACCAGACCCACGCAACGCCCCAGATCAGACTGACAAAGCCAAGCACGACGAACGCGCCGCGCCAGGTAAGCCAGAGGATCAGCAGCGCGACCACCGGCGGAGTGATGGCATTGCCGAGCCGCGCGAATGAATGCGTCAGGCCTTGCGCGAAACCGCGGCGGTTCGCCGGCGTCCAGTACTGCATCGCGCGCGTCGCGGTCGGAAACGTCGCGCCTTCGCCGAACCCCAGCGCGAAACGCGCGACGAACAGCGCGGCAAGGCCATGGACAAAGCCGGTCATGATGGTCGCCGCGGCCCAGATCATGCCGCACCAGAACAAGGTCTGGCGCGGCCCGAAGCGATCGCCGACCCAGCCGCCGATCACCTGGAACAGCAGGTATGGATAGGCAAAGGCCGAGAACACCAGGCCGAGTTCGGTGTTGGACAGGCCGAGCTCCTTCTGGATCTCGCCGGCCGCGGTGCCGATGTTCACCCGGTCCACATAGGTGATGAAATACATCACGCAGAGCATGGCCAACACGACATGGGTGGCCTTGAACCGAAGCCTCATATCCCCTCCCCCGCGATTTTTTTGAGTTTGTTGAGGCGCTGGCTGCTAGGTGCCGACGACTTTCAGATGCGGCGGTGTATTGCGCTGGTCGCGCTGTTCGAGAAGCTTCATCGCCGCCTCGACGCCGCCCGAGCGGTGCGGCACACCGGCGACCGACAATCCCATCTCGACTCCGGTCAGCGCGCCAAGCAGCGTCAGCTCGTTGCACTCGCCGAGATGACCGATGCGGAACACCTTGCCTGCGACCTTCGACAGGCCGGCACCGAGCGACATGTTGAAATTGTCGAGCACGACCTTGCGGAACTGATCGGCATCATGTCCGGGCGGCATCATCACCGCGGTCAGCACCGGCGAGAATTCCGAGGGCTCCTGGCACAGCACCTCGAGCCCCCACTGATTGACGGCGGCGCGCGTGGCGGCGGCCAGCCGCAGATGGCGGGCGAACACGTTGTCGAGCCCCTCCTCCAGCAACATCGCGATCGCCTCGCGCAGCCCGTAGAGCAGATTCGTCGCCGGCGTATAGGGGAAGAAGCCCTTGGCGTTCGGCTTCAGCATTTCCTCCCAGTCGAAATAAGAGCGCGGCATCTTATTGGTGCGCGACGCGGCGCGCGCCTTCTCCGAGATGGCGTTGAAGCCAAGGCCGGGCGGCAGCATGAAGCCCTTCTGCGAGCAGCTGACGCTGACGTCGACCTTCCACTCGTCGTGCCGGTAATCGACCGAGCCGAGTGAGGAAATGGTGTCGACCATCAGGAGCGCCGGATGCGCGGTGCGGTCGATGGCAGTACGGATGTCCGCGATCCGGCTGGTCGCACCGGTCGAGGTCTCGTTGTGGACGACCATCACCGCCTTGATGCTGTGCGCGGTGTCGGCGGCAAGCCTTGCTTCGATCTGGGCGGGGTCCGCGCCGCGGCGCCAGTCGCCGGGTATGAAATCCACCTCGATGCCGAACCGGCCGGCCATCTGCCGCCACAGTGTGGCGAAGTGGCCGGTCTCGACCATCAGGACCGTGTCGCCCGGCGACAGGGTGTTGACGATCGCGGCCTCCCAGGCGCCGGTCCCGGACGACGGGAAGATCACCACCGGACCCCTGGTCTGAAACACCTTCTGGCTGCCCTCGAGGACGGCACCGCCGAGCGCGGCGAATTCGGCGCTGCGGTGGTCGATGACCGGCATATCCATCGCGCGAAGAATGCGATCCGGGACTGGGCTCGGCCCTGGAATCTGCAGAAAATGACGCCCTTGATGCATGAGAACCTCCCAATCGCCGGATTTCGGCTCCTCAGCGAGCTATTTTGCATTCATTTTTTGTCTTTTCAATCCAATTTTGGTATTCGATCGAGAGCATCGACGCGACCGCGCCGGCAAATTATTGTTCAGAATATGAAATCCGCGATTCCTGAAGCCGGGGTTCCAATCACCCCGCCCGCCGCCGGCAATGGCAGCGACCGCCAGGAGGCCTCGCTTCACGGCGAAATCCTGCTGCGACTCCGCGACTATGTGGTGGAGGGCAACATTCCCGAGGGCGCCCGCGTTCCCGAGCGGCAGCTCTGCGAGATGCTGGGGATCTCAAGGACGCCGCTGCGCGAAGCGCTCAAGGTGCTGGCCGCCGAGGGCCTGATCGAGCTCTTGCCCAACCGCGGCGCGCGGGTGCGCCGGCTCAGCCCGCGCGACCTCGAGGAACTGTTCGACGTCGTGGCCGGGCTCGAGAGCCTCGCCGGACGGCTGGCATGCGAGATCATCACCGACGAGGAAATCGTCGCGATCGAGCGGCTGCATTACGAGATGTACGGCCATTATCTGCACCGCGACATGCACGGCTATTTCCAGACCAACCAGCAAATCCACGAGAGCATCGTTGCGGCCGCACGCAACGAGACGCTGAAGGCGACCTACGCCAACTTCGCCGGCCGGATCCGCCGCGTGCGCTATTCCGCCAATTTCGCCCGCAAGCGGCAGCGTTGGGCCGAGGCGATGCGCGAGCACGAGGCGATCCTCGATGCGCTGCGCCGGCGTGCGGCAAGCGAGCTCAGCGACATCCTGTTCCAGCACCTGCGCAACAAGCGGGCCGCCGCCATCGATCACCTCGCGGAGGGGCCGGACAGCGGCCTGGAGACGACGCCCCAGAACGACTAAAGGGGCCAGCTCAAGGATGATTGGAGGGCAGCCATCCTTGCCCATTATGAATTCATAATGTAATTCTCACGTCGAGAGAATGCATAATCCATGAGCAATCAACGTGGCGTCATGGATCACATCGGATCTGGGATGAAGAACGCCTCCTCGCTCGAACAGCGCCTGCGGTCCGAACTGGCCGGCGACGTTTTTTTCGACGCCTTCAACCGCGGCCGCTACGCGACCGACGCCTCGTTCTACCAGATCATGCCGGCCGGCGTGGTGGTGCCGCGAACCGTCGACGAGGCATTGCGGGCGCTTGCGATTGTCCGCGACGCCGGGCGGATCGTCACCCCGCGCGGCGGCGGCACCTCGCAATGCGGCCAGACCGTCAATGACGGCATCGTGGTCGACCTGTCCAAGCACCTGAATCGGGTCCTCTCGCTCGACGTCGAGCATCGGACCTGCGTGGTCGAGCCCGGCATCGTGCTCGACGATCTCAACCGCCAGCTCAGGAAGCACGGGCTGTGGTTTCCGGTCGACGTCTCGACCGCATCGCGCGCCACGATCGGCGGCATGGCCGGCAACAATTCCTGCGGCGGCCGTTCGCTGCGCTACGGCACGATGCGCGACAACACGCTGTCGATGGATGCCGCGCTCGCCGACGGCACGCTGCTGCATTTCGGCGAGGTGCCGCGCGACCTGACGCGGGTCAATTCGTCCGACAACGGACTGAAGCTGTTTCGCGACATGCTCGATCTCGGCGAGCGCGAGGCGCTCGAGATCGCCGACAAATTCCCCAAGGTGCAGCGCCGCGTCGGTGGCTATAACCTCGACGCGCTGGTGCCACGCAACGCGCCGAACAATCTGGCGCATCTGTTGGTTGGCTCGGAAGGCACCCTCGCCTTCACGACCCAGGTCGAACTCAAGCTGTGGCCTGCGATCCGCAACAAGGCGCTCGGCGTCTGCCATTTCGGCAGCTTCTACGAGGCGATGGACGCGGCCCAGCATCTGGTCAAGCTGCGACCCATTGCCGTGGAGCTGGTCGACCGCACCATGATCGAACTCGGCCGCGAGATCGCGATGTTCCAGCCGATCATCTCGGCAGCCGTGCGCGGCGATCCGGACGCCATCCTGGTGGTTGAGTTCGCCGAGGAAGACCAGGCCGACAATCTCGCCCGCCTCAGGCAGCTCGGCGAGCTGATGGGTGATCTCGGCTTCGGCTGGGACAAGCCGCAGCGCAAATGGGGCGGCGTGGTCGAGATCGTCGAGCCCGCGCTGCAGACTGGCATCGCTGATTTCCGCGCCGCCGGCCTCAACGTCATGATGTCGATGAAGCAGGAGGGCAAGCCGGTCTCGTTCGTCGAGGACTGCGCGGTGCCGCTGCCGCATCTCGCCGATTACACCGAGCGGCTCAATGCCGTGTTCGCCAGGCACGGCACCCGCGGCACGATGTATGCGCATGCCTCCGAAGGCTGCCTGCATGTACGCCCGGTGCTCAATCTCAAGCTCGAGAAGGACGTCAAGGCCATGCGCGCCATTGCCGAGGAAGCCTTCGCGATGGTGCGCGAATACAAGGGCTCGCATTCGGGCGAGCACGGCGACGGCCTGGTGCGCTCGGAATTCCACGAAGCGATGTTCGGGCAGCGCATCGTGGCCGATTTCCGCGAGGTCAAGCAGCGCTTCGATCCGACCAACACGCTCAACCCGGGCAAGATCGTCGATCCGCCCAGGATGGACGACCGTTCGCTGTTTCGTTTTTCGCCGGATTATCGCGTCGGCGAATTGAAGACGGTGCTGGACTGGTCGGCCTATCCCGGCGCCGGCGGCGGCTTCCAGGGTGCCGTCGAGATGTGCAACAACAACGGCGCCTGCCGGAAGCTCGAAGGCGGCGTGATGTGCCCGTCGTATCGTGCCACGCGCAATGAGAAGGACGTCACCCGCGGCCGCGCCAATACGTTGCGGCTCGCGATCTCAGGCCAGCTGGGTGCGGACGCGCTCGCCTCCGACGAGATGATGGAGACGCTAAAACTCTGCGTTTCCTGCAAGGCGTGCCGCCATGAATGCCCGACCGGCGTCGACATGGCCAAGATGAAGATCGAGGTGCTGGCGGCGCGCGCGGCGACGCACGGCCTGTCGCTGCGCGACCGGCTGGTCGGCTATCTGCCGCGCTATGTCGATCTCGCCTCGCGCTTTGCGCCGATCGCCAACTGGCGTAACCGCAGCCCGCTGCTGCGCGCGCTGTTCGAGAAACTCGCCGGGATCAGCGCCAAGCGCGCGTTGCCGGAATTTCGCCGCGACACCTTCCGGCCGGACGCCGAGGTGCTGGGTCCAGCCGACGGCCGCGAAGTGGTGTTGTTCGCCGATACGTTCAACCGCGGCTATGAGCGGGAAAATCTCGACGCCGCGATCGAAGTGCTTGTCGCCGGCGGCTATCGCGTGCATCTGCCGAGGCCATCGGACGGCGGGCGGCCGTCGTGCTGCGGGCGAACGTTCCTGTCGGCCGGACTGGTTGAGCAGGCTCGCGCCGAGCTTGACCGGCTGGTTGCGACCTATGTCCCGTTCGCGGCCCGCGGCGTGCCGATCATTGGTCTCGAGCCAAGCTGCCTGCTGACCCTGCGCGACGAGCTGCTGTCGCTGCGTTCGGATGAGGCCGCCAAGACCGTCAGCGCGCACGCGCTGCTGTTCGAGGAATTTCTGGTGCGCGAGGCCGAGGCCGGGCGGCTCGCTTTGCCGCTCGGCGCGGTCGCCGGCAAGGCCGTGGTGCACGGTCATTGCCACCAAAAATCCTTCGGCGCGTTCAAGCCGGTGGAGAAGGTGCTGCGCCTGGTACCGGGCCTCGACGTCAAGACCATCGAGTCGAGCTGCTGCGGCATGGCCGGCGCGTTCGGCTACGGCGCAGACACCTATCAGGCCTCGATCGAGATGGCCGAGCTGTCGCTACTGCCAACGGTTCGCAGCGCCGATCCGGACACCCTGATCGTGGCCGACGGCACCTCCTGTCGGCACCAGATCAAGGACGGCAGCGGGCGCACGCCGCTGCATGTCGCCAGCGTATTGGCGATGAGCCTGAAACGTGCGAAATCGCAATCCGATCAATCATTGCCGACAAAGGAAAAGGCCCATGGCTGAGCTCACTCTCGAAACTGCCCGCAAGATTCTGGATGCCGCGCTGGCCAAGGGGGTCGAGAAGAAGTTCAAGCCGCTGGTCGTCACCATCCTCGACGCGCGCGGCGCGGTGAAGGTGACGGCGGCACAGGACGGCACCAGCCTGATGCGGGCCGAGATCGCCCATGGCAAGGCCTATGGCGCGCTGGCGCTCGGGATGGGATCGCGGGCGCTGTTTCAGCGCGCCCAGGAGCAGGCCTATTTCGTCGACGCCGTGAACACGCTGGCGCAGGGCCGGATGGTGCCGGTCCCCGGCGGTGTCCTGATCATGGACGGCACTACCCTGCTCGGCGCCGTCGGCGTCAGCGGCGACACGTCAGACAACGACGAGATATGCGCCGTGGCCGGCATCGAAGCTGCCGGCCTGAAGGCCCATATCGGATGACAACAACTGTTTGGTCTTCGCCGCTCTCGCCGCTTGGTTCAAACAAGTACAGCTTCAATTACAGGACGATGATCGACCGGATCGTCAATCCGGTTCCACGGGAGAAGTCCTCCTGGTGCCGGGAACTCTCCGCGCACCAATGACCTATCCACAGGGCTGCGATGCCGGGCTCGATCCGATCGGATAGACTTGCGAGCTATCAAACAAGCTCAATATTCTCACACGGCCCAATATGACCGTTCAACCGACTCTTGCCGAGATCGCCGGCATGCTGGAGCAGTCACCCGATTACCGGGTGCTGCGGCGGCTGGTTCCCCGCTCCGAATTTGCTCCAAGCGACGGGCAATCGACCAAGATCGCAATCCTGCTCGATGTCGAAACCACCGGACTAGATACGGCCAAAGACGAGATCATCGAGCTCGGGATGGTCAAGTTCACCTATCTTTCCGACGGAAGGACCGGCCGGGTCATCGATACTTTCAGTTGCTTCAATCAGCCGTCGATCGCAATTCCCATCGAGATCACGGCGCTGACCGGTATCACCGACGAGATGGTCAAGGACCACGGCCTCGATGAGGAGCGCATCAACGCCTTCGTCTCCGATGCGGTCGTGGTCATCGCCCACAATGCCGGCTTCGATCGCAAGTTCATGGAGCGCTATGCACCCCTGTTGACGCAGAAGGCCTGGGCCTGCTCGGTGAGCGAGGTCGAATGGCGCGGCCTTGGCTTCGAGGGATCGCGCCTGTCCTATCTCCTGATGAAAGCCGGGCTATTTCACGAGGCGCACCGGGCGGTCGACGATTGCCTGGCGCTGCTCGAAATCCTCGCCATGACCCTGCCCCAGCTCGATCGCACCGTGCTCTCCGTGCTGCTCGAGCGAGCCCGCCGCAAGACGATCCGGGTCTGGGCTGAGCAGTCGCCGTTCGAGCTCAAGGACGAGCTCAAGCGCCGCGGCTATCGCTGGAGCGACGGCGCCGATGGCCGGCCGCGGTCCTGGTACATTGACGTCGATGAGCCCAATCAGACAGCCGAGATCGAATATCTGCAGAGCACGATCTATCAAAGGGAAGTTGAGGTGCGGATCCAGACACTCACCGCATTCGACCGCTTTTCGGCGAGGGCATAGGGCGCTTTCGAGCGCAAAGAAAACGCTCCAGCCCGAACGTTGACCATGTGGGAGTTATCAGGCGAAACGCTATCGGATACCCTTCCAGGGGCCGCCGTCGCCTTGGGTGGCAGCAACGGCTTCGGTCGATGTCCGGCGCGCAACGGGCTTCGCTGCTGGAGGGCGTGCCGGGGTGGCAGGAGCCACCGACTGCGAAAGATCCGTCAGTGCCAACATAAGGCCCCGCAAGCTCGCCATTATCGTGATGGGCTTGCCAACTCGCTCGAACACGATCGTGGCGCGGTCCTCACGTCCCAGCAACGAGATCAAAGCGGCGTCCGCGGGAAACGTTGCGGCACATAGCGCCTGGTCGCAGATCAGCGGCTTGACGACGCGCGCGAAGCCGCCAAAGGAGACCGTGACACCGACCTCCGCACTGCTGTCGCGTGGCAGCATGATCAGCGCCATCGATCGTCCATCCTTGGTGAGCGCGATACGCCAGTTCAATCGCGCGGCATCACCGTGCGAGATCGTTTCCAGATAGCAGATGCGCCGGGCGTTGCGGACCTCATCGCAAACCTGGATCCAATCGAGGAAAGGCCTGATCGTGCGGGTGTAGTCGCCCGCCGCGGCCGATTTTCCTGGCGCGAAGACGCTCGCCCACTCGAATCCAAGCGAAGTTGCCTTTGTCGGCTCGGATACAATGCTGGCAGGGGCCGCTCCAGTCAGGCTCGAAGGCCGGGGTGCAGGGTCGGACGCGATCGCCGCCGACAAGCCGGCCAAGGCCAATGGCAAGAGCCAAGCAGCAACACGAGGCAAGCGTGATCTGGGCATGGCTTGTTTCCGGATTGATGGCGGCGGATTCGAGCGACAATGGTGCTGCGCCGAGGAGGTCAGAATCTGACGCCGATTGAGCCGGAAGCTCCAACGTCGCCCGTGTCCGGCGTGTAGGACACACTTGCCTTGAGGCGCACCGCATCACTCGCGCGGTAGGCAAGGCCTCCCGCCAACGAGACCGAGTCCCGGAAAGCGCCGACCGCGATTGCTACGGAGCGGTCGCCTTTGGCCTCATCCGAGAACGCAAGTCCCGCCGCTGCCATCGCTGCCGAACCAGCCGCTCGCGCGCGCCGGTCCACCGCGGCCACCTTTCGATCTGTATACATCCGGTCTTCAATGCCCAGCGCGGCGAGACCATCATTCAGTTGCTTCAGGTTAGTCGCATCGTTCGCCGCGGTACCCGCGGCCACATTGTGCAGTGCTACAGCGCCGGGAGAGCCGCCCTGCAAAGTTACCGAATTCAGGCGATGACCGTCTGCTGCGACGTCATATCGGATGCTGTTCACAGACGCAGCATTCAAGGCAGAGGCGACGTCATGATAGGTGCTCCCGAGGATCGTATACGAGGGCTGCGACACGGTTCCGTCGGAATTGACGTGCGAGCCCCCGCCAAGCCAGGTCGCGACCGAATCGGCTGACCGGTACAGCTGCTGCCCCGTGAGCGCATCAGACGATTGCGCTGAGACAATGCCATTTGTGATGCCCGTCAAGGTCCGACGGCCGTCGCTGCCGGTCAGATCGACGAGCTTGCCACCCGTCTTGGCAGCTATGGTCACGGCCGCTGTTGGGTCCCTCTGCCGGACCAGCCCGACCGCGCCGCTTCCGATGTCGTTGATCATGGAGGAGCTCATCGTGGCAATCTGCTGCTCGATCGCTTCGAGCGCGCCGCCGACATTGGTGGAGGGCATTCCGTTCACGAGTGTCGAAAAGTGAGTAACCTGTCCGGTCGTGGGGTCAAAGATGGCCCCTCCTCCGAAGGTCGAAGCTGTCGATCTGCCGAGATTATCATTATTGGACGTGACAATGTCCTTTGGACTTGGAGGTTGGATCACCGGCTGCGGCGTCGAAACCGGCTGCGGGGCCGGGACCGGTTGTGCAGTCGCGGGTGGGGCCGGCACCGGCACCGGCTTCTGTTCGGTGCAGTCCAGTTCGCCGCCCATCGCCTTCCACTGCTGCCTGAGCTGGTCTGTACAGCCGCCGGGCGGCCGAAATTTCTGCACTGCCGGTGTTACCACGCCGTGTTGGACCTGCGCCATTGCCGGTGCAGAATGCCAAATAGCCACCCCCGACAGGAACAGGGCGGATCCCAATACCGGTCTCAACATGTCACGATCTCCTTTCGCGTGAAGAATTACAAATGCGGCTGAGCTCGGCGCACATGGCCGCGAAGTCACGTCGCCGAGCGCTCGCGCTCTACAGCGCGGCGCGGCCTTGACCGCTCATGTGATGGGCAGTTCGCCAAGCAGCTCGTGCGCCATAAGCAATTGCGAAACGTTTGGGGTTATCCGTCGAACCGCAGCGCACTTGATCGATCCGGCGATCGACCATTCAGTTTGAGCGTCGCCTCGACGATTGACGCGTGCGCGATTGAGAGAAATCGCAGGATTGAGCGCGGGACACATCGTCCGCGCGCCGCGCGAGATCGCTTCCAAGCTAAGTGAATAGAACTCATCGCCATCCTCACTGAAAAGGGCAAGGAATGCCCTTCGATGGGGATGATTAGAGAGAGCAGAATTTTACTGATTGCAACGAGACGCCGATGTCGGTCGTAGATTGGCGTAGAAAGAGAAGCGATTGGCAGGCCGGTCGATTCAATATCGGCAATACCGCTTTTAGGCCGAGCATTGGCCGTCCGAACTCAAGAGCAAACGTAAGCACCCCTCGAGGACCTCGTATCAGTCATCGTCGGACGCCGCATGCCGTAGGTTTGCTCAAGCTGATAGTTATAGCTCAGCACCAATCTCCTCGGCGCGAGCGAGCGGGTCGACGACGACTTCATGCACGGTCCCGATTTCGTGGACACGCGGTCCCGTCACGGTCAACCTCAGAAGGATTATCTCGACCGCCTCGGCCTCACCAATGATCCCGGGCAAGCGTTTCGTGCCGCTCGCCGCAATGGCTTTGCATCCGGTACGATACGCGGATCGGCCGAGCAAATGCTCGTCGACCACTTTGATGATTTCGCAGCGCTCGGCTTTCAGTGCCGCCGCCATCGCAACGGCCGCGGTGTCGCTGCCGCCCCGACCGAGCGTGGTGATTCCCTGATCGCCGGGTTAACACTCAGCGCGCTCTTTGCGTCATCCCGCAATCTTAAGGGAATGTCGCTGCTTGTATGCTCGTGGCCGCATTCTGACCGGCGCGGTAGATGCGGCCCTGTCTTGGCCAGCATCTCCGCAAACGTCCGGCCACTGAGGTTCGCCTCACCCATGATTCCTCTTCGGGACCCGCCCCTTCCCCTAACCACCTTTCGGGCATTAACGCCCACGGCTAGCAAGATGATAGGCTGAACGCCCGCATGTGCAGCCAAACGGATTTGGCACCGGTTCCGTCGACGGAAAATCGTTACAGCCGAATTAGCTCAGTGGCAGAAATTCGCGGAGCGGCTGCGGGTCACCGCGCGCGCCCCAGCCAATCCGGCTCTACCAGAACCGGCCCCTCGACACCAGCGCTCCGACGCATCGCGGCCAGCGCCTCGTCGCAACGATGCAAGAAGCCTGCAAGCGCCATGCTGCTCCCCAGCGGATGCGGAGCCGCGATGCGCTCAAGTGGCCATCCGGCACGCCGCAAGATACGCTCCAGCCTGGTGTCCGTGACGGTTACAATAGCCTCGGCATTCGCGATTTGCAGGTACTCGATCATCGCGGCGAACAGCATGAGGGTCGCACGATTGAGACCGTTCCGCGCAAGCTCGCCCGCCTGATTGGCGTCAATGCAATACCGAGAGCTCTCGAGCACCTTCTCGTTGCGCGGCGCCGGCCGACCACCGAGCAGATCAGGAAACGTGTCGGCGAGCATTGTCGGGCCGGTGGTCGGAAGCAGCCGAACACTTCCCACAACGTTACGCTGTTCCGATATGCACAGCAGATAGACGGGCTTGAGCACATCGTAAATATCGAGCTCAAACTCGCCTGACACGGAGACATTCCAATCAAGGCGATCTTTGAACACACGCCGACGCAACCGGAACATCGCCTTCAGAAGATCGAGATGCTGGCCAAACCGGGAACAACTTAGCGCAATAACGTACATGGGTGACCTCCTGCTTGACGGGAGCGGTCACCAAATCAAAGCGTCGCAGCGGCTTCGCCTGTCGAATTTTGCGGGTCGAGGCCATGGAAATGACGTCGCGGCGAACCGGAGCATGGGTGCAACGGCCAGCAAACATGGGTCCTGACTGCGAACAGGTACATCAATAACCTCGGTCACCACCGAGCGGTGGTAGCCGGCGAGCTCGATCAGGGCAACAGGCCCCGGCGCAGCGCTTCCGCCACGCATTGCGCGATCGATGCTGCGTCAAGTTTGCGGCGCGCGTTTTCGAGATGGAAGACCACGGTGCGCGGCGCCGTCCCGACCAGCAACGCTATGTCGGCGACGGTCTTTCCCCGCGACGCCCATGCGAGACACTGCCGCTCGCGCAGCGTCAAAACCGTCTTGATGAGCGGTGCCTCGGCGCCAACAGTGAGCTTCGCCGTCACGTGGGTATCGAAATAGAGCCCAACGAGCTGAATGACGTCCCGGACTTCCGCAATCAATTGCTCGCTTTGGGCAGCCGATTCGCCGGTTGCGAGCGTAAATGCGGCCATTCGTCCGAAGCCGCCTCTGATCGGCACCGTGACGCCAGAGTTGATGCCAAACGTCATGGCTTCATCGAAGAACCGGCGCTGCTCGGGCGTACCCATTGCCTGCGGGCTCCCGCCTCCCCAGTTAAAGACATCATGCTCGCGGCGCGCCCGCCGCACCACCGGATCCAGATCCTGATAACGAAGATCGAAATACCGCCCGGTCCAGGATTTCGGATAAGAGGAGATCAGCGTCGGTACATTGTCGGTCAAGCGCAGATAGGCGAACCATTCGAAACCCAACCGCTCCGTGATCCGCCTCGCGACACACTCGAAGTCGGCCGCGCCATTGGCCATCTGGATGGCGTCGACGAACTCCTGAAACCAATGCTCTATCCGCCTCATGGTTTGCGGCTCGTATGTGGCGCAGAGTTGACCGCGCAGTGTGGACCCGTACCGACAAGGGCCGCGCGGCCGAGCGCCGTTCCTGCAGGATTGCGTGGGCACCGCCTGCAACCTGCAACGGCGCCGCGCGCGCCAGCTTCGCGGGGCTCGATAAGCGTCCAAAGCCATGGGCCCAAGCCGGCAATACCGCAACCGGCAGAGTTGGACGCCCGCTTCAGCGGAGCTGCATCATGCCCAGTAAAGACAGCAAGCGGTTGCTTCATCCGTCAATCATGGGAGCTTCATAGAAATTGACCGACGGGCAGATCGAGGTCGATGGTCGCATTCGTGAAAATCGACCCTAGACCGCGGGCCTTCGTCGAAAGGAGCCGCATGAGGACAACTTTTTTCAAGGTCGCGCTGGAGAGTGCTTCCTCATCCCGGCTACCAATCAACACGACATCCGGAACGACGGGCCAGGCGCCCGCCCGTTCGTAGAACTGCGCCAATGGTGGATCGCATGTGAAGAGGCCGATATCTGCACTGCTTCGCTCAATACATCGGGTTGCTGCAGCAACGGTGCGCAAACCCAGATGTCGCCCCCGATAGGCGGGGTCTGTCATCACGTGGCTCAAGCCGGTGATGCTGAATGTGTGCACACCATGCCGGATTGTCTTGCTGACCACGGCCGCATAGCTGATGACCCTGCCGTCGTCCGCGCAGATGTAGAACGAGAGTGCATCGAGAGCCGGATCGTGAAGAGGCGCTGGATCTGCGTCCTGCTCCGGTTCCGCGTAGACGCGACACTGCAGCAAGTCAAATTCCTTCCGCAGCGCGCGAGAAGCTCGATTGTAGGCGATCACCTCGACAGCCATCGTCGGATTCGGGGCGAACGTCGCTTGCCCGGCTCCACCGCTTGAGTCAGTTCGACGATCACCTTTGGTCACAGACGCTTGTGGCGCCGATTCGGACGGCTTGTGTGGCACGGTCTTCCTCCTTCCATCTCTCGAGCGGTGGCGTTCCAGGCGTCAGAACGCGCACGTCTCTCCGGACTTCGACTACACGACAGCGATCGCCGGGTTGAGCGACCAACTCTTTTATACGAACACCCGGTTCGCCACGGCGTTCTTCCTGATGAAATCCCAGTCGTAGGACACGCCGAGGCCCGGTCCGGTCGGTACCGGCACGCATCCGTCCTGGCCCACGCAATCGAGCTGATCGCTATAGCCGCAGGTAAAGACCGGAGCGATCACGTTGGGGCATTCCGGTCCGACGAGGGCGAGCTCATAATAGTTGCTGTTGCGCATCGCCGACATCAGGTGGCGGTGTGCTGGGCCACATGCATGTATTTCGACATCGAGGCCAAACGCTTCGCCGAGACGGGCTACGCGCAGCGCCCCCGTGATCCCGTGATCGTACTCCGGATCGACACGCAGAAAGTCCGTCCCTCCCGCAACGATGAAGTCTGCCTTGGGTTCGATACCTCTCACATATTCCGTGAGGAGTAGCGGCGTTGTCAGCATCTCGCGCAACTTCCTATGAACGAAGGCGGATTTCCCGTTGTCCCGGAACGGATCTTCGTACCAGAAGTAGCTGGCTTCATCGCAGGCCCTGCCGACATAGAGCGCGTCAGAGAATGTACGCAACTGGTTGGCCGGATCGAGCATCAGGACCATGTGGTCACCGACCACCTTCGCTACGTGCAGGACGTTCTCAGCCTCCCGGCGTGCATCGCCATCATTCCAGCCGTGGATCTTGTAGGCGCGAAAGCCAAGCGCATAGCACTGTTCGGCGAATGCCGCGTAGGCTTCCTTGCAATCAAGGCCACCTTCCGCATCACCCAGATAGGTCGAGGCATATACCGGAAGGCGGTGACGATAGCCGCCGATGAGTTCGGAGACCGATACACCGTATTTCTTGCCAGCGAGATCCCACAGGCAGATGTCGAGCGGTCCATGTCCCATGCCCGACCATTGCCGTATCTCTCGTTTGAGATCGTCGAACAGCGCTTCCCGTTGCAGCGCGTCGCGGCTGAGCAGAAATGGAGCGAGCATCTCCATCTCGCCCCGCGTGGCAGGGCTGGCACACCAGTTGGTAACATACTCGCCGCGCAGCCCATCCTTCGTCTCGATGGCAATGGCGTTCTTCACGACCTGTAACGTCGCGCCGCGTTTGAAGCCAACGTGCAGACCGAAACCGGTGCGCTGCAGATTGCGGACGTCAAACACGAAGTCGATGATCTCAACCTTGCATATCTTGCTCATATGCCATGATCCTCCTACGGAAATAACGTAAACCGCGCGAATACATCGTCGGCCTCAGATCGGGACTTTCAGTCGGTCAATGGTCAACAGAGCGCGAAACCTTCCAGCCCCGGAGGTGCGATCAAGAATGTCCGTCCTCTCCGCATGCTACTGCCCCGCTGACACTAGTCAGGCGCTGCCGCGCTCATGGGACCGCGACCGAATGACGAGGATCGATACGACGCTGATGGCACAAGCCGACATCAGATAGACGACCACCCATGTTGGCTTGCCACCGCCCGCATCCACCAGCGCCGAAGCGATGAATGGTGTCGGCCCTGCAATCAGCAGCGCGCTCATTTCGCGCGCCAATGCAATGCCAGAGAAGCGACATCGCGTCGGGAACAGATTTGCGAGAAATGCGCCTTGCGCGCTCGCAAGCCCGCCAAAGCCGATACCGAAAGCGATGCTCAGCGCCAGGGACGCAAGGACCAGGCTCTTCGAATCGAGCATCGCGAACATCGGAAAGGCAAACAACAGGGTGAAGATCGCGCCAAAGAGATAGACGCGCGCGTGACCCACCCGGTCAGCCAGCGCGCCCATCGGCGGCGTCAGCACGATGCCCGTCGAAGTCGCAATGATGACGGCGGTCAATGCGTCAGTCCGAGCCATACCGAGAGTATTCGTCATATAGCTCAGGCTGAATGTGTTCAGGATGTAGACGTTCGCATTGTGCCCCGTAAGCGTGAGGAAGCCGCATACGACTTCACGCGGACTGTTGCGAAAGAGCTCAACAATTGGCGCTCGCGCCTCCTCTCGTTGAGCTACGGCCCGCTCCATTGCTTCGACATATTCCGACGTCTCATCAAGTCTTTTGCGAATATAGAGCGCTACGCCGAGCAGCAAAGCCGAGACGAGGAAGGGAATTCGCCACGCCCAGGCGAACAAGACGTCTTCCGGAAGATAGGCGACAAAGAGAAAGAGCAGCGTGGCGAGCATGATGCCAGCGACGGCCGCGGCCTGCAGGTAGGCCGTGAAATATGCCTTGCGAGAGGAAGGGACATATTCAGCCACAAGCGTGACGGCGCCCGCATATTCTGCGCCGGCACCGAACCCCTGGAGAAGGCGGCAGATGATGAGGAGAATGGGTGCGAGAATCCCGACCTGGGCATAGGTCGGCAGCAGGCCCATGGCGACTGTGGACACTCCCATCAGCGAGATCGTGAAAATGAGAGCAGGTTTGCGACCAAAGCGATCACCGAAATGCGAAATCAGAATTCCGCCGAGCGGCCGGCTGAAAAAGCCGACGGCAAATGTCGCAAACGCCGCCAGGATTCCTGCAGAGGTGGAAAACTGCGGAAAGAAAAGCCGGTTTATGACCAAACCCGACGCCGCGCCGTAGAGTGCATAGTCGAACCACTCAATGATCGTACCGATCGTCGCCGCAATGATCGCGCGCTGGATGTTGGCACGTTCGGCGGGTGCATGATCGGCTGCGAGAGAAAAGGTCAAGAACGGCTCCTCCTCGTCTGTCCTGTCGTTATGGCCAGCCTGCGCCCCTGACAGGATGAGCGCCGTGGTTCTTTTGAGCAGAGCAGAGCTGGAACTTTCGTCATGGTGTCAGCCCGGCGGCTTTTCCTCCGACAGAACCGAGTCCTCCCGCACGCGCTCGGCGGCGCCGGCGTTAATTGCCTCGAGGATGGCGAACTGCTGCGCGTACAAACGTTGGCGTCCCGCTCGAGCCGTGACGTATGAAGATGGCCCCACATGCCTCGAAGGCCTTGCGAACCGGTTCATTTGCCGGTGCGTGCCATGCTGCACGTCGAAGAATGCGCTCCTTCAGGACCGTAGCCCCGGTCGAAGAGTACGAAGCGTTCGACCTTTCGCTCGGAAGTCAGCAACATGACATCTCCCTCAATTTCGTGCGTCGTGGATCGTCCACGAGTCAATTCCGCGCACCCAGATCGCCACCCCAAAGACCTGCCGGCCTGTTTCTTTCTGCGTCCGGCGTAAATGGCTGCGCACCGTGGGTCAGCCCCCTATCTGCATTCCTTGCGCTCGAGCCCAAATCAGATCCGCCGGTCCGACCGAAAAGCAAGCAGGTCCATCAACGAGCGAACCTTCGCGACGGTTCGGACTGAACGCAGTTGATCGAACAAAGCCGGCAGTCGATTGCCCGGCAAGACGGGACGACAGCAGTCGGCTATCTTGTCTGCACGCTCCGCATCGGTGAATGGATCCTGGAGTAGTCCCCGCGCATAAGCACGCTCTGTCCGCAACACCCGTCCATCTTTAAGGGTGAGCTTGACGAGATGTGGCAGACGGATGTCCGGATCCTTCGGTTCGTCGTCAAAACGACGCGCCGATATGTGCGTCAGGTCAAGCAGCGCGCGCACCTCCGGCCGCCAAACCGCCTCGTCCGTGAAATCCGATACGCTTACGCGGCCATACAACAGGATCAGCGCGACATTGTAATGCATGGAAAAGCGCGCCTGGAAAGCGTCTTCCGGATTGTCGTATTGCAAGTTGCGGCGATTGCTTGCCCCGATCAAAACCTCAATGCTCCTGACCTCATCTGCATTGAACGGATGCTGGGCCCGAAGATCGAGAATGCAGTCCAGCGTGTTGTGCGCCGATCCGCAACACGCATGCCGCTTCGGCGCGAGGCCGAACTCCTCGATGGCCAGTGGATTGCCGAGAATCCTCAGGGGCGCCTCCCATCCCCGCGGATCGGGCCCGCCGTAAAGTGCAAGGAATCCCTGGGGGTGCTCCAGCACGGCCGGATTACCCTGCACCCCGGCGGCGCCGAGCCGGGCAGCCATCACGGCGTGTTGCGCTCCCAGCCCGCATTGAACCGACTTGGCCTGCGTCCCGAATTGCGCCTTGTTGCCGGCCGCCATGCTCGTCGCAAGACTCATCGCATGAAGCGTCGCCTCGCGCGACAGCCCCATAAGGCGCGCACAGGCCCCCGCGGTGCCAATGCAACCGACCGTCGCTGTAGGATGCCAGCCGGCAAAATAATGGGGCCGATTGACGCCCCGCCCCAGCGCGGCATGAAGCTCGAGACCGACAATATAAGCGTCAACGAGGCTGGCTCCGCTCGCATCGATCTCCTCGGCGACCGCAAGCAGGGCCGGCACCAGAATCGCAGAGGCGTGGGTCAGGCCCGGATAGTAGTTGTCGTCGATTTCGAGCACGTGGGCGGCTGTGCCATTGATCAGGGCGGCCCAGGGCGCGGCCGAACATCGCGATGTCCCGATCACCGTCGATGTGCCGGCGCCGTCCCATCCTAAAAGGCTCCCGATTACGCGTTTGCTAACTGCATCCTGGCTACCTGCAACGATGCACGCGATGGTGTCGGCAATCGCGTGCTCCGCGCGCGAAAGTGCCGTCTCCGTCCAGACTGCATCGCGATCGTGGCACCAGTTCGCGAGTGTCTCCAGCACAGTCATTTGCCAACCTCCGTGATCCGCCGCTGCCAAAGTCTTCGATGGCGCGACCGCTTGCCTACCTGAGCTTGAGAGAGAACGTCACGGCCGCCAGCGCCGCTATGCTGATGGCGGACACGAACACGAGATAGAGGCCGGGCGCGGCGGACGATCCCGTCAAACCAATGAGAGCTGTTGAGATCAGTGGCGCAAAGCCACCAAAAGCCGTCACGCCGACATTGTAGCTGAGGTTGAGCCCGGTCCCACGCGTCGTCACCGGAAAGATGTCGGCCATGATCGAAGGCAGCGGCGCATAATAGACGACCTTGATGATCGCAATTGCGCCGACGATCACCAGCAGCACAGTCACGCTCGGTCGGGCGGCGAGCAGATAGAACAACGGGTAGCTGGCAATGAGATAGAAAGCCGCCGCAACCGTCATCAACCTGATGCGCCCAACGCGGTCTGCGAGATAGCCCGCGATCGGCGTGGCGAAGGTCAGGATGCAACCGGCAAGCAAGGTGGCAACAAAGCCGTCCGATTCCGCAAGCCCGAGCCTGCCGGCCGCATAGGACGGCATATACTTGATGATGAAGGTCGACGCAGTCGAAACGACGATACTGCCGACCGCAATCAACACGAGTGTTTTCTGTGTCCTGAGCAATTCAATGAACGGATTGACTTGCGGACCTTCACGACTTGCGCGGAATTGCTCGAACTCCGGTGTCTCATCCACGGCATGTCGGACGTAAAGCCCGGCCGGCACGATCAGAAGACCGAACAGGAAGGGGATCCGCCAGCCCCAGGCCTGCATCTCGCTGGCCGACAGCGAGACCGTCAGGTAGTAGCCGAACAGCGAGCCAAGGATTGTGCCGAGCCCCTGGCTGGCAAACTGCAGGCTGCCAAACAGCGCGCGCATCCTGCGCGGCGCGTGCTCTGTGAGAAAGGCCGTGGCGCTTCCAAACTCGCCACCAGCGGAGAAGCCCTGGATCAGCCGCGCTACGACGACCCCGACCGGCGCCAGAACGCCGACCGCAGCATATGACGGCATCGCCGCCATCATGAGTGTACCGATCGCCATCAAGCTCAGCGACAGCGTCATCGACTTCTTGCGCCCGGCCCGGTCGGCATAGGCTCCGAGGACGACTGCACCGACGGGCCGGATCAGGTAAGTCGCACCGAACGTGCCGAACGCCAGCATGAGCGAGACGTTCGGGTCGCTGGACGGAAAGAACACCCGTCCAATCGTGGCGGCGAACAGGGCATACACGCCGACGTCGAACCACTCGAGCGTGTTGCCGATGAGCGCGGCGACCGGTTCGCGCCATCGAGGCGTCTGCGTGTGGCGCCTGCTCGAGTCCGCAATCGAGGCGGGCCCTTCTGCTTGCGACTGCATGCTTTTCTCCCGACGCAGTGCTCTAGCTGGCACGCTGTCCATCGCCCAGGTCCCAGAAAATGCCAGCCATGACCTGAAGCCCCTCTGCCGCAACCGAGGCCAACAGATGTTCATCGCTCGCGTGCTGGTGACAGCCGGGATGGGAGTGCGGAATCCAGATCGTCGGCAACTCCAGCACATCGACGAAGACGTCATTGGGAAGGGTCCCGCCGAGATTCGGCATCACGGCGATATCCTTGCCGGTCGTGGCCCGCAGCGAAGCCTCGGCCCATTTTACCCAGGGCGCGCCTGGATCTCCGCGGGTCGCGGGCGTGTACCGGTGCAACGTGATTTCGACATCCTCGAAACCGTTCCTGTCGAAATGATTGCGCAGCGCTGCCGTTACCTCGCGCCACGGCGTACCCACGACAAAGCGCAGCTGGCATCGGGCGGTTGCGGATGGCGGGATGGCATTGACCGGTTTCTGTGGATCGCCGGCGCTCAACGTGAGCACTTCGAGCGCATTCCAGCCGAGGAGCCGCTCCGCCGCGCTCATTCCCTCTTCGCCCCACCTAGTATCGATAGGCTCGCCAAGGACATCTTCATCGATCCGCAAGCGAATGATCGCCTGACGGATCTGCTCCGGAATCCCCGACGGCTTCAAGCCGTCCAGCTGTATCCGGCCCCGCTGATCCACCATGGTCGCGAGAGCAGCGGCGAGGAGCGTCGCCGGATTCCGCTTCAGACCGCCCCAGTTTCCTGAGTGCAAGCCCGTCTCGCGCAGCGTCACGCTCAAGCTGAACGAGACGCTGCCTCGAGATCCAAGGAAGATCGTCGGTCGATCGTCCGTGAGACGGGGGCCATCGGACGCGATGAACACGTCGGCCGCAAGCGTCCCTTTTTCGGCCCGACAGAGCTCGCGCAATCCCGGAGAGCCGATCTCTTCGCCGGTCTCAAAGAGCCATTTCACATTGCATCCCAGCCGGCCCGCGCGGACATCGAGCACAGACTCCAGGGCCGCCAGATTGATCGAGTGCTGCCCCTTATTGTCCGCCGTCCCCCGCCCGTACCAACGATCACCATCAATCGTCAGACGCCATGGACTGAGACCCGTTCGCCATGCCTCCTCCTTGCCGTGAACCACATCGCCGTGGCCATAAAGCAGTACTGTCGGCAACAGATCATCCTCGTGTCGTTCTGCGATCAGAAAGGGGGCGCAGGCGTGGAGGGTGTTTTCAACAATTCGGCAGGTGAAGCCCAGCCGTTTCAATGTCGTGGACATTTCCCCGGTCAGATAATCCCGGAGTGCTTCCGCGCCATCGTCAGACTGGCTTTCAGTTCGCAGCCGAACACGACGGTCGATCGCGTCCTGAAGCGCGCCAGACCGAATGGAGTCGACCGCCATATCGACGGCCAGCTTGCGCAACCCCGATGGTGGGAACATCCACCGTCCTCCCGTTATTTTCTGTTCTTCTTTTGCTGACCCGTCACTGACTTTTCCAAAACACTTCGCGCCCGGCCTCATCTTCATCGTCACAGAGTCACACGTCCGACCAAAACGACGGTGCAGGCCGTCTCCCCTGCGGGCACAAGCAAAACCTGAGGCCCATCGGTTGTCGCGATGACGGGGATTTGGCCAAGGTTCGCCTGAACCGTACTCTTGGGGTTCATCTCTCGCGCAAACGCACTGCAGCTGCTGGCAACCGGCGTCACGCGCACGAACTGCCCCTCGCAAGCGCCACCGACCGGCGCAGCAAAGATCACGCCGGCAACGCTCTGGTCCGACGATCGGATGCCGACGAGTGATTGCACGGAATGCGTGTCTGCATTCTCCTTGTTCCACTGAAACAGCGCCGCAAACTCGGACTGTGCAGGGATCACGCCCTGCCCAAGCCCCACATATCCCTTCGCGCAGGTCTTAATTCCGGACCGACTGATATTCTCGTCGAAGGCTGAAGGCTTTGGTGCGCCCTGTGGATCCGAACCCGCCGGCGCAGCCTGAGCAGCTCCCTGCAGGGCAGGCTGAGCCGGCTTTTGTGCAGCAAGCGGAGACTTCGCCAAGGCCGAGCGCGCCTTCGGTCTCTGCATCGCGAGCGGGGTGCTTCCTTGTGCAAGCACCATGGCCACACCACCGGCGAGACTGCAAACAACAACGCCCGCCAACACGGGATAGAAGAATTCGGACCTTGCCATGTCTATGAACGAGCTCCTACCGTGGGATGAGATTGTGTCGGGTGGCGTCCCTGAAGGGCGCCACCATTGGCAGATCCGTCGGATCATCTCGGACATCGTTAGTCATGATGCGGTGGAGAATTGAGCCGCCTCTCATGTCTACGGTCCCATGTTTTGAGAACAGGTGACGCAGGATCGACGATGTGTGCAGACCTTTCCGGACAGTTGGCGCCATTTTCGAACTCATGGATTGACCTCAGCGATCGCGGCCTTGGCCTTGGATTTTGGTGCGGCTCGCGCCGGCCGTGACGGACTTGCCGGGTTTGCGGAGGTCAGGTCGAGCGGACGCTGCGCCGCCGCCATTACCTGCTTAAATCCGTTCATGTCGGCGACAATCGCAGTCGCGTTTCCGGCCAGAGTGAAAGCAAACCCCACGAGCTCGCTGTCGAGCACACCCTGTTGAATGAAGCCGTCAAACGGAATGACCGCTCGACAGGTCGTAACGCAGCTTTCAAAAGGGATGGTGGTGACGAACTTGCCAACCCTGAATGTAAGGCCCGCCATCTGATCGACTGTCTTGGACACATCGATGGCAAGAGCCGGCTTGCCATCATTTGTCAGCCCAATGCGCCACGACAGAGAGACGTCCCCTTCTGTGAGGTTCTGCTCGATTGCACAGACCCGCCTGCGCGTCGAAAGGCGGTTGTCACAGACAAGTGTCCAGGCGCCGAAATAGGAAATGACCCGGACGAGGTCGCCCGCCGCGATACTCTCGTTTGGCTCGGCGACTGTCGCAAGTCGGGTCGTCGCGGCGCCGGAGGTCAAGCTTGTCTGGGCGATCGCCGACGCGCTGACCCATATGGCAGCGACAAGCACGAAACCCAGCCTTGACAACAGGTGGCAAGACTTCGCCAACAAGGGATCTCGCTTAATGTGCCAGCACATGAACAGGCGACCTTCGTGAAAGCAAACTTGATGAATTCTGCCCGAGCGGGGCGGTCCGCCCCGCTCGGCCTTCGAACTAGAACTCGCCCATCAAACCGACCCGCGCGCCGAGATTATCGTTACCGGCCCAGGACACGCCTCCCGTGAACGCGATCGGAATGGCGGTGGCGAAGCGATGTGCAAAGCTCGCTCCGAGCCCAACCTCTCTCTTGAAGAGGGCCGTGTTCGCGGCCCAGGTCGTTTTGCCTGGTGCCGAGGGCATGGGGGAAGACGTCATGGCCATTGCCGCAGCAATGCCTTGCCGTTCTTCCTTTTGGACCCCGCTGATACGATTGTCGAGCATCGCAAATCCGCGCGACATATCATTGCGCAGGCCACCAACCTGGGTGTCGGTGTAGCTGCGGTCTGCCGCCGCGGTCGCGGCCAGCTGATTCAGATTGACCGCATCAGTACCCAAAACAGCGGGCCCGACATTGTGCAGGACGGCAGCACCTCCGCCACGATTGAACGTCAGGCTGGTGTGATTTTGTGTCCCGTCTGGATTGGTATCGTAACTGATCTGACTCGCCCCCAGCGCTTGCAGCTGTCGCACGTTGACGGCATCGGTCGGCGCGACGCCATTCGCCACGTTGGTGATCTTGACCGCCTGGCCATTGCCGGCGCCAACCAGGGTGACGGTGTTGGTTGGATTGCCGTTGCTGTCCGCGACATATTTCACGGACAGCTTGTTCACCGCCGCCACTGCCTGATTGGTCGCATTGAGCTGCGCACCGTTGACGGCATCGGTGGAAGCTGCCGAGACCGCTCCTGCTGCAACATGGGTGAGCTTGCGATCACCGGCCGAGCCCTGGAAATTGACGGCTCCGCCGTCAGTCACGGCTCCGACCGTCAGGTCCGCACCTGGTGCTGCCTGTCGCACAAGGCCCACCGAGCCGTTGTTGATCTGGGTCGCGAGGCTCGCAACGCTCCGATTGGTCTGAAAGAGCTGCCGACCGTTCACCACCTCTGTCGAATTGGCTGACAACGTGCCATCCGCGACATTGATGATCTTGCGTTCCGCCCCCGCGGCACCGAGCGACACAACATTTGCCTGACCGCCATCGGTGGATCCGGCGCCGATCGCCACCGAGTTCGCGCCGGTCACACTTGAAGCGGAGCCAAGTGCCACGCCCTTACTTGCTGCGGCGCCAACATTGGCGCTATCGCCGATGGCGACCGATCCAGCATTGTTGGCGGCTGACGTGTTGCCCAGGGCAACTGAACCCTGGCCGATCGCCCTATTGGCGTTGCCAATGGCCACGGCGCCGTTTGCCTGATTGGCAGCCGTCGCTGAATTCGAGCCATCACTGTTGGCGATACTATTGGCACCCGCCACAAATGCGCCGGTGCCGCTAGCAAAGTTCGGGTCACCCAAAGCGACAGCTCCGTTTCCGAAGGCAGAATTGCCCGCCCCGATCGAAACCGCAGCGCCACCCCCTGCAGTTGCGGAAGTGCCAATGGCGATCGCGTTGGTCGACTGTCCCTGGGCGCCATTGCCGATCGCAATCGACGCCCCACCGGAGGCAACGCTCGCCGGCCCGATTCCGATTGAGTCGGTCCCGGTTGCCTGACTGTCTGCTTTCGTCGAGGCCACGTGAACATATTTGATACCTGCACCACCATTGATGGAGATGTTGATGGCATCGAAAACTGATTGGACGGAGCCAAACGATGATCCGCTATAGGCGAAACCGCCGGTCAATTGGCCGGTGACTGGATTGTAGGAAGTCGTCCCGCCGAGCGCGCTAACGGCACTCGACCCGAGCGTGGTAACCGTCTGGTTGGTTGTGAAAAGCTGCGAGCCATTCACCGCGTCCGCCGACGTGGCCGAAAGCGCTCCTGCTGCCAGATTGGTGATCTTGCGGGGCACAGCACTACCGTGGACCGCGCTGAAGGCCCCCAGCGTCGGATCCCACTGCAGTGCATTCTGGCCAACAGCCGCAATGCTCTGATTGGTCGCGAAGAGCTGCGAGCCATTGACCGCGTCGGTCGAGGTCGCTGACAGGGTGCCAACCGCGACATCGATCAGCTTGCGGTTTCCCGCCGTGCCTTTGAAGTCAACAGCCCCGCCGTCCGTGCCCGCCCCGACCGTTAGATTGTTACCCGGCCCACCTGGCTGCTGGACCAGACCGACGGCCCCGCTGTTGATCTGATTGCTCAAGTTGATGACGTTCTGATTGGTCGTGAAGAGCTGTGATCCGTTGACTGCATCGGTTGCGGACACGGAGAGAGTACCAGCGGCTACATTCGTGATCTTCTGTGGCGTGGTGTTGCCATGGACCGCGCTGAAGGCCCCCAACGCAGGATCCCACTGCAGCGCATTCCGCCCCAGCGTCGCAATGCTAGCCGCGTTGGTGGCGACGTTCTGATTGGTCGCAAAGAGCTGCGAGCCGATGACCGCGTCAGTCGACGTCGCCGACAGGGTGCCGGCCGCGACATTGATGAGCTTGCGATTGACCGCCGTGCCCTTGAAGTCGACCGCCTCGCCGGCCGTGCCCGCACCAACCGTCAGATTGCTGCCTGTCCCACCAGGCTGCTGCACCAGACCGACGGACCCGCTGTTGATCTGATTGCTCAGGCTGGTGAGGTTCTGATTGACGGTGAAGAGCTGCGCGCCGTTGACCGCGTCCGTTGAGGCAGTCGACAACGCCCCCGCCGTCAGGTTGGTGATCCTAACACCGCTTGCCGGGGCACCGGTGCCGCCTGTCGCACCGAGCGTGATGATGCTGCCACCAGCGGAATCGTATTTCACGGCGATCCCGGCTACGTTGCCCACATTGGTGCCCAGCGCTGTGAGCGCCCCACCGACGTTGGTCTGCGTCGTTGATCCCGTGCTCGCACCTGTCGCGCTGATACTGGCAATGGAGTAGCTGGGCGCGGTATAGGCGCCCGTCGCAGTATTATAGGCTGCGCCGCCGCCAAGCGATGTCGCCGTGTTCTGCGCGATCTGGTTCAACTGGCTGACATTGACGGCATCGGTCGCGGTACTTCCCGCAGCGAGCCCTGTGAGCTTGCGGTTCCCGATATTCACCTCGCCGGTCGACGTCTGGGGCGCAGCAATTCCGTATGCGACATATCCCGCCTCTGCCCCCACCGTCGTCGCCGACCCCGCTCCCAACGCGACGCTTCTGGCATGCGTGACGGCCGCGCCGGAACCCAAGGCCACACCTTGGCTAGCCGCATTGCTGACCGCGGCAGAGTCACCGATGGCAACAGATCCGGCATTGTTGGCCTTTGACGTGTTGCCAATCGCAACGGAGCCCTGACCAACCGCCACATTCTGATTTCCGAGAGCGACGGCACCTTGCGCCAGATTGGCCGCCGTCGCCGAATTGGTGCCATCGTTGTTGGCGACGTTGTTGGCGCCCAGGGCAAGCGCGCCGGTGCCGCTGGCGTAGTTCGGGTCGCCAAGGGAGAGCGCACCGTTGCCGAAAGCGCTGTTACCGGCGCCAATCGAGATGGACTGACCACCTCCGGCGGTGCTGCCTCTGCCAATGGCGATCGAGTCGCCGGACAGCCCTTGAGCTCCGTTTCCGACAGCGATCGAGGAATTGCCTGCCGCAATGCTTGCCGGACCGATGGCGACCGCATCGAGACCCGTCGAATTGCTGCTGGCACCGCTGGAGTTGGCCCGGAAATACTTCGTTCCGATCGCGTCGACGTTGCTCAGCGCCGCGCCGACATTGGTCACCGTCCCGGTCGACAGCACATAGCTCGGCGCCGTCAGGCCGCCGGCCCCGTTGATGGCCGCTCCGCCGCCGAGCGCGGCCGCCGTCGACGAATTCGTCGCGAAGAGTTGCGAGCCGTTGACTGCGTCGGTCGACGTCGCCGACAGGGTACCGGCCGCGACATCGATAAGCCTGCGATTCCCCGCCGTGCCCTTGAAGTCGACCGCCCCGCCGTTCGTGTCCGCGCCAACCGTCAGATTGTTGCCCGCCCCGCCAGGCTGCTGCACCAGACCAACGGACCCGTTGTTGATCTGCGTTCCTAGATTGGCAAGGTTCTCATTGGTCGCGTTGAGCTGCGTGCCGTTGACTGCATCAGTGGAGGTCGTCGACAGCGAGCCAGCCGCCACATTGGTGATCTTCTGCGGCGTCGTGCTGCCATGGACAGCGCTGAAGGCCCCCAGTGTGGAGTCCCACTGCAACCCCTTCTGTCCCAGCGTTGCGATATTCGCCGTGTTGGTGGCGACGTTCTGGTTCGTCGTGAACAGCTGCAAACCGTTGATTGCATCGGTCGACGTCGCCGACAGGGTGCCGGGCGTCAAGTTCGTGATCTTGACACCGCCTGCCGGAGCTCCAAGGCCACCCGTCCCACCGAGCGTGACGGTGTTACCACCAGCGGCATCGTATTTCACCGCGATCCCGGCAACATTGCCCACATTGGTGTTCAGTGCCCCCAACGCCACGCCCACGCTGGTCTGCGTCGCTGGTCCCGTGTTCGCACCTGTCGCGCTGATGCTGGCAATGGAGTAGCCCGGCGGGGTATAGGCGCCCGTAGCAGCATTGTAAGCAGCGCCGCCGCCAAGCGACGTGGCCGTGTTCTGTGCGATCTGGTTCAACTGACCGACATTCACGGCATCGGTCGCGGCACTTCCCGCAGCGACCCCGGTGAGCTTTCGGTTGCCGGTGTTCACCTCGCCGGCTGACGTCTGGGGCGCAGCGACTCCATAGGCTATATAGCCAACCTGTGCACCGACGGTCGTGGCCGACCCGGCTCCCAGCGCGACGCTGTTGGCATGCGTGACGGTCGAGCCGGAGCCCAGGGCCACGCCTCGGGTGGCGCCCGCACTGACTTGCGCCGCATCACCGACGGCAACGGAACCAGCGTTGTTGGCCTGCGAGGTGTTGCCGATGGCGACTGCACCTGGGCCAACCGCCACGTTGCTGTTGCCTAGGGCGACCGCGCCGTTGGCCTGGTTGGCGGTCGTTGCCGTTGCCGTGCCATCGCTGTTGGCAATGTTGTTGGCGCCTAGGGCAAGCGCACCCGTGCCACTGGCGTTGTTCGGGTCGCCGATCGCAGTCGCACCATTCCCGAAGGCCTTGTTCCCGGAGCCGATCGAAACCGCTTTCCCTCCATCGGCGCTGGCGTTCCTGCCAATGGCAACGGATTCGTCGGTGACCGCCGTTGCACCGGCACCAATCGCAATGCCGCTTACGCCCGCAGCATTCGCAAGAGTCCCGATCGCAGTGGAATCGACCGCCGAGGCCGCCGCTTGTGTGCCGATTGCAAGCGTACCTGCCTTTGTTGCGTAGGCATTGATGCCAAAAGCCGCAGCCCCCGACCCGGTGGCCACCGCCCCCCAGCCCATCGCCGTGCTGCCAATACCGAGAGCTTGCGACCCGCATCCGGTTGCAAATGAGTTCATGCCATAGGCGACGTTATAAGTGTTCGCGATGCCCGTGGTGAGGTTGCTTGCACCATCTGCACCTGCCCAGGTTACAAAGAAATTTCCAATGGTCTGCGCCCAGGTCCAGTTATTTATGCCAGGCGTCGTTGCGCCAGCATTGGATGTAGCCCCAAAGCTAATTGGAGCTCCCTGCGCGCCAAGACCATAGATTCCACCCGTATGATTGGGTCCGCTTCCATAGATCTGGGAGGAGCTGAGTGGGGTAAACGATGTTCCACCAGAACCACTGAGCATCCCGCAATCGGTCGCTCCCTCAAACGCAACACCGTTGAATGAAGATCCAACGCGACCATTATTCCACACGCCTCCCGCAACGCCATCCAGTCCTTGTACACCGCCGCCGTTGCTGCCGGTAACACCGGCAAGAGCCGGCTGCACGCCGGTGACGGATGAAAGCACCGTCGCAAACACCATACCCGTCGCAGTGACGCGCCCCAGCCCGAACGACCCGAGTCCGAGTGCCTTCCGGTTGATGCCGAGCACACGATGCGCGCAACGCAAAACCGCAATCAGGCGCTTGCGCAACGACCGGCTGGTGTGACCGCAGCCGAGCCAGCTCTCGACAAAGCCGCGCGACGGCCGAGCGATGACGCGCTTGGCGGTCGGCGGAGCCGACGATGAAACCGGAGAGCAACGATTGAGTTCAGACATGATCTGCCCCTTTGGTAAGAAAGAGGATCGAAGCGGGGTGATGACGAGTGGTCACCCTCTCCATCTGTTGCGCCTCACTGGCCAGCGATCGATGCGCCGGCGGCTCTTGTTCATCACAGTTCACGGACTGCATCCACAGGCCTTCGGTGCGGCCCAGTCGCTCCGATGCGGGTCGACAGTTGCTCGGCCCGAAGCCTGAGGCGATCCATGTGCCCGATCGCCTCGATCACTTCGAACAGACCGTTCGTCCAGGGCGCAGCGCCGCTGCAAAGGCGCGCAATGGCCGCCTCGGCACGGCTAGCGCCGATCAAATGCGCAAGCAGGTAGTGTGGCGCCTCGGACGAACGGCCACGATCGTCGCGCCGGTCGACGAGCCCCATCACATAGGCCGTCAACATGACGTCCGACTGCCAGCGTCCGGCCTCGCCTACCTCGGAGAACCGCCCATGAACCAGGCGCTTCAGCCGGTGCAGTCGAGGCGCAAACCGCGCCACCGCTTCCAGGAGCGCGGGCAAGGCCTGGTCATTGGGAACTGGATGCGCCCGCAGATCCATGGCGCGGGAAGATGGCCTGCGCGCGCGCCGGGTGGAGCTGAACCGGAGTTCATACGCAACCGACCCGAGCACCGATAATCCGCATGCGGTCGCCGCAACTGCGGTCGGGGCATCAAACATCACCATCATGCTGCTGGAGAAGACGAGCGTCGTCCCTCCCAGCAGCAACGGCAGGATCGGTCGCGTCTCCGCCAGATCGAGAGTCTTTGGAGAGGCGATACGTCCAAGGGTTCGGCGAAGGAGCTGCGCCTGATCGTTAGCCAAATGCATTCCCTGGCAGAGTGCGCTGAGAGCCGAAGCCGAGGAGCGCGTCGATTCTCGCATGCGTCCTCCTCCCCCGCTAAGCGAACCAGCAGCCAACGCCGCGGGCCAGCAGCGTGCGCGGCAAATCAAGAACCGGCTGCATTAGACCACTGACGAGGTACCCGGAGAGAAGCGCCTGCATGAGGCTCATGACGCTGGAGCCAACTGTCCTGCCCCAGATGCTTCTGAGCCCGATCGAGCTTCCCAGCGCCGACGTACACCGGTCCTCCATCCCGACCACCACGTCCTGATCTGCCGACGCCGGCGCCGCGCAACCCTTGTCATCGTCGGGACAAGCCGATCGCGGCAGCTCGCGAGACGGCTCACCGAACAGATAGCCCTGGAGCCATGTGGCTCCGACCTCCTGAGCAAGATGCGCGTCAGGCAACGTCTCCACCCCTTCGACAACGACGATGCCGCCGAGACGCGCCGCGAAGCGAACCAACCGCAACAGGCGCGATCGCCCGATCCGATCGTTGCGCGCGCGATGTAAGAAGGTGGCGTCAATCTTCACAAAATCCGGCCTCAACGAGGTCAGCGCCTTGCGGCAGCCGTTACCAGCACCGAAATCGTCGACGGCGATCCGGCATCCGACCGAACGCAGTGCGTCGACAAACTCGCGAACTATCATCCTGGGTGGCAACCGCGCCGTCTCGGTGACTTCCACGATCAGGCGCGATGCAACATCCGGATTCTGCCGAAGCCTGGCGATCACAGACACCCAGCCATGGTCGAGAACAGCGCTTCGCGCGGAGATATTGCAGCCTACACAGATCTCCGGCGTAGAGCGCAGCTCGCTGATGACGCGGTTGACGACCCAGTGATCCATTCGACGGATCAGACCTAGCCGTTCCATAGCCAGGATGGACGCGCCGGCCGACTGGGCGGGACCATCGTGGATGCTGACCCGCAGCAGCCGCTCCCGGTAGAGAACACGTTCCGGCTGGCTCGCATGACAAATGGGCTGCCAGGCCAGCGACAAACATCCCTCACGAAGCGCATCGACAGTCGCAACCGCCGCCGCCATGTCGGTCCGATACTGCAAGCTCCAGGCGGCATCTTCTCGCACCGGTTCCACAATTCTACCGGAGGACGCAGCTTTCCCGAACACATCAGGGCGACCCAGATTGGGCGGCAGGACGCGGATTGAAACGGCGGCAAGCACGGCCGCACCGGCAAAACGAATTGGCTCGCCACCAATCGCAGCGGTCGCGCCGTCTGCGAGGCTCGCGACGTTTGCAAAACGCGACGCCCACCTCATCACGATCACAAATCGACCGGCTGCAAGGCGTACAATCCCGGCACTTTCGCCGCAGAAGGACAGAGCACGCCTGTGCAAGACGTCGCTGACCACCGATGCCAGCGATTGATCATAGGCCGCGGCAAGCTTGTCAAAATTATTGATTACGACGAGAAGGAAAACACTGTCCGCCGCGCGATCTTGCGGGCCGTCGCGATTGGCGGCGATCGAACACTCACGCATCCGCGCCCTCCCCTACGGCTCGACGCGGAGCAGGCGCACCATCGGGAGATCTCGCGATGGAGCGTCTCCGATCGCAAGCAACGAGCCGCCGGCCTCCTTGAGGACTTCGCAATGCGACTCCGCCCCGATTGTTCAGCCCCATCTCGTTTCCCGCCTCGCATCTTCAAAAGCAAACGTCGAAGTCAATTTTCGCTGCGCCGGCGGCCTGATGTGGCGCGAGCGTGCCCCTGCGTAGAACCAGCTGTAACAGCAATCGCGATTTGCACCGCTGATCATTTCCGGGTGCGAATTGATCATTTTCGGATGCATCAAACGTCAAACCGGCAGGCAGATGCGCTTCCAAATGGCAACAATGAAGCTCACCGGTCTCCAGGAGGAACGCATCCTGCACCGCGCAGAGAAACCGCTCACGGGCAGCAGAAGCAATCGACGTGGATGTGACACAGCAGAAAGAAAAACCCGCCTGACGGAGCGCGTCAGGCGGGGTGTGTGAGTTTTCGCCATGCTTTGGGGGATGAGGGAGCCCTGATTTCTTCCGATCCGGACCAACCTCAAGAGGCCAGAATATCCGGATGTCGGCACGACGCATTGATCAAATTGGTGCTCTTTCCGATCAATTCAGGTGCAAATTGGCCGACCGGCCGAACCACTCCGCGCGATTCCTAGGGGATGCGTCGCCATCCAAGACGATCGGCCACGCCACGATGGTCATAGTTGTCCGGAACATTTCGTGACAAGTCTCTCTCACCGATAGCGTATGCGGGATTGATGATCATGCGTGGCGAGCGCCGGCCAGCGAGCACTTCGTGCGCGTAGTAGACGTTCCAATAGACTTGCTCGTGAAAACATTGCGCGACTGTGAAACAGAATGCAGAGCCACCTTTGATGTATTCGAAGGCTTCGTTGCCGCCATCAATACCCGTTGCGAAAATGCTGCTCCGACCAAGTGCCCGGATCGCACCTGCAGCGCCGATCGCTCCGCCGTCCCACGCGCTCCAGATCGCATCGATGTCCGGGTGCTCCCTCAGCATTTTCTCGACCACCTGTTGAGGCGTCGCTGAACCTGTCAGTGAATATGCTGTCTCCGCAATGATCCGAATCTCGGGATAGCCGGAGAGCACGAACCTCATTCCATCCGACCGCGCGCTCCACGCTTCGTTGGAATAGAGGTGGATTGCAGCGATTTTTCCTTTCCCCTTGAGTCGCTTGCAGATGTAGTCCGCAGAGGCCGCACCCATGCCAAAATGGTTGTGCATGGAGGTGGAATGTACGATCGTCCCTGGAGCTGAACTATCGCACATAAGGGTCGGAATACCTGCTGCCTTGGCTGCTTGAACCGCCTTCGAGATCGTCGCCGGGTCGGTTGGCAGGACGAACAAGGCGTCCGGCCTCGATGCGACAAGTGATGCGATCTGGTCACACTGTCTACCAGGATCCCAGTTCGCGTCGACAATCGTAAGCGTGCCGCCCATTTCCGACACCACATCCTTATAGGCGGCGATGATCCGGCTAAACGAATCCTGACCAGTAAAGGGAACGGAGAGACAGAACGCGAGATCCTTCGTCCCTCTCATGAGCGTCCTTCCAGGCGCTTTCAGCAACTCGGGTATTTCCGGCATCGGGCTCGCTCGAGCCTGCTCTCCGCTGATGGCCGAGGGGGACCCGCCAGAATTGCCCGGAGAATCGCCCCGCTTCTCCGCATTCACGCGATTGACTGCAATCTGATAAAGGGAAAACTTTAGCGACAGGAACGTCTCAACGACATCAACCAGGGAAGGACAAATCTCAATGGAGCGTCCGCCCTCAGCGCGCAGCTCGAAATACCCCTCTCGCGCCGCACTCTCGATCAGGCGACGCACGTGCGCTCTTGACACACCGAACGACTTCGCGACGAGCCCGTAAGGAAACGATATCTTTCGATCAGGCATAGCCCGCGTCGCATCATACATCGACCAGAGCCGGAGCAGAATCTCGTACCCCGCCTCTCGCCCGCTGAAGATACGCATTTGCGGTACAGCATCGAGAAGCTGACAATCATCAAAGTACAATTCGATCGCGTTAGCGACGATCGCTTGCGGAAGACCTTTATCACGTTCGAATCGCGACTGAAGGCTGTCATCGCCATTCAGAATGTCCAATGCTTTCACAAACGCGACAATAAACCTCCGCAATGCGTCACCGGCGAGATCGGACGGCTCGAGCCTCATCACGCGTCTATCGCCATCGCTACGAACGGGTTGCAAATATCGCGTGTGTTTCAGAAGGCATACGAGCGCAGCAACGCCGTTCTTGCTGCAGAGATCATGCGCTCTGGCGAACTCCTGCAGTCGATGGAGGACAATTCCGCACTGGGGATCGTCCTTGTCCCGCCTATAATGAAGAGCAACCATGTGCCCGCACAGCAGATGGCGCGCTTCTCCCGTCGCGATCTTGTTGAGAAGACGGTTGCCTCTGAACGTATCAACGTAATGGCGCGCGAATACCCTAACCGCCTCCCTGAAGCGGGGGTTCCTGCTGGTCTCGGCGGCGGCTGATAACAACTCACCCGACAATCGCGATAGATTGTAGGGAGCGTTGCGATCAGACTGGTCTCCCGACAGCACGTTTGCGTCCTTCCCTATGAAACGACATCAAAGAGCCTACGGACCCGCCGCCACGAAATGTTCGAGAACGGTACCTGCGATATCAGGGTCCAAAGTAAAATCGCCGTCTCACGATCATCGTCTGGTGCGGGCCCTCCGTTCCTCCGCCATGTCAGTCCAGCAGTGAGCAGCTTGCCTTTCGTTCTCTTGTCCCTGTCAACCCACCTCATTTAGGCGTCTTATGGCTTGAGGATTTACCTGCTCTCGTCGGGCGAATTGGGTAGGCAGGTATAAGGGCGTCAGCCCAGCAGCTCCCGCTCGGAGATCATCAAATGCTCGCGCATTCGCTCGGCCGCTTCCGCAGCATTTCCAGCGCGAATCGCATCGAGAATGGCGAGATGATGCGCGCGGACGGCCTCGGTGTCCTGCTCGTGGTGGATGTAGAGCCTTGACAGGTGAAGATGTATCCGCAGGTCGGCGAAAATCCTGGACGCAGGCTCATTTCCCGACCCAGCCATGATGGCCTCATGAAAGGCGCCGTCGGCCTGAGAGAAATCGCGATAGCGCCGATAGCGTCGCGACAGCGATGCTGCCCCCATCGCCGCAACGGCATCAGCGAGTTCTTGCAAAATCTCCAAGGGGCGGCGCCGCGCAGTCTCACCCGCGGCCCAGGGCTCAATGACGAGACGGAAGGCGTACAATTGCTTGAAGTACTCGGGCGATGGTACGGGAGCGACCGCAAAGCCGACAAACGGCGTGGATGAAACGAGTCCTTCGGCGGTGAGACGAGCCAACGCCTCACGCAGCGGCGTTGAACTAACGTTGAGCTCTCGCTTCAGAGCATCAATGTTCAGCCGCGCGTCCGGCTCGTAGGCACGGTCGAGAATTCGCTCCTTCAGAACCTCGTAGACCTGGTCCAGCAGCACGACCCGCTCAATCTTGCGCCCCAAAGCCGGCAAAGCTCCTAATAATCGTGGATCGTGCATGATTTATCTTATCTTAGTTCGTTTGTCAATTTTACGTAAGCGACTGAAATAGCTTGTCTAATAGCGGACATATCGTGCATGATCCACGATCCGATTAAAGGAGTATTCACCGACCTGAAACTTTTGCGCCAGGGTTCCAGCCTGGTGGTCGAGCTCTATCCCGTGACCCTGCCCTTCAACGTAACGGGCGCGCTGTCAACGCGTCCGGTTCCTACGCTGACGATTCGAGCAAACGTCTGGCGTTCGTAGCGCTCTGAAGAGGTTTAGGGAGCCTGTTGAATCCTACAGGGTGTGCTCACAGTCGAGCCACCATACGCTTCGTGCATCGGCTTCATTGCCAGGGTCCCGGAAATGGATGCGCAGCTCTCAACCAAATCGAACCGCCCCTCCTCGGCGCGCACGATCGAGCTGAAGCAGCTCCGATGTGCCGTGCTTGCATGTTCCTCAGGCAGCCTGCGGAAGGCAGCGGATCTACTTTGTGTTCGGCATTCGGCATTGAGTAGATCCGTGGCCCAACTGGAGCACCTTGTCGGCACTCCCTTGTTCGAGCGATCACCGGCAGGAATTCGGCCTACTCGCGCGGGCCACAATTTCCTGCGTCGTGTTAACACGATCCTGGAGGAAATTGACGCCCTGGTCGAAGCAGCAGGCGATGTTGCGCGTGGCTGCTCCGGCGCCCTTTCCGTTGGCCTATGCACCTCAGTCTCAGGGGGCAATCTGCGTTCGATCTTGAGCGAGTTTGTGCACCGTTTCCAGCGCATCGAGGTGGCCGCAATTGAGCGGTCGCCGACAGAGTTGAACAAAGCACTCAGGAGTGGGGCTGCAGATATCATCATTCTGCCCGGAAGAGCCAGTTCGACGGACCTTGAAGCCCGGGCGCTCTGGCACGAGCGCATTTCAGTCTTGCTGCCGACCGATCATGTTCTGGCGGCGCGCCAAACGATCTGCTGGACAGATTTGCTCGATCAGAGCATTTTGCTTGCAGCGCCTGTGAAAGCAGGCGGTCTGGAGGACATGGTTGAAGCAAAGCTCCTGATGCAGGGGATCACCGAAAATATTCGGCGGCATCACGCAAGCAGGCATCTGATTTATGGCCTCACAAGCATTGGACTTGGCATAAGCTTTGCGCTGGATTCTGATATTGGGGCTATTGGAAATGACGTCGTGAGCCGTGAGTTGCACGACGATCGGGGTCAGATGGAGGTCGGTTTCTGCGCTCATTGGCGTCCTGACAATGGAAATCCAGCTCTGAGACATTTCCTCAATCTCTTGAGGGAGCGCTATCCTTCAGTCTCGCCTCTCGGCGAATGAGCTGAACGCCGCAGCTTTGCAAATTCGCGGTCAGTCGCCATAAACCGTGCCAGCATGGGAGCGATCAGTTTGACTGGATCAACGGGCTGCCCGGACTGACGCGCGAGTGCTTCGGCGTACGCAGTGAGATTTCGATGCACGGACGCAGGAAGTTCGGTACTAAGCTTTACCGGCTTTTCATCGGGAAGCGCTGAAATCTTGAGCCTGGCCATTTGGCAATCACCTTCCGTAAGGCTCGAGAACAAGATCACGATTTACGATCACACGAACGGGAAAGCCTGGTCGGACGGTCAAAGTCGGCTGAATGTTCAGGCTACGCCGAACGACTTGCTGGCCAGCGTGGCTTAGCGAGTCCGCCGCGCCATGCCGCAATGCCTGGATGATCGCACTGTTATTGCCGTTTGTGTCGGAGCCGGCCCCCACCTCCGTGCCGACAGCCAGCAACGTCGAAAGTGCGGCGGCCTTGAACAGCGCGCCCCAATGATTGTCGACCTGATCTTCCAAGCCTGCATAGCCGGCGGTATCCGTACCGGGTTGCCGCTCAAGAACGATGGACCGACCAGTCGGCATGATGAGTCGTGTCCACACAAGCAGGACGCGCGACTGTCCGAAGGTAACCTGGCTATCATAGATCCCGACAAGCTTTGCTCCCTGGGGGATCAGCAGGAAGCGCCCGGTCGGCGTATCAAAGACATTTTCGGTCACCTGTGCCGTGATCTGGCCTGGCAGCTCCGAGCGAATACCCGTGATGAGGGCGCCGGGAATGACTGTCCCGGCCTGGACCACGTAGGGTGACGCTGCCCTCGTGACCCGATCCGGGCTCGTGGTGCGGCGATCGACTGGAGCATTGACGAAGGTGAGCTTTCGCTCCTGCTCGTTCCGCGGGCCTGCCTCGTCATTGTTGAATGCTGTCGTCGTCGGTGCGGTACCGCGGCCGTCTGCCTGTACCGAAGTGGCGGCTGGCTGTTCCCGGATATTGGTTGACGCAAACAGACGGCTGACGCGCGCCGCCTCGGTCTCCTGCTCCCGGCGCTGCTGCTCCTGGTCAGGCACGGCCGCGGTGGTTACTGGCAATTGCCCCTGAGCGGAAAGGATCGGCCTGCCGAGATCGCCGGGGAGAGGCGGGCCGAGTTGCGGCACCTGGCGCTGAACGGCCGAATAATCGCGCGGCAGCGTCCCAAGACCTTCGGCAACGTTGTGGTGCTCGGTGCCATAAGGCTCATCGGACGTTGGGCTAACGGATCTGTTCTTCTGCAGTGCCCACACTGTAGCCCCGCCAATGATGGCCAGCCCGAGCGCACTTGCTGTCGCCAGGACTTTTCGCGAAAGCCGCGTGACGCGCGGGTATTCGGGCCTCAGTCGGAAACCCCTCACCAGTTCATCTGACGTTCGTTCCCCGGCGGATGATGCACCGTCCTGATTCTGGGTCATCATGACGACGGCCTCCCCTCAGTCCGGACAATTCTGACCTTCTGCTGGTGCTCGCCTCCCAAACGCAATTCAGCAGCCGCGAACAGCCGATCGACGATCAACACGTTATTGTAAGCGCGGTAGTTGACGATTTCGGTGTTGCCGTCGGCACCGAGCACAAACAGCGGCGGCATCTCGCCCTGAACGATCCCCCGCGGGAACTCGACATAGACTTTCCGGCCGTCGTCGTAAGCCACAAGGGGACGCCAGGGCGGGCTGTCACCTTCGATGGCGTAGCGAAAGCGGCGTTGCGACGCGTCGGGCAGAACCGGCGTCGGCGGTGCCGATCGCGCCTTGCCTTGCCTGTCTTCCGGATAGTACCAGGCAACCGAGGGCATATAGGGTTTTTCTCGGGAGCGGAGTTCGATCAAATACGTCCGCCGGTCGGTATTGATGACGAGGTTCGTTTCGATCGAGGCGCGCGTCGGTTTGACGAGGACGTGAACACGTCGCGTTTCCCCGCTGCCGCTCTCCGTGTCGCCGACCACCCAGCGCACCGTGTCGCCTGCGGCGATTGGCCCGCTGCCTGTCAGCAGCTCCCCCTCCTCCAGCGCGATGTCGGTAATCTGTCCCGGTGCTGCGTAGACCTGGTAGAGCGCCCCGGGACTAAAGCTGTAAATCTGCGCCGCATTGAAATACCCCGTCCTGCGGGGTTCAACCCGGGCCGCGCTGTTCGCCGTCTCGATTCTGCTGACCGGCTCGGCCTCTTCCTTCGCCCCTGACTTGCCGCCAAGCGCCGGCTTCCAGGATGGCGGAACGTGGAGCGGCCAGGGCCGCTCACTGTTCGGTGCTGGCGCTGCAGGTAATGGCGGCACATCGGCGTCGTAGGTGATTTCGGGCGGGATGAATGTCGAGCAACCACCCAGCATGCAGCTGAGAATAACTATCACGGAGACGAGACCGCTTGTTTGCAATGCGGCTCTGAAACCGGTTGCCTGAGTATCGACGATTTTCCAGCTCATTGCCCCAGCTCCTTCGACCAGTTGATCGAATTCACGTAGATACCGAGCGGGTTTTTGCGCAGCCGATCGGCATCGTGCGGCGTCCGGATGACCACCGACAGAATGGCGGTCCACCGCTCGGTCGAGGCTAGCGATCCGTTGTCGTAAGCGCGCTGCACCCACGCCACCCGAAAACTGTCCGGTGATGCGCGGATGACGCTTGAGACCTCGATTGAGACCTGCGCCTTGCCGAGCTTCGCGAAGGGATTGTTGCTCCGCGCATATTCGTTGAGTGCCACGGCGCCGCGATCAGTCGTGAAGTCATAGGCGCGGAGCCAATTCTGCCGCAGGACGATTGCGTCGGATGGCAGGCCACGAACGTCCTCGATGAAGCGTGCCAGATGATAGGCGATCTGCGGATCGGTCGGGTCGTACTCCGAATTGGCCGGAGCAACTCTCTGGGCCTGACCGAGTTGATCGACCTCTACGATCCAGGGCGTGATTGTGCCCTGCGTCGACTGCCAGATCAGGCCTCCGCCAAGGCCACACGACAGAATGAGACAGCCAAAGGCCATCATCCTCCAGTTCCTGGCCTGGACGCGCGCCGTCCCGATTCGCTCGTCCCAGACCTGCGCCGCCTTCTGATACGGTGTCACCGGCTCGGGTGTGCGCCCGTAATGAACGGAAGATCGTTTGAACATCACCACTTTCCCCGAAAGAAACAGAATTCAGATTCCGGCCCCCTGCTGAACCGAAGTCGGCGGTCGTTCACCGCCCTCCCTCGGAGACATCGACCGAGCTCCCGGCACCGCCGTGATCGCCGGATCGAACAGCGTGGCTCGCGGCGGATACGCCGTGGCTGATGGTTTGCGCCCGCTTCATGCGCTGTGCCCATGCGGGCGGATGCTCGGTCAAGCCCTGCGATGCCTGAGAGCCGGACTGAGCGCCGCCGCCAGCTGCGCCCGCGACCCGACGCAGCGGACTCGCGGCGGCCGATAGGCCAGCCTCGGCAACGCCGGCCACGCCGCCGCTGCGGTAGGCCGCAGCTGCGCCGCTTGCGATCGCGCTCCCACCGCGCACAGCACCTGCGACCGCTCCCCCGGCAAGCCCGGCTCCGCCCGCGGCGAGGCCCGCTCCAGCGGCAGCGATGCCGCCGGCAGCAAGACCAGTCCCAACCGCAGCGCCGGCTCCGAGTTGCGGCCCGCCAGATACGAGCCCGTTGGCAATACCGGGTCCAAAGATGCCAAGACCCAGGAGCGACAACGCCGCCAGCACCAGCGTCATGGCATCTTCGATGGTCGGCTGCCCGCCGTTGAAGCCGGAGGTGAACTGCGCGAACAGGGTCGAGCCGATGCCGACAATGACGGCCAGTACCAGGACCTTGATGCCTGATGAGACGATATTGCCGAGAACCCGTTCGGCGGCAAACGCGGTCTTGCCGAATAGGCCGAACGGGATCAGCACAAAGCCAGCCAGCGTCGTCAGCTTGAACTCGATCAAGGTGACAAACAGCTGGATTGCCAGAATGAAGAAAGCGAGCAGGACGACCGCCCAGGCGAACAGCAGAACGACGATCTGGACGAAATTCTCGAAGAAGCTGATGTAGCCCATCAGATTCGAGATCGACTCGAGGATCGGCCGGCCCGCATCGAGACCCACCTGCGCAATCTTTCCGGGACGGACGAAATCGCCTGCGGAAAGGCTCGTGCCTGAGACCTTCAGCCCAAGGCCAGCGAAGCTTTCGAAAACGATGCGAGCCAGATTGTTCCAGTTGCCGATCAGATAGGCGAAGACACCGACGAACAGCGTCTTCTTGACCAGCCGCGCGATGACATCGTCCTCCGCGCCCCAGCTCCAGAACAGGGCTGCAATCGTAATGTCGATCGCAGCCAGCGTGGTCGCAAGATATCCGACCTCGCCGCCGACAAGGCCAAAGCCGTTGTCGATATAGCGGGTGAAGGTTTCGAGGAACTGGTCGATAACTCCGGTGCCCGTCATTGATCGCCCTCTCCCGATATCCCGATGGAGGGATAGGCTTGTGGAATCCGACCCTGGTCCTTGGGCGCCAATTGCTGTGACGAACCGCCCGGATCCCCACCCGCGCCACGCACCGGCCCGGCCTTTTGACCGAAGAACCGCCGGCGGTTTTCAGCCCAAAGTCTTCGGCAACGCTCAAACTCCGTCGCTTGCTCTGGCGTCACGGTACGGCAACGGGCGAGATCAGGAGAGAAGGCTCCTGTCATCTGCGCATCCGCCTGCGTCTGCGCTGCGTCCTTGTCGGCTCCGCGCAATTGAATCGCACAGGCGGCAGCGACGAGCGTTGCTCCCAGTGCCATGGAGGCGGGAAGCCACTTGGTGACACGGATGCCCATCAGTGAAACATCTGCACATTGGAGGATTGATAACCCTGGCCCGGCGTCAGGAAGCGCCGGAGCTGCTCACGTCCCTGGTCCTGCGCGGCGGCGCGTTGGGCGGACTCCAGAGCCTGGGCCCTGCCCTGCGATGCGATAGTTGCAGTGAGATCGGCAAGCTGCTGTGCCTGAAGCGCAAGGATCTGATTGCCGGCCTGGGTTGCCTGAAGGGCGCCGCTCGCACTCTGGCTTGAGGTCACCAGGGCCGCGCTCTGGATCCGGTTGGTATCGAGATTACCGACGACGCCGGCTTGCACGCGAAGGGCGTCCTGAAGGGCTGCCACCGAGTTCTGCCAACGTCCTTGCGCACCGGTGATCAGCGCAGCATTGGCCTGGCTCCCTGTTGCCGGCGCATAGCTGGTGGCGAAGGCCCGATCGATCTGCTGCACGTCATAGGCGATGCGCTGGGCCTGAGCCAGGAGCTGCTGGGTGCGCTGGATCGATGACTGAAGCTGCTGGAGCGAGGAGTATGGCAAGCTCGCCAGGTTCCTTGTCTGATTGACCAGCATCTGCGCCTCGTTCTGCAACGAGGTGATCTGATTGTTGATCTGCTGCAGCTCGCGCGCAGCGGTCAGAACATTCTGAACGTAGTTGTTGGGATCGAAGACGATCAGTGCCAGCGCTGGCCTGCTGGCCACCAGTGACAAGGCAACGATACTGGCGGCCAGGAACGGGCGACAACGGCTCATTGCGACTTCTCCAGATTCTTGAGGTTGGGAACGAGATCCGCGGCCCAACCCACGCCGCGGTGGTGCAGCCAGGCCAACACAAAATCCTCGCGACCATGCTCGGCGAGCACCCGGTCGATTGCGGCCTGGTCGGACCTGGTGGAGACAGCGGCGAAGGCGAGCGCGACCTCGCCAAGGCCGAGCTCGAACATCCGGTTGCCCCGGCGGGACTGGCAGTAGTAGTCGCGCTTCGGGGTGGCGCGGCTCAAGAGCTCGATCTGCCGATCATTGAGCCCGAAGCGGCGATAGATCGCCGTGATCTGGGGTTCGAGCGCCCGTTCATTTGGCAGCAGCAGGCGCGTCGGGCAGCTCTCGATGATGGCGGGCGCGATTGCCGAGCCGTCGATGTCCGACAGCGACTGGGTGGCGAACACAACGGAGGCATTCTTCTTCCGCAGCGTCTTCAGCCATTCGCGAAGCTGACCGGCGAAATCCGCATCATCCAGCGCAAGCCAGCCTTCATCGACAATGATGAGCGTGGGCCGGCCGTCGAGACGATCACCAATCCGGTGAAAGAGATACGTCAGCACAGCTGGCGCGGCACCGGTGCCGATCAATCCTTCGGTCTCGAATGCCTGGACAGAAGCTTCGCCAGGGCGCTCGAACTCGGCATCGAGCAGGCCGCCATAAGGTCCGCCCAGACAATAGGGTTGCAGGGCGCGCTTGAGAGCCGTCGACTGGAGCAGAACCGACAGGCCCGTCAGCGTCCGCTCCTGGACAGGCGCCGACGCAAGGGACGTCAGCGCCGACCACAGATAGTCCTTCACATCCGGTGTGATCTCGACCTTTTCCCGCGCCAGGATGGCCGCTACCCATTCCGTAGCCCAGGCCCTCTCCGATGAGTCGTCGATCCAGAGCAGCGGCTGCAGGGCGACACGCTCGGCCGCATCATGAGACAGGGCTCCGCCCAGATCGTGCCAGTCGCCGCCCATTGCGATCGCGGCCGCGCGAATGGAGCCGCCGAAATCAAACGCGAACACCCGGGAATTGCGGTAACGGCGAAATTGCAATGCCATCAGTGCCAGCAGCACCGACTTGCCGGCGCCGGTCGGCCCGACCACAAGCGTATGGCCGACGTCCCCGACATGAAGCGAGAACCGGAACGGGGTCGCGCCTTCGGTCTTGCCATGGAGCAGCGGTGGCGCATCGAGGTGATGATCCCTCGCCTCTCCCGCCCACACTGCCGATAGCGGAATCATGTGCGCGAGGTTGAGCGTCGAGACCGGCGGCTGCCGGACGTTGGCGTAGACATGTCCAGGCAGGCTGCCGAGCCACGCTTCGGCCGCATTGACCGTCTCGGTCATGCAGGTAAAATCGCGGCCCTGGATGATCTTTTCGACCAAACGAAGTTTCTCGTCGGCCGCGCGCGGATCGGTGTCCCAGACCGTTACCGACGCCGTGACAAAGGCCTGGCCGATCTGATCTGACCCCAGATCCTGAAGCGCGGCGTCGGCATCCATTGCCTTGTTGTGGGCATCGGTGTCGAGCAGCGATGACGCCTCGTTGGTCATCACCTCGTTCAGGATTGCGGCAATCGATTTCCGTTTGGCGAACCACTGACGCCGGATCCTGGTCAGGAGCCTTGTGGCCTCCAGCCTGTCGAGCATGATGGCCCGGGTCGACCAGCGATACGGGAATGCGAGGCGGTTCAGGTCGTCGAGAATCCCGGGCGTGGTCGCTGTCGGAAATCCAACCACGGTCAGAACGCGCAAGCTGGCTTCCCCCAGCGTCAGCTCGAGACCTGCGGTCAGCGGCTGGTCTGCGAGCAACGCGTCGAGATACATCGGGATTTCGGGCACGCGGACCCGATGCCGATTGGTCGAGATGGTTGAATGGAGGTAGGTCAACGTCCCGGCATCATCGAGCCAGCCGCAGTCCGGCATAAATCCTTCGAGGAGTTGCAGCACCCGGTCGGTGCGATCGACAAAAGCCCGCAGCACCTCGCGCGCGTCAGCTGTTTCGGCGGGATCGCGCCCCTCATACAGAAATCGCTCGGCACGCGCCGCATCCTCTGGCGGGGGCAGATACACGAACGTCAGGAAGTAGCCGGATTCGTAGTGAACGCCCTCCTCCTCGAACTGTGCCCGGCGCTCGGCATCAACCAGCGCGGATGCCACATCCGGAAAGGAGCATGAGGGATAGGCTCCAGCCGCATGGCGCTGCGCCTCGACGAAGACGGCCCAGCCCGAGCCCAGGCGGCGCAAGGCGTTGTTGAGGCGGCCGGCGATAGCCACGAGTTCGGCGGGTACGGCGCTTTCGAGATCCGGCCCGCGGAATCCGGCGGTCCGCTGCAACGAGCCGTCCTTGTTCAGGATGACGCTCTCGCCGACCAGAGCTGCCCAGGGCAGGAAATCGGCAAGACGGGTGCTGGACCGGCGATACTCGGAAAGATTCATCATGGAGCGAGCTCAAACGCAAAGATGTCCGGGAACACGAAGGTGGCGGCGCACGACCTCAACGAAGGCCGGATCGCGTTTGGCGGCCCAGACCGCTGCCAAGTGGCCGATGAACCAGAGGAGAAGGCCGGCAATCCAGAGCCGCAGGCCAAGCCCAACTGCGACGGCAAGCGTTCCATTCACGATCGCAACCGACCGCGGTGCACCGCCCATCAGGATCGGTTCGGTCAGCGAGCGATGCACGGGCGCGACAAAGCCTGCGACGAGTTGATCCATCAGACCACCAGCCCGCCGCCAAAGGAGAAGAACGAGAGGAAGAAGCTCGATGCCGCAAAGGCGATCGACAGCCCGAATACGATCTGGATCATCCTGCGAAAACCGCCGGACGTATCGCCAAAAGCAAGCGTCAGCCCCGTGACGATGATGATGATCACGGCGATGATCTTCGCGACCGGTCCCTCCACCGATTGCAGGATCTGATTAAGCGGCTGCTCCCAGGGCATGTTGGAGCCGGCTGCCCAGGCTGGCGCAGTCGCGAACAGGACCGTTGCCGTTACAGCCACCGGGAGCGCACGCGGTGGAAGCGAGATTCGAAAGCTCATATGAGATCTCCTGCTGGTGAGAGGCTGTAGTCGCCGGTTGCTCCGAGCCCGTCGACGCGCGCGAGCTCGGCGAGGCGACGGTCGGCGCCGCGGCCGGAAAGCACGGCAATGATGTTGATGGTCTCGGCAATCAGGGCGCGCGGTACCGTGATGACAGCTTCCTGGATCAGCTGCTCCAGTCGCCGCAGCGCGCCGAGCGCGGTACCGGCGTGAATGGTGCCAATGCCGCCGGGGTGACCAGTGCCCCAGGCCTTGAGTAGGTCGAGCGCTTCGGCGCCGCGGACCTCGCCTATCGGAATGCGATCCGGCCGCAAGCGGAGCGACGACCGCACGAGATCCGAGAGCGAGACCACCCCGTCCTTGGTGCGCAGCGCAACCAAATTCGGCGCCTTGCACTGCAGTTCCCGAGTATCCTCGATCAGCACCACGCGATCGCTGGTCTTGGCGACTTCCGCAAGAAGCGCATTGGTGAGCGTCGTTTTGCCCGTTGAGGTGCCGCCCGCGACCAGGATGTTCCTCCGCGCGGCCACCGCCCGCCGCAGTGCTTCGGCCTGGTCTGAGGTCATGATGCGCGAGGCCGCATAGTCATCGAGTGTAAATACGGCGACTGCAGGTTTGCGAATTGCGAAGGCGGGCGCAGCCACGACAGGCGGCAACAGACCTTCAAACCGTTCTCCAGTTTCAGGCAATTCTGCAGAAATGCGCGGCGATGCGGCGTGGACCTCGCTGCCGACATGGTGCGCCACCAGGCGAATGATGCGCTCGCCATCGGCGGCCGAGAGCTGCTCGCCGGTTTCCGACAGTCCGCTCGCCAGCCGGTCGATCCATAGCCGACCATCCGGGTTCAGCATCACCTCGATGACCGCAGTGTCGTCGAGATAGCGCGCGATCGCGGGCCCCAGCGCGCTGCGGAGCATGCGTGCGCCGCGCGAAACCGCCTCCGACTGAAAGGACTGGAATGTCACTGCCACACCCATCTATCGAGGACGGATTAGACCGCGCCCTCAGATGGGGATGGATAGAAGAGCCACCACTCCCTTCGTGCAACAAGGCGCTCGCGACGATCGTAGCGTAGCGTGGAAAAAGAAAACCCTGCGGAAGCCATGAGGTCGATCAGAGACGGGACCATGCACCCCAATCGGCCGGACGCATTGGCGCGGAGACACAACCTGATCGACGTAGGTCGGGCGATCGCGGCAGGCTGCAACCGCGTTGCGCACCACCGGATACCCCTCAGCTTTGCCGGCGCCGAAGCAAGCTCTTGCCCCTGAACTCCCGCAGGCGTCATCGCGAGGATCTTGCGTGCGCCGCGTCAACGCATAGAGAGAGAGAGAGAGAGAGAGAGAGAGACACACATGACCGAGTCTACGAGAGTTCGCCTCGGTCAGGTAATTGCCCGGCAAAGGCTGCGACGACGCGCCCCGTATTGAAGCGAGAAAGAGCTGGCAAGCCGAAGACTTCAGCGGACGCAAGGCCCGCACATAACCCAAGCCAGGGGCACGGGGCGATCGCCGGCGTCCGGCAGTCGGGGCCGCCATCTGTGGAGCCTGACCATTAACAGCAGAACCCGCCTGACGTGCGCCAGCCGGGGCTATTAGGCCTGAGCAGCACATCAGACGGGACCACCACGTTGGGAACGTGGGGGATGCTAGCGGAGCGAGACTACTTGTTTACGAAAGCGGGCGGTTGATCAAATAAGGGTGCTTACCGATCAAATCAGGACCAAACTGGCTCCCGCCGCCGCGCCTGGCGCTACGTCGGAGATTGGTCGATATTGGGTGCGCGAGTGACGCCGTTTGCGCTCCAGGCAGTTTTCTACGCCAAGCAGACGGTGGTGACACAGCTCGAGTCGAGCCGTCGATGGCGTCATAGCCAGCCCACGGAAGAGAGTTGCGCAAGCGCGCTCTTGCTATCGGTGTTCAGCTTCACATTAGGTCCTGCAAGGTAGCGAACCGTGGCGGGACTCCACCGACGGCGAACGGTAGGTGCCCCACACTGCTCGAACCGCAAGCACAGACGCGCTAAACTCTCCATCGTCCTAATCAGGCATTAAGTTCCAGCCGCCCGCACCACCAGGCGGTTCGACACCCGCGAAAGGAGCTGAGCATGAAGGGCGATAAGACGGCTATCGAATACCTCAATAGAGCGCTGCGTCACGAGCTCACTGCGGTGACCGTATTTTCCCGGTGAAGTCGATGATGTTGACTGGGGTTCACTTCATTGGTCACCTTGACCTCCTCGGAGTCGACCGATGAAATGAACGAACGTTGCCCGGACGGGAGTCTGAGGAGTGGGATCGCCGGTACATCAAAGCGCGAAGACGCCGAGACGGCTGGCACTCGGCCTATTGTTGCTGTTTGCGTTCACGATTCTTGGCTTCAGCGGGCTGTACTTTGTGGGCGATTTGTCGAGATATCAGGAAGCTATCTCAAAAAGTGACGCCTATGTTGCCATGCGCGACGTGAGCAATCCTGAACAACTGGATCAAGCTCTAAAGCGACATCCCTCGAACGTGATTCTGAAAATGATCGCACTCGCAAACCTGGATGCGATCGAGATGAATGCTGCCGCTCGAAGGCTACTAACCGGCGCCGAGCAAAAGGAACTCCCGAAAGCAATCGATCCGACTTTCAGCCGCAGTGATCTAGACGCAATTCTTCGCGATCTGAAGGCCGCCGAGGGTCGTATCGCTACCTTTGAGCCCCGCTATATCGCTCTCGCAAAATTCGAGCGCGACAAACTGGAAGACGAGGCCCGCTCACTCCTTGTTGGAAACGACACAATTCGCAGATTCATGAGCATGATCGATGCGCAGCACACCGAAACAATTGCCGTAGCGGCCGAATTGTCGACCGCATACGCCGAATATTACAAGACCTATGACAAGTGTGTAACGCTCCTGCTGAGGGAATTTGGCATCTACAAAGTGAAAGACGGTCAGTTCGTGTTCCCGTTTCAAATGACTGCAGACAACTACAATCGTGCAGCGGCAGCAATGATCGCTGCCGCAAAACGCATTGCCGAGCCGGACGATGAACTGACCGCCCTGAGGCCCCTCCAGTTGAACAGATGGAAGGCCTTCGTTGAACAATAATTGAGAGGAAGCAGTGGTGCTGTTGCATCGATCAGTAGGATCTACCGACCCAATATCCGTCCCTTTTTCAACGCTTGGCCGTTCGACTGCTTTCTGGGTTGAACGCTTCCAGAGTGGTTTAAGCGTCCGAGGGATCCGTTAAGGATATGACGGCCGCCCAGGCTACTATAATCCTCGTCCCGATTCGAACTTCGTAGCGCCGATCATCAACGAGCACACTAGACCATCCACCTCGGCTAGCGCGTTTGCTCATGAACCCGCTCCGCAGTTTGGGCGGGATCACCGCTGTTCTTGAAGAATCGGTACTCCGAGTTCATCGAAACGAAAGAGCTGAAACGCCCGCTGACCGTTGAAGTCGAGCACTCTCAAATCATCAGTCTCGTGAAGATCGCTCTCAACGGCTTGGAAATGCCCGCCGTAGCGCTCCCTGGCGAGTGGCACGGGAACCTCAAATGCGACGAACTTGCCAATTCCCTTGTGCTTGAGCTTCTCGAGAAGCTCCTGATCGTGTACGGACTCGTGCGACGTGAGAATAAGCAGAGGACCGCTCGCCGTTAGCAGCAAAAGCGCTTTCATCGGACCCTCCTTCGCGGTTGGACTGATTTCATGGATGTCCAGTCCGGATACTCCCAGTATAAGCCGGTTCACCGCTCATAACGATTCCACAGTGGACGTGATCTGCACTGTTTGGACCGTCCTGGGTCCTGAGATGCTCGCTCGCATCGAGGCCGGTGACGCGCGGCCCAGGGCTCGCTATTCCGCCGTTCCCTGCCAGCTGGCGCTGACGAGCGATCGAATGATTACGTTCGCTTCAGAGATGGCCGAATACCAACTCCGCACCGCCTCCGAGGTTGTCTAACTGAGCTCGTCTGGAAGTGGCATGCCTGGAATGACGCGATTGGACCATCGCGGAAGCAGGCCCTAGTCCAGCAGCGGCCCTATATGCTTTGATGCGCAGGACCGGAATTGAGATGCAAGGGTGGCCAGATGTATATGTTCGTTAGAAAGTACACCAAGGTTCGTTCAGTTGCGGATGCTGCCCGCCGCGCCAAGAGTGGCATCGGCCAGATCCTGAAGGATTCGCCCGGATTTAAATCTTATTATGTATTGGATGGGGGCCAAGGCGTTGGTGTCGCTGTGATGATATTCGAGGACCGCGAAAGCGCCAATGCGGCGAACGAAAAGGTCCTGCAGTTTGTTCAAGCAAGCATGCATGACCTTCATCTTGGCGCCCCCGAAATTATCGCAGGGGAAGTCTTGGTGAACATAGAATCTGATGCGTAGTTGATCGCAAGCGCCGCTGATCCGCAACGTGAGCGAGCATGGCGCCGAGAAGCTGCTGTGACGTTCGGCCAGAAGACGTTTCAATGTCACTGCACATGTATGGCCAGCATATCAATTACACGGGCCGCTCTGAGTTCGATGTGGAGCGAAGGCGCGAGAAGCCATACGTGCTAAAGGTCGTTGTCGACGAGCACGCGCGGACTAAGTCTTTTTCGTCAGGCGGGAGCGTCGGCACGTCCGCTGCTGACCCTGGCTGTGTAACGCGAAGGCCGGACCACCTCTGGGGTCGTTCGGTCATCGGGCCAGACCGGAAGTGGTTCGCCCAGCGACCGGCACGATTCGTGTCCGACATATAACCAGTACAGAAAAGCCGGGCGGCGATGCTGGGCCTCTCTTTCTTTGAACGCTGAACTTTGGACCTAGAAGTCCACACCACCCATGCCGCCCATGCCACCACCCCCGGGCATGCCGCCGGGTGCGTTCTTCTTCGGCAGCTCGGCGACCATGGCTTCCGTGGTGATTAGGAGTGCCGCGATGGAGGCGGCGTTCTGGATCGCGGTGCGCACGACCTTGGTCGGGTCGATGATGCCCTTCTTGACGAGGTCGGCATAGTCGCCGGTCTGGCCGTCGAAGCCGTAATTGTAGGTCTTGTTCTCCAGGATCTTGCCGACGATGACGGAGCCGTCCTCGCCGGCGTTGACCGCGATCTGGCGAGCCGGAGCCGACAGCGCCTTGCGCACGATCTCGACGCCGGTCTTCTGGTCGTCGTTCTTGGTGCGCAGGCCCTTCAGGTGCTCGGAGGCACGGAGCAGGGCGACGCCGCCGCCCGGGAGGATGCCTTCCTCGACAGCCGCACGGGTCGCATGCATCGCGTCATCAACGCGATCCTTGCGCTCCTTCACCTCGACCTCGGTCGCGCCGCCGACGCGGATCACCGCGACGCCGCCTGCGAGCTTGGCGAGACGCTCCTGCAGCTTCTCACGGTCGTAGTCCGAGGTGGTCTCCTCGATCTGCGCCTTGATCTGGGCAACGCGGGCATCGATGTCGGCCTTCTTGCCGGCGCCGCTGACGATCGTGGTGTTCTCCTTGTCGATCATCACCTTCTTGGCGCGACCGAGCATCTGCAGCGTGACGTTCTCGAGCTTGATGCCAAGGTCTTCCGAGATGGCCTGGCCGCCGGTCAGGATCGCGATGTCCTGCAGCATGGCCTTGCGGCGATCGCCGAAGCCCGGAGCCTTGACGGCCGCGACCTTCAGGCCGCCACGCAGGCGGTTGACGACGAGGGTGGCGAGCGCTTCGCCTTCGACGTCTTCGGCGACGATGAGCAGCGGCTTGCCGCTCTGTACCACGGCCTCAAGCAGCGGCAGCAGCTCGTTCAGCGAGGAGAGCTTCTTCTCGTTGATGAGGATATAGGCATCGTCCAACTCGGCACGCATCTTGTCGGCGTTTGTGACGAAGTAGGGCGAGATGTAGCCGCGGTCGAACTGCATGCCCTCGACGACGTCGAGCTCGGTCTCGAGCGACTTGGCTTCCTCGACCGTGATCACGCCCTCGTTGCCGACCTTCTTCATGGCGTCGGCGAGGAACTTGCCGATCTCGGCATCGCCGTTGGCCGAAATGGTGCCGACCTGGGCGATCTCCTCGTTCGAGGTGACCTTCTTCGAGTTCTTCTGGAGGTCGGCGACCACGGCTTCCACCGCCATGTCGATACCGCGCTTCAGGTCCATCGGGTTCATACCGGCGGCGACTGACTTGGCGCCTTCCTTCACGATCGCGGCCGCGAGCACGGTCGCGGTGGTGGTGCCGTCACCGGCCGCGTCAGCGGACTTGGAGGCGACTTCGCGCACCATTTGGGCGCCCATGTTCTCGAACTTGTCCTCGAGCTCGATCTCCTTGGCGACAGCGACGCCGTCTTTGGTGATGCGGGGAGCGCCGAACGACTTCTCGAGCACCACGTTGCGGCCCTTCGGACCGAGGGTGACCTTCACCGCATTGGCGAGGATATCGACGCCGCGCAGCATCCGGTCGCGGGCATCGACGCCGAATTTGAGTTCTTTGGCTGACATGTCTGTCTCCCCTGAGTTGATCTCTGCTCCTCGTCCTGAAGTGCGTGCTCTTGAAGCGGGCGTCTCGAAGAACGAGACAGTTGGCTCTTGGCTCATCTTTCGAGACGCCGGCAGCGCCTGCTCCTCAAGGGAGCGGGCGTACGGCTTAAGCGGCCTTCTTGCTGGCGGAGGTGCCAGTGAGAACACCCATGATGTCGCTCTCCTTCATGATCAACAGCTCCTTGCCGTCGATCTTGACTTCGGTGCCCGACCATTTGCCGAACAGCACGCGGTCGCCGACCTGAAGGTCAATCGGGATCAGCTTGCCGCTCTCGTCGCGGCCGCCGGGGCCGACGGCGATCACTTCGCCCTGCGAGGGCTTTTCCTTGGCCGTGTCGGGAACGATGATGCCGCCAGCGGTCTTCTCTTCGGCGTCGATGCGCTTGACCACGACGCGGTCGTGAAGCGGACGGAATTTCATGTGATCCTCCCTGGCCTTGTGCACAATCTCGGGATTGGCACCCACAATGAGCGAGTGCTAATCGCAGTTCACTTATACCTGTGACAGTTGGGCGCAAGAGCTTCGGCCCGTGATATTTGGCTGCAACTTGGCTCTCGGAGGGGAATGCCGGCGACGATCGCTGCCGGGCGAAGCAATAGGCCGCCAGCAGTGTCTGTGTCCGAATCTGGGCCCTCGCGACTTATTGCACCGCCACACGACTTCGGTGCGGACGGGACTAAACGGACACGCCATCGTCGCGCACCCCACAAATTCTCAGGTACAGACCTAGGAGTGTGCCTGGCCCGAATGATCGTCGCCACCGAGATCCTCCGCGATCTCCTGCAGCAGCTTCGGTCCCCTGGCCAGCCTGCGGCCAAGTGCGGTGACGAAGGAATCGTAGCGTTCACCTCCCTTGGCGCGCGCGGCTTGCGCGGCCGGCTCCGGCAATGCCGGGGTCGTGGTCAACCAGAACCGGACGAATACGGCAAGCGTCTCGACCGCGATGCCGACGTCGCGCTCAAGCCGGATCATGCGGCGATCGAGCTGGTCGAGGCGCTTCGCGATCACCGCCTCCCGTCGTTCGGCCGCATCCGGAGACAGAAAGGAGGCGATCGCGGCCTCAGCGATCAGCGATTGAGGTTGGTCTCGGCGCGCGGCATAGTCCGTCAGCGCCGTCATAACGGCCGGGTCGAGGTAGACCGAAATCTGGACCTTCTTCTTGCGGACGGTCATGGCGGTCACAGCTCCGTGCCATCGCCGGAGTCCAGCGAGACCCGCCGCGCTACGCCTTGCATGATCCGGGTTATGCGGCTGTTGCGGACGGCCTCATCGTCCGCATCATCGACGGGATCGGCTTCGAACTCGTTCTCGATCGGCGCCCTCCTCTCGACCAGCGTCACGCGGCTGAGCTCGGGCTGCTGGCGGCGTTCGGATCCGGTCGGATCGTCATCTTCGGTCGCGGTCGTCGAGCCGGCATTGCCGATTTCCGCTTTCGGCGGCAATGGCCGGCCCGTCCAGTCATTCGGCCGCCCCTGGTTGGGAACAGTGAGTGCCGGCACCGGCAGAATGCGTTGCAGGAGGCGCGCGTCGTCGTAATAGCGCGCCTTCTTCGCCCGGATCGGCGAAGCGCCCGCAACCATGACGATCTCGTCCGTCGGTGGCAGTTGCATGACTTCGCCTGGGGTGAGCAGCGGCCGGGCCGTTTCCTGCCGGGAGACCATCAAATGACCAAGCCACGGGTTCAATCGGTGGCCGGCATAGTTCTTCATGGCGCGCATTTCGGTCGCGGTACCCAAGGCATCGGAGACACGCCTGGCGGTGCGCTCGTCGTTGGTGGCGAAGCTGACGCGGACATGGCAGTTGTCGAGGATCGAATTGTTCGGGCCGTACGCCTTCTCGATCTGGTTCAGCGATTGGGCAATCAGAAAGCCCTTCAGTCCATATCCTGCCATGAACGCCAGCGCCGACTCGAAGAAATCCAGCCGCCCCAACGCGGGAAACTCATCGAGCATCAGGAGCAGCCGGTGGCGCTTTGCCTTGGCCTGCAGGTCCTCCGTGAGACGCCGGCCGATCTGGTTGAGGATCAGACGGATCAGCGGCTTGGTCCGGTTGATGTCGGAGGGCGGCACGACGAGGTAGAGGGTCGCCGGTTGCTGGTCGCCCACGACGTCGGTGATGCGCCAATCGCAGCGCCGGGTCACCGCGGCGACGATGGGATCGCGGTAGAGCCCGAGGAACGACATGGCGGTCGACAGCACGCCCGACCGTTCGTTGTCGGACTTGTTGAGCAGCTCGCGCGCTGCGCTAGCGATGACGGGATGTGGACCGGCTTCGCCGAGATGCGCGGTCTTCATCATCGCGACAAGCGTCGATTCGATCGACCGCTTCGGATTAGAGAGGAACACGGCGACGCCCGCCAGCGTCTTGTCCTCTTCGGCATAGAGGACATGGAGGATGGCGCCGACCAGCAGCGCGTGACTGGTCTTCTCCCAATGGTTCCGCTTCTCCAGGCTCCCCTCGGGATCGACCAGGATGTCGGCGATGTTCTGGACGTCGCGGACCTCCCATTCGCCGCGGCGAACCTCGAGCAGCGGATTATACGCCGCTGACTTCGGATTGGTCGGGTCGAACAATAGGACCCGCCCATGTTTTGCGCGGAAGCCCGCGGTCAGCTGCCAGTTCTCGCCCTTGATATCGTGAACGATCGCCGAGCCCGGCCAGGTCAGGAGCGAGGGCACGACCAGGCCGACGCCCTTGCCCGAACGGGTCGGGGCGAAGCACAGCACATGCTCCGGCCCGTCATGACGGAGATAGTCACGCTCGTAGCGGCCGAGCACCACCCCATCGGCGCCAAGGAGCCCGGCCGCCTTCACTTCCCCCGTCTTGGCCCAGCGGGCCGAGCCGTAGGTCTCGACGTTCTTCGCCTCGCGCGCCCGCCAGACCGACATGCCGATGGCGGCAACGATCGAGATGAATCCGCCCGAGGCCGCGATGAACGCGCCGCGCACGAAGATGTCGGGCGCATAGGCGTCGTAGAAGAACCACCACCAGAAAAACGCCGGCGGATAATAGATCGGCCAGCCAACGACGCTGAACCATGGGGTACCCAACTGCCCCTGAAATCCGAGCTGCCAGGCGACATATTCCGTCGCACCCCAGGTCGTCAGAAGCACGATCGCGAGCACGGTCAGGATCTGTCCCCAGAGGATGGTGGTCGCGGACATGGCGTTGGTCCTTTCTGCGCGATCTACAGTCCAAGTCCCCGCTTTCGGCCAAAGCTCCAGTCGATGCCACCGTCGTTGCGTATCGTTCCGGTGACGTGGCGGCCGAGCTGTTTCTCGAGCGAGGGCGTCCAGGGCACGAGCTGGAAGCCGAGTCCGTCGTCGATCATGGCGAAGCGACCGGAGGCGAGCGTGAAGCGCTGGCGGTAGCTGCCGGCGACATGCTCGCCGCTGCCGGCTTGATGGAATGGCTGGCCGGTTCGGGACGCGAGCCTATCACCCAAGGCCTCCAGCTCCCGGCAACGCAAGGTGTCGATCAGGTTGCGCGAGAAGATGATGCGCTGGCCCCGCCGCTCGGCATAACCGCGTTCGAGCAAATGCTCGGCACGCCGCTCCATGGCCTGCCGCACCTCGGCGCCGAAGCCGCCATCCGAAAGCGCGGCCGGCGTGCGAGCGACCGCCTGCCGGTCGAGCCAGGTCGCCCCCGACGCCGAGACCTGCGCAGCGAGGTCGAGATCCGACCGGACGGCGAGCGCCACGCGGCGACGTCCTTGCGGGTCGTCGAACTTGCGCAGCTCGACGATCGCGCCCGGCGCGCCGTCGCCGGCGGCGTTGAGATCGGGCAGCCTCAAGTGATGGGTTCGCCCGTCCACGCCGTCGACCACGGCATAGGCCGTGCCCTTCAGCTCGTCGTCGAGGCCGCGATCGACCAGCCGGCCGACGATCGGCGCATCGAGGCTTTCAGCCGCGAGCACATAGCTCGCCGCGCCGCGTTCAATGCCGCGTTCGGCTAATGCCCCGTGCATGCGCCTGATGATGTCATCGCGCTCCCCCAGCTCGCGCAGCGTGGTCTCCGCCTGGTCGCTGACCACCCACCGGCCCGGCGCGACCTGATCGGCGAGGCCGAGGGATTCGAGCTTGCGCAAGCGACCGACCTTCAAGGCGTGATATTCGTCCGGCTGCCGGCCCCGATGGGGCGCGAGATCGATGACGCCGGTGGACCAACCGTCGCGCACAAGCTGACGATCCAGCTTGGTCCAGCGTTCGGCTTCAACCTGGCGCTCGAGGTTGCGACGGATGTCGAGCTCGGTGCGCGGACCGAGTTCCTGGGTGACCAGATCCTGCGCGCGGGCACGCATTCCCTCCTTGATGTAGTCGCGCGAGATCACGAGGTCCTGGCCGTCATCACCCCGGCCGCGGAGGATGACGTGGACGTGGGGATTGTCGGTGTTCCAGTGATCGACACCGACCCAATCGAGCTTCGTGCCGAGATCCGTGGCCATCTGGCCCATCAGCTCGCAGGCGAAGGATTTAAGGTTCGCCATGTCCACCGCGTCCTCGGGCGACACGATGAAACGGAAGTGATGACGGTCGCCCTCGCACCGCGTGGCGAAGGCACGGCCATCAGCGTCCTCGGTCCGCGGTCCGAACAGGCGCGCCCTGTCCCCATCGCGGGTCACACCCTCACGACGGAGATAATTGAGGTGCGCGGCGAGCGGCGCGGCGCGCGCCGTGTGACGGACGACACGGGTCTTGATCACGGCGAGGCGCGAGCGCCCCGTCAGCAGGTGGTTGGCCTGCACGCTGGCGATCCGGCCGCGTCCAAAGCGCGACTGGCTGGCCGGGATGATCCGGCCCGATCGGGATACCTGCCCGCCGGCCTTCTGTGCCGCCGCAATCGCCTGCGCAATGAAGGGCCGCGCCCGCTGCGAAGCGGATGAGCGGATGCGGCCGGGCCGGATGCGAAACTCCCGATCATCGGCCATCGCCGACCTCGGCAATGTGCGAAAGATCGCAGAACGTCAGAGAGTTGCGTGCGGGGCGCACATTGCGGTCGGCGCGAGCACCTTGCGCGGAAGGCGGAGAACTCCGAACTACACGACGAACCAACCGAGGCGCACATTGCGCCCTTTTATCTCGCAGTCGTCCCGTCGTGCTTTCCCACTGCTCCCGGGTTTCCGCCAACTCCCCTCTAGCGCACCCCAGTGCTCGCCGGTTCACGTAGATGCTCATCGCATGTCTCCGGCTTCCGATTTCGCGATGAACAGGCCAGTCCCCCTGGGAATCATCGACGACAGGACGCCAGCGCCCGACGAAGCGAGAGCGCTGCTCGCGACGAATCCAGCCTGCCGCCGATCTGGAATGCTGTTGCGTTCCGATCGCGCGACGAAGAACGGTGCAGCGGTCCAGGAGAACTGGCCGCCGGACCGGCCAGAAGCGTACCTAATTCCCAGCAAGCTCGCGAGATTCGTGACATAGGCTTGCGTCTCGGCCGGCAAGGAAACACCGGCGAGGTGCTTTTCGTAACGTGCTGGTCCGGCGTTGTATGCTGCAAACGCGCCGGGCATCCCGTAGCGGTCGCTCAGCTCATGCAGATACCCCGTGCCAGCCAGGATATTGTCGCGCGCGTCGTAGGGATCGTTGCCGAGGCTGTACCGATGGCTTAGGTCAGCCCAGGTCCCCGGCATGATTTGCATCAATCCCATTGCGCCCTTCGGCGATTTGGCGCGCACGTCTCCAGCGCTCTCCAGCCGGATGATTGACCTGATCCAGCACACAGGCACCGCGAACCGCTGTGAAGCCTCTGCAATGAAGGGAGCAAATGCATTGTCGCCATGATGGTTCGCCGACTGGACCGTCGATTGCTCCGCTGCGAGAGCGGCACAGCTCCAAACCGTCAGGGCAAAAAGCAGCGTTCGGACAGGCCGAAAACACGCTCCCGACAAATGCAAGCATGCCGTCGTGCTCGCGCCCGTCCAGGGTGAAGCTGCTTCGCGACGGCCGTTCGGCCCCCCTGGACCGCCGCTGCGCGCGACAGCGCCGCGATCCCTGGTCGGGACGGAGGAATGGTCGCGCAACTGATCGAACAGAGAAATGGCAGATCGGAAGCACCAGCAAGGCACGGTCACTCCTCCCACGTCCACACGGGGAGCGCACGGCCGATGACGGCCGACGCAGGCAGAAATCCAAAGTATCGGCCATCCAGAGAGTCGCTTGACTGCCAGTTCATGAGAAAGAGCTCACCGTCGCCGACCACGGCGCATCCTTCCCACTTCGGCAGCGGCCGCCCGCGACCGTCGCGATCCCTCGCCTCGCCCACCGCAATCTCGTCGACAGAAATTGCGAGCCCGCTTCTGCAGACCGTCTGCCCTGGAAGCGCCAGCACCCGCTTGAGCATCGGGACGCCTGCGGGCAGATGCCCATTCAGGTCGAAAAAGGTCGCAAGCGGCTCGGGCGGCCGAACCGCAACCAATTCTGTGACGAAGAAGTCGCCCGCTGGCTCCAGGCGATAGAGTCCGATCGGCACACTGGCCGAAGCATTCCAGATGTAAAGCGGGCTTGGCCCCAGAACGACCGGAGCAACAAGCGTGGCGACACCGCAGACCATCGCGATCAACGTCTTTGAGCCGAACGTCATCGCATGAACCTCTGCCGATGCAGCCAGGCCTGGTGACGCCCCTTTGTGTACGCGCGCGGAAGCTCGTTGACAGAGAGGCGGTTATGAACGTGGTGCCAATAGTCGGGGGCTGCATCCGCCGGATCGATCCCAAGCCCCTCGACAGCGTCGATCAGTTGCAGCACGCGCTCGACCTTGGGCCAGCCCGACAACCGCAGCAAACTCTCACCGCCCGGCTTGACATAGGGGACCGTCGAGCGTCGCTCACCTGGAGCGACCGCGCGCAGAATGTCGATGCGCGAAATGACTGTTCCGAAGTCGCTCGACGTCCAGCGAACGAAGGCGAAGATGCTGGCCGGAGCAAATGACAGCACGCGGCGGTGTCGGTCGATCATCTTGTCTTCGACAGCACGGCCGAACCGAATCCGGTTTTCGATGCGCTTTTCGAGCCAAAAGACTTCGACTTGGGTGAGAGCGCTCATGCCCGCGCTCCGTGATTCACAAACCCGGGTTTCTGATCGGAAACCTGTCGAGACCAGCCTTCAGCCGGTCATAGTCTCGCGCACCGGTTCCGCGGCCGACAAACGTCAGGCTCTCGTAAGGCGTTGCAGCCATCAGGCGTGAGGTCTTCAAGCCTGCGTCGCGTCCTTCGACGATCTGGGAAGCCGCCCAGATCAGGACGTCCGCATCCCGGATGGTCGCCATGCCATGTTCCGGCACGGCCTCGACGCGAATGGAGATCGCGCCCGCGCGGAAATCGATCGGCACGATGCGCTTTGTTTTGGCGAGCGAGAACAACGGATAAGCCATCAGATCCTGCGCGTCGCGTGACGCGAGATCGCCGGGCTGCGCCCGAAAGAGCTCAAGCTGGTCGCGCTCGGAGCGATGTGTGCGCCGCATTGTCACTGTCCTCGCGCTGACATCAGCGACGTTCCTGGCCCGCATACGGGCGCAGCGTCGGGTGCTTCTTGGCCGGCAATACAGTCGCTTTGCCCGGATCAGACGTCGACGTTTTGGCGCCGAGGTCGGCCCAGGCTTTCAGGTCGTCCAACGCGTAGACGACGCGTCCGCCGATCTTCCGATACATTGGCCCGGTACCGAAGGTGCGGTGCTTTTCCAGCGTGCGACCGGAGAGACCAAGGTAGCGTGCAGCCTCCGGCGTACGCAGGAAGCGCGGCGGCAGGCCGGCCATTGGATCGGACATTTGAGAACTCCAGGGTGACAGCACGGAGCCGATTTCGGCGCCGGCGTGTGTGCGGTCATCTTGGAGAAGCGCGATGTCGGAGGGGGATGCCGAAGATTGAGGGGACGATTTTCGATACCCCAGGCGGGTTATGCTATTTGCCTGTGCGCCCGCGTCGCAGAATTTGGCGATAACCGCCGCGCACCAGTGCGAGGCCGGTTTGCACCAGGCGGACGGTCCGGTTGCGCAGATCGTGTGTCTTCCAGGCACGGTCGGGGATACGCTTCCTGCCGAACAATGCTTCTGCGATGATGCGATACGTGCCGCCGTCCCCACGCGCATCGAGCGCGCGAAGAGCCGCGCTCAACCGTTCGCGTCGCTGTTTGGATAACTCGTGAAAGGCAGGACCTGGCGCACGCCCGCTCATGGTTCGCCACAGCCGTCGCGCAGCGTACGCCCGCGCGTCGAAGTCGCCGTCGAACGACAACTCGACGACGTAGTGGGCAGCTACGCTTGGCGCTTCTCTTGACCAAACGCGGTGTTCCACCGCGCCGATGCGCAGCACCGCATGCCAGCCGTCGGCTGCACGGCGAACCTTGCCAGCTGCGAGATCAATCAACGGATGAGACGCTGCGTCACGGTCAATGGACGACGTCATTGCGATCGGAACGACGGTCGGCAGAACCTCGGGCGCCCAAAAGATCGTCTGCTCCGTAAACGACCTCAGCGGGTCATGGGCGAAAGCAGATGCCCCATTTCCTCCTAAACTCGGGTGTCACCTCGCCATCCGGGCTGTTGGCGATCATCGCTTCGTACTCGCGTCTATAGTTCACGTTGCGACGAAGACATTCCCAAGCGATGTCGGTGATCTCTGTATCCCGAAGACTCTTATAGGATTCCGGCGACCGCCAGTCGAACTCAGGCATTGCTTCCACCCGCATGCACGCAGCTAACAAGGATTGCGGTGCAATAATCGTGAACGGGCGAGTTGCAGGAAGTCCCTAGTTTGGCACCACGTGGTGCTCCCGGATGACCACGCTTCGGCGGGAGAAGGCGATTTCTCAAGGAATGCCTTGGTCAATGGATTTCTTCTAGTTCAACCCAGTGCCACGCAACAGACGTCCATGTTCGGTCATCCACTTCGCGCGCGCGAGGTGACTCTGGTATGCGTTGCGCGCCCGGTCCGGCTCACACTCCGGATCGATATGCAGGACGATTCGAGCGACTTCCCGCCAGTCTGCACCCTCACCCTCGGCTTGTAGAAGGCGAATGTACGTCACAACGTGCTCCTCATCGTAAGATGTCGGCACTGGCCCGGCGGGAGCCAGGTCTGCCACGTTAGGATCGAGCGGAGGGATCTGCATGATCTTACGGTCGCGGAGTTTACTGTCTAAGGATTCATAGGGCCGCACTTTGTTAAGTATATCGAGGTGCAATATACTGAACAAGCGGCATCTTTGCCCGCATGGATTTGCGGGAGACATTCGCCACTAACTTGCGTCGTCTACGCAATGCGAGGGGATGGTCTCAAGACGAACTTGCTTTGGAGGCTGAGATAAGCCGGAGCTATCTGAGCCAGCTTGAGAAGGGCGTATACTACGTCAGCATAAAGGTCATTGGTCGCCTTGCCGATAAGCTCGATGTCGAGCCTGATGAGTTCCTAAAACGGACGGCAAAGAGAGGTCGCGCTAAATAGGCGTGGCCCAACTCGCGAACCGAGCCAAAGACTCGGCGAGCGCCGGTCGCAAGTGCGCGTAGTCACCGCCGATCCGGCTGCGTACCCCCCATGCCAGCCGTCGGCTGCGCGCCGAACCTGGCCAGCTGCGAGATCAATCAACGGATGAGACGCTGCGTCACTGCCAATGGGCGACGCGGTCATTTCGATCGGAACGACGGTCGGCAGAACCTTGGGCGCCCAAAAGACCGTCTGTTGCTTGAATGACCTCAACAGGTCATGGGCGAAAGCAGATGCCCCATCTCCTCTTGAATTCGGGCGTCACTTCGTCATCCGGGCCGTTGGCGATCATCGCTTCGTAGTCGCGTCGGTAGTCCATGCTGCGACAAAGACATTCCCAGGCGATGTCGGTGATTTCGGCGTCCTGTAGGCTTTTGTAGGATTCCGGCGACCGCCAGTCGAAGTCAGGCATTGCGTTCGTCTCATTGCACGCAACTAACATGGATTGTGGTACAATAGTTGTGATCGAATGGGTTGCGGGAAGCCCCTAGTTTGGCTCCACGTGGTGCTGCCGAATGACACGTGTTGGCTGAAGAAGCCGATTTCCGAATGGATGTTTGGTCGATGGGCTTCTTCTAATTCGACCGCGTGCCCCGTAGGAGACGCCCCTGTTCGGTCATCCACTTAGCGCGCGCAAGATGACTCTGGTATGCGTTCCGCGCGCGTTCCGGCTCACGCTCTGGGTCGACGTGCAGCACTATTCGAGCGACTTCCCGCCAGTCCGCGCCCTCGCTGTCGGCCTGCAGGAGGCGGATGTACGTTACAACATGCTGCTCATCGTAAGATGTCAGCGCTGGCCCGGCTGGGGCTAAGTCAGCTGTATCGGGATCGAGCGGCGGTGTTTGCATAAATCCTTCCAAAAGCTTGCGCTGTGGCCCCAATAGTTTGGACCGAGTGTCGTTAAAAGCTGCCCCCTAGTTACATTCAGCCAGCCGACGCCAGAGCACCCGGCGGGAACTGCACAGCAGTATAGCCTCATTCTTTTGTCGAAAATACTCCGTGGTGAAATACTCTGCAAGACGATGCCCTCCCGGGCATGAACATCCGCGAAGTACTGGCTCTCAATCTGAGAAAACTCCGCCAGGCAAAGAGCCTGTCGCAAGAGGAGCTGGCACACCGCGCGGATGTTGATCGGACCTACATTAGCGCTCTAGAACGAAGTCTCTACGCAGCCAGTATCGATGTTGTCGATAACTTGGCCCAAGTATTGGGCGTTGAGGCGGCGGATCTTCTTAAGCGTCCTTTGCCGTCGAAAAAGGGCCGCGGTTGATAGAGGCCTAAGGTCTGAAAGATGTAACGCCGTGATATGCCGCGAGCCGGGCCGGAGGCCCGGCGAGCGCCGGACGCGGACACGCGTCGCCGCCGATCCGACAAGTCGGATCGGCGGCGGCGCATCATGGATCGAGCGAAGCCGCGCAACCGGCGCCCGGTTACGCCGCCCTCCATCAAGCGCCTTGCTTTGCCTTCCAGCTCAAGGCGCTTGTCCTGATGGACCTTGCTGCGAGCAAACGCAGTAATGCCCGTACGAAATCGAACATGCTTTCCGGCTTGCGATTTTCCTCGCCCAGAACGGTTTCGATGATTTTCGAGGCCTCGGATTTGGATGCTCTTCCTGCCTTCCCGCAAAGCGGCAACATAGATGGAAAAGGCCCCGCCTCGGAAGAGGCGGGGCCGATGACCCCTATGGGATCAGTCGCCGTTGCGGCGCGACCAGATCAGGGTGAAGCCCTCGTCGCCGTCGACCTTCACCAGCGAGGCGTAGATCGGGGCCGGGAAGCTCGGATCGTCGAGCTTGACCGAGAGGTATTCGCGATCGCTGTCGCGGGCGGTCTTCTTCCAGGCGGCGCCGAACTCGGTCACACCGGCGAAGATGCGATAATCAGGCGCCTTGTCGTTGTCCTTCTCGGATGCGGCAAACCGTGCCTTGATGTTCAGCGTCAGCGTCTTGATGAAGCCGACGTAGCCGTTGTCCGAAGCGGTGAAGGTGCCGATAGTAGCCATAGTACTCTCCGTTGGTTGCTCGGGCCGCGCCCATCGCGGCCTCGATGGCGATCCCTGGCCCGGGGAGCGATCGGCCCGCAGCCGTCAGGCCCGCAGCGCCAGCGGAGGACGGCGACAAGCCTGCTTTTTTGTCTCCCGCGAGGAATGCCGCCCACTTCGCGGCAGGGGAAAAAAGCAGGCGTAGCCGTTGCGGGAAGGCGATCGAGGCCTTGGCCGTCCCTCGGGCCTGATCAGCCCATTCGAGGTTGCGTTGGACGCGCGCCATGAACGAACTGACGAAGACAACCATGGCGGCCGACACCGACACAGCACAAGGACTCAGGCTGGAGATCGGACATATGCTGACGGTGACGCATTAACGGCAAGGAAGGCGCACCTGGGAAAACGCCAGCGAACCCAATCGCATCCGCAGCGTACGGGATCGAAGGCAAAGGCGGAGTTGGTCGCCAGAAAGCGATCTCGATATTCGCAGTCATCACACGAACAAGGCATCCGACCTCAATGCTGCTGATTGACCAGCGCGACACTGCATTCCTTGGCCTGCCGCGTACCTATGCGGAGCTTCGCGGGGTTGTCGCCGGGTCGCAGTGACGGTGCCGCAAGGGCCGCGGGCGACAGCGCCGTCGTGGGAACGTGTCGTTCGCATGTTCTTTCGATCTGGCCGTCTTCAAACTCCAGGGGAGTAGCTGCTCTGGAGATGACGCCTTCGAAAGAGCAGCGCACCTGCGGCACGCTCGGCATCGCCGGCCAATGGCCTATTCCAGCAGGGACTGGATCGCCAGATTGGCATGCGGAGCAGCCAGTGAATAATTTTCACAAAAATAACAATTTTTGAGTATTTTTCATGGAATGCTCAGACTCTAGTGATTTTGGAGCTTTCAGCGAAGAAAATTCAGGAATTGAGAGTATTTTTCATGAGATCTAGCAAAAACGCGCGATTTTCAGGGCAAGTGAGCGTTTTTCATGACCGGCGGCTCCCCGAGACAGCGATTCCGGTCGGCTACGCCGCCCTGATCGACGCCTATGATCTGCCCATCCCGGTTCCCCGGACGCTTTCGGCGATCGGCACCAAGCATCGCATTATTGAAAAGGACCACTGGCACATCTATACGCCGCGCCACGCGCCCGAGGCCTCGCTTGAGGGGCATCTGACCTTTGCGCTCAAATACGAAGGCTTGGATCTCGCCCTCCTCAAGCGGCTTTTCCTCGCCGTCAAGGACGAAGACGTCGCCGAGATTGTGCGGCAGAAGCCTACAGGGGTCTACACGCGCCGCATCTGGTTCTTGTACGAATGGCTGCTCGGCCATGAGCTGAGGTTGCCTGCCGCAGACAAGGTCTCGTATGTGGATGCTGTCGACACCGACATCCAGTTCGCAGGTGCGCCGCAGAATTCGGCCCGGCATCGTGTCCGCAACAACCTTCCCGGCACGCCGGAATTTTGTCCGCTCGTCTTCAAGACATCTGCGCTGAACGAATTCATCGCGCAGGACTGGAAAGATCGCGCGCGCGCCGTCGTGAGCCAAGTGCCGAAGGATCTGCTCGCCCGCACGGCCGCCTTCCTTCTGCTGAAGGACTCGAAGTCCAGCTACGTGATAGAAGGCGAAAGGCCGCCGCAGGATCGAATCCAGCGATGGGGCCGCGCTATTGGCGAAGCTGGTCGCGCACCGCTCGACGAGCAGGAGTTTCATCGCCTGCAGCGCCTCCTGATCGGGGACGAGCGTTTCGTCAAGCTCGGCTTCCGCAAGGATGGCGGCTTCGTCGGCGAGCACGACCGCGACACGCAACGCCCGATTCCGGACCATATCAGCGCGCGGCATGAAGACATCGCATCGCTCATGGCCGGATTGATCGCGTTCGACCACAGCGCCGAGAATGACCTCGATGCCGTTATCGCGGCGGCCGTGCTCGCATTCGGGTTCATCTATATCCACCCATTTGAGGACGGCAACGGGCGCATTCATCGCTATCTGATGCATCATGTTCTCGCACGTCGGGGGTTCAACCCGGCGGGCGTGCATTTTCCTGTGTCCTCGGCCATCCTCGATCGGATCGCCGAGTACAAGAGCGTGCTTGGGAGCTATTCGGGCAGGCTGCTTTCCTGCATCCAGTGGGAGGCAACGCCAATGGGCAACGTCAGGGTTCTCAACGATACCGCAGATTTCTACCGATTCTTCGATGCGACACCACACGCGGAGTTTCTGTACGCCTGCGTGCGTCAGACGATTGAGCGGGATCTTCCGAACGAAACCAACTTCCTTGTCAGCTTCGATATGTTCCGCGCCGGCATCGAGAACATGATCGACATGCCGGAGCGGACACTGAACAATCTATTCGGCTTCCTCAGACAAAGTCAGGGCAAGCTGTCGAAGCGCGCAAGAGAGGATGAATTCGCTGCGCTTACGGAGGACGAGGTCTCAAAGATAGAACAACTATATGCAGATTCGTTCGGCCAAACCGGAGAGTAACTGATGGCACATCAGATTAGATTCGAAGGCGCGGCTTGCGAAGAATATCTCTATCCAGCTCGACATCTCGATCCAGGCGACTCTCGATCTGGCGCTGGCAAAGGAAGACACTCGTCCACCGAGTCGAGGCGGTATCTCGTGGAGCCAATCATAACTGCAGCGAAGAATGAGAGGGTCACGAGAGCAAAGGTCAGCCAGAAAAGCACCGAGCCCAATAACCTTGAGGATTAATCCAAGGGCCAGCATGGTGGTGGTCTCGCACTCAAAGATGACCGATTATGCCTTCCACCATACGGCGCATTTCGACACATAGATCCAAACGCGAGACAAGAACCATTTCGCATGAAGTTCGCTTCGATGAGCGGGCTATCGACCTCTCGCGTTGCTTGCGCGAACCGATTTTCGGCAAGAGTCGAGTAAGACGGCGCTCACGCGCCGTCCTTGCCGAATTTCCAGACCGGAATCCCGAGTTTCTTCGCCTTGTCGGCGAGGTTATCCTGTATGCCGGTCCCCGGAAAGCACATGATTCCCATCGGCATGACTGCCAGCATGGCGTCGTTGCGTTTGAACGGTGCAGCCTTGGCATGCTTCGTCCAGTCCGGTTTGAAGGTGATCTGCGACACCCTGCGATTGCTGGCCCATTTTGCGGCGATCAATTCAGCCCCCTTCGGCGAGCCGCCGTGAAGCAGCACCATGTCGGGATACTTCGCGTGGACCTTGTCGAGCCGGCCCCAGACGAGCGAAACGTCGTTGAAATCGAGTCCGCCGGTAAGGGCGATCTTGGGCCCCGATGGCAGCATCGCCAGGGTTTCTGCGCGATGCTTGGCGGCTAGGAAGTCGCGGCTGTCGATCATCGCGGCAGTGGGCGTGCGATGGCTGACCAGTGATCCGGCGCGAGGCCGCCAGGGCGAGCCAGTGTGAAGCTCAAATTGCTCAGTAGCCAGGTCGCGGAACAGCTCCATGGCGTTGCGGCGTTCGACCAGTGAAATGCCGTCGGCGGTCAACCTTTCGAGCTCAACAGATCGCACTTCCGAGCCGTTCTGCTCGCGTTGGCTCCTCTGCTGCGCCTGCTCATTGTCGTCGAGCCCGTGCTCGATACGGCCCACCGCGCGATGTAAGAGATTGACGGTCGACCAGAGCAGGCCTTCCAGATCGGGCTCAAGTCGGGTGTCGCTTAAAGTTGCCACGAAGGCGTCGAAGATATCGGCGACGGCGCCTGCGATCGCTTTACCTTCGGGCAACGGCCTTGGGTCGGGCTCGCCGTGGAACGGACGGTACCCGTAAAGCTGAAGTTCACTAAGAATGCGGTCGGTCGGTGATGAGTTATGTCGGGGTTCGAACTCGATGTCGTCATGGTCGGTCGTCATGGTGAGAGGTCCTTTGCCGGATCGGCCGCACCCATCGCGGCCTTCGCAGCGATCACCAGACGGCACGCGGACCGAGCCAGAACCCCGAGGCCTAAGCCGAGGGCGCCGAAGCGGAGCGGAGGATGGCCAAAACCCGGCTATTTTGCTTCGCGATGCAAAGGCCCGCAGGGCCGGCGGAAAATAGCCGGGCGCGGCCATTGCCGGGTCGGTGCGCTTGCTGTCCGATCGCCCTCTAGAAGGCCGGGGGCGACCGCTTCCAGCGACACCGAGCTTGAGCCGATCGGCATGAAGGTATCGGGACCGAACTCGCCGCCGCTATCCCGGCTTGCTCGCAGCTAAAGACAAGAAGCGGACGGCGTCCTCTGGAACGAGTTGCTCGCACAACGTTGTTCGAAATTCCACGGCAGCCATGGCGCGTAGATCATCGTTGAAATCGTCGAGCCTCGGCGACAAAGTGAGCGCTTCAATGCCTGCGGCCTCGGCGCGGGTCGTCAGGCTCGTCGCCGCGACCCTTCCGGCCGCATCCGCATCGCGAGCGATATAGAGTCGCCGCAGCGACGGCGGGAGGAGGATGCCGGCAAGGTGATTGGCCGAAAGGGCTGCCACCATCGGCATGGTCGGCAATACGCAGCGAAGCGACAGCATGGTCTCGATCCCCTCGCCCGCTACCAGGACGTCATCAACCGCTCCAAAGCGCACTGCGTTGCCCAAGAGATTACCCAATGCGCGTCGCGGCGTATCGACGAGTGCCAAGCTGCGCCCGGAGGGATGAAGCCAGGTGCGGTGTACGCCTGTGATTTGTCCCTTGAGATCGGTCACTCGGGCAATCATCGCCGGGCCGACCTCGATCTGCGAGTCTTCGTTGGGCCGATAATAGCATCGCGCATGGAAACGGAGCGCGCCTTCGTCATGGACGGGTTCGATACCGCGTTCTCGCAAATAGAGTTGGGCGATGGTCCGACCAATCGGCTGCGACTTGGCAAACAGACAACGAGCAGCCTCCGCGGATCTGGCTCGGATCGCCCCGCGACCAGGAATCGATGTCGGTTGGGGATTGGGCCTCGGCATACCGAGAAATCGTCGCGCCTCTTTCGCCACATCACGAAAATGAACCAATCCGCAGCTTTGCCGAATGATGTCGAGAAGGTCACCATGCTCTCCGGTGGCGGCATCCGTCCACTTGCCTGCAAGTCCCTGGAGCGTTTCGTTCAACCGTACGAACAGGGATCGACCGGGAGTGTTTCTGCAGTCTCCCACCACCCAATAACGTCCTTGGCGTCGGCCATTGGAGAGATAGTGTCGACAAACCGCCTCGGCATCACGCGACAGGCGATGCGCCAGCTCGGAAGCATCAGGCAACCTTCTATCTTCGGAAATATCACCGGAGCGAAACGGCTTTGCTCTTTCGGAAGTCTCTGTCATCTGAGTTCACCACGACGAGCGACCGAGAGCCTCTCTCTCGGCCTCCAACCCGTCATGGCGGTTCTCGCGCGCCTCTTCCTCTCGTCCGTCAGCAGGGCCTCATGACGCCACCTCCTCATTCGCGACGGCCTGGCTGGTCGATGGGACCGCCGTGATTTCAGGAAGGAAGCCGAGCAGATAGTCAGCGGCCTTGCTCGCCTGCGACGCTGCTCGCAGAATCGCGCGGTTATCCTCACGCAGAACCTCGAGCCACGAACCGATATAATCAGCGTGCCGCACGGTGGGCGCGATGCCAAGTGATGTGCAGCAGAATGCGGCACAGAGTTCGGCGATCAATTCCTCGAAGGCGTATCTCTTGGTGTCAAAGGAACCGCCAAGGTCGCGATCAAGGCGGGAAGCATGGCCGCTAGCGTGGCCAAGCTCGTGGAGCGCCGTGCGGTGCCAGTTGATCGGCTCGAAAAAGGCCGCTGGCGGCGGCACCTGGACGTAGTCCTCCGCCGGTGCATAGAACGCTCGAGTGCCTCCGATGCGGAAATCGATACCACTCGCTCTGATCAACGCCTCGACCGTCGGCTCGATCATGCCAGATCGCCACGGCGGTGCCGTGGTCGCAATTTCCGCTGGGAGTACGCATTGATCGGTATTGAAGACGGTAAAGCGCTTCAGGAATGGAACAGCGTGCGCCTCCTCGCCGGTCTCGGACACACGGCGCTTTTCATCAGATGGTACGAAGCGATCGGCATAAACGACAGTAGTACCCTGCTCGCCTTTGCGGACATGGCCACCGATTGCAAGCGCCTGACGATAGGTCAGCCAGCGTTGGCTTGAAAATCGGCGATCCCGGGCTGCACTCCAGAGTATTAGTATATTAACTCCGCTATAGGGACGATGTGACGCGGCATTCTCGGGCATGGCTAGCGGCGCCGTCCCAGCCGCAGCGTCCCAAGGCTGAACCCAGGGTACATGGCCGGCCTCCAGTTCGGCGATGATTCTGTTGGTAATTTCGTCATGCAGGCTCACCCGGTTCTGGCTGGCGCGCACCGAGGGATGATATTTGGACATCGCGGGTCTCCGCGACGGGCGCCGCGAGCCTCTCTCGCAACTTTCAACCCGTCACGGCCTCCAGCGACCGCACTCTCCCTCTCTATGTTCGTCTTCGCGCTTGCGCGGCGCAGGTTGGTGTCTCCGGTGTCTCCATCGCGTCAGGGATGGAAGCCCGAAGGGTGAAAACCGGGCGAAGCCCGGGGTTTCAGCGCAGCCGACAGCCCGGCCCGAAAGGGCGACGCCCAGCCGGACCGACACAAGAGGATTCATCGTCAGTCAGTCTGCAGTACGTAGCGATCGGTACTCATGCTCTGCCCCTCATTCCAATCGGTCCCCCGAGAAGGATCTCCTCGATCGGAGCAGCTACCGTCAGACGGCCCCGCCATTCCGACAAAGGAGCGCTTGTTAAGGGCCCCAAACGTCGGATCAGCGATAGGACTTGTCGGAATTCGAACTGACAGCCCGCAAGAATCATATGCCTCTCAACGAGCGGATTATCCGCGCGCGCCGCCGACATTTCTCTCGACGAATTGCCATCGAATATTTCAAACCTCAAGCAGGGCCTCAACGACTTGAGGCACCGTTGAATACTCGCATCAATCGATGCCCGGCACTTTTTCGCACTCAAGGCCCGCCGATTACCGCACCAATTGTTGATGGCTCTTCTCCTCGCAGCCTTCTCGTGCTCCGGGAGAGCATCCATGTGACTGGAGGGCAGCATGCGAGAAGGCCCCAAGGGAGCGGCGAATTTGACTTTGGAGATCCGGTTTCGTGCTTTCCGAGGCGTTGCACGAATAAGGACCCTCATCCAGGGATGATGACGCCATTCTACTGAATTCGGCACCGAGATCGTTGCAGCATTGACGCGCGAGCTAACGCCTATGACATCCCGCTCCGCTCTTCCTGCTCGTTATCCACCCATCGGCGCCTGGCCTGCACTCATGCTCGCCGACATGGCCGCCGCCTATTTGGATTTCGCAAATACCCATGAACTCGCGCGAGCCGTAGGCCGCGGCGAGGCGCCGCCTCCAATCGGCTATCGTGGAATTGGGCGGGCGCGGCAACCGGTTTGGTCAAGAGCCGCGATTGATGATTTTGCCGCGCCCCGTAGAGCTATCAATTTGGACAGATCAGAAGGCGAAGATTTGGCCTCCCTGGCAAGACGTTAAGGTTGCGCTGCAATGAAGCTTCCGCGCTATTGCAGGCTAAAGTCATTGAAGAATGGTCGACGCGGATATTTCTTCGAGCCACCAACGTGGGCTCGCAATGAAGGCTGCCCTGTCACAGCTGAAGCACTGGGAGAAGACTATGCAACCGCTCTCAACAGAACCAAGAATATTCTGCTGCCTGCCTTCGACAGCTGGCGTTCGGGCGGATTGACCGACATGGTCCCGGCGTCTCCCGTGCCTGGCACTTTTGATTGGCTTGTCGGCGTTTTCAAAGCCAACCACCGATGGCGTGAAATCGATTTCAAGACCCAACGCTTATACGACCAAGGCCTGGCGCTATTCGAAGTCGGATCGTAGCCATGTCGTTCTGTGAGCCAAGGAGTTGAGTGTTATAGTTGTCTTCCTAAGACCGCTTG
>NZ_JAUMTJ010000025.1:0-122442 GCF_032654765.1 Bradyrhizobium sp. 33ap4 | reverse complement strand
AACCCGCAATCCTCTCAGACAGGAGCCCGATCTTGCGATCCCTCCTCAATTGCCGCGTAAGCGGCTTCGTTCAATCCCAAATCGATTCAACCTAAACCCATCCCGCTTTAGGCTGACTATAAGCCGCCGCTAAGACTCAGGAAGAGACAATATGTGGTCGATAGGTACACGAATCGCCAGGCACACCATAGCGGTTCACCCGTCACCCTATCTTCCAGGTGTTTACGAGGCCGCTACCTTGCGATGGCCGGGAACCAGTCAAGCCTGCAATCCGACATTAGTGAGAGCTTTCGCGGTTTCAATTGAATAGATAAAATCCTCCGTGACCCGCTGCTTGGCGCCTTTCATCCAGGCCTGAAGAACGCCGATCTGGTCGGGCGCTGAAGTCGTGGAGGAGACTTCCTTGAAGAACTCCGTCAATTGTGTCGATTCGGTTTGAAGGCGCTCCTGCCAGTGCCAATAGGCCTCTGAGTACTTTTTCAAAAGCTCATTTTGCGTTCCGATGACTCGCTTGGTGAAGTCCTGAAACGCGCCGGCTGCAATGCCGATGTCATCGTTTATTCCGCTCTCTTTCGTCATCACCATCTCCTTTGTCGTTGTATAAGGACGACGACGCCTGAGCAGAGCCCACGCGTGTCATTCGTGGTCACCAATTGGCACGTCTGTGCTCTCGCCTACAATTGCGGGGCCAATCTGGTCCCTTTGCTCGACGAGCAAACGACGTGCCATAAAAGATCCCTGAGAGGCTGCCGTCCACGAACAGGAAAGACACGTGCTTGATACAGCGCTCCGTACGCCCTGCTAATGCGGCGTCGCCGTCGAGACATGAAAGTATCAAATCGGACACAGCAGAGCGACAGCAGTGGAGGGCGAATGGCAGCTCTCGTGCCGAACAGCGATGATGATCGACGGGAGCAATTGCTCATCGTTCCGATGTTCGGATCTATTTAACCGCTGACCGGCATCCTAGCACAATACGCTGCCTGGGCGCGTGCCCATTGCTCGAAGCTGCGCGACAGAAAACTGGTAGCGGTTCAAGATATAGCGCGCCCGAGCAGTCGGCCGATGGTGGCCTAGCGATACTATCCGTATTGATCAGTGCGCCTGGTCCAGTCGGCTTCGCGGAGAGGGCGTTCGAGCCAATCAGCGGTCATCATGAGTATATCGGCTTGCTTCGCACTGCGATGAGCTTGTGCTGGCTGTTTAACGGGGACGCTGGATTACGGCGAGAAGTGTATGCCCGGATAGCCCCCACCAAAACTTGGAGGCGACGACGTGCCCGTATGTAGCTAATATGGTTCTACCAGGGTTCGGGAAGACAATCGGGAAGACAATCGGGCGGGAAGACAATCGGGAAGACAAGAAGACAACTTGTCCGCCAGAGCGCTCGCGACGAGGGGACTCGGATGATCACGCCGGTTCGACGGAACTGGAGTCCAAAAGAATTGTTCAACGCTCTTACGCCTGCGATGTTCACCGCCGAACCATCGGCCATACGCGCACGCTGGGATAAATTGTGGCCTGATCTGTATACGGAGTATGACGCCCGATATTTGAAACAAGAACTAGCCGACCGAAACCTCATCGCTACCGATGAAGCTGCGGCATTTCTCGACGCCTGGGCGATCGATGAAGAGCGCCACACCGATGGCTTCATCCGCATCATTGAACTTGTCGCTCATGGATCCGAGAGGGATCTTCGAGAGAGATTGGACGCTCGACCGCATGATTTTGGTCCAATCACTGAGCACCTAACGGACGAATTCTCCCTCATGGTTATGATCGCATTTGACGAGATGTGCACTTGCCGCGCCTACGCAGCAGAAAAGCCGTTTTATGACGGTCTTGGGAACACTAAATTTCATCATTGGCTGCGGGAGGTCATTGCCGACGAGGCGGTTCACTCGATGAACGCTGTTAACGTCATCCGCGCGCGCTATCGCGACCGCATTGGGCAAGTCGGCCCAATTCTCGATAGCCTAATCCGCGCGAGCGCAAATCTACGCTATTCTGGCACCTTCGTCCTGGACTACTTCGGCACAGTGTACTCCAAGGAGCTCATCGCTAATTCTCGGCTCGCAACCATGAGAAATATTGCCAAGTCACTTGCGGTGTAGAGCGAGATTCTACCAGCGAGCCCTCGCGAAAGTTGATTCGGCATCATCGCGGCTCAATCCGTCCTTCCCTGTAAGTTGCTAATTGGCGCCAACCTTTGTGGGCTTTCGTGCGCAACGTCGTGCTCACGACATGCCGGCGCTTGATGTTTGGCCAGAACAACCGGGCCGGGTTTGTTTTGCGTCCGGATGGCGCGTCGTTCGGCCGTGCGCGGGCCATCGGGCAATTGGCCCGGCCTTTGCTCTATTGCTTGCCAAACAGTGTGCAGCTTCCCGCTTTGTCGGTCTGTCCGCCACAGCACGTGAATCTCTATTGAATGGAAGGCGATGCCATGAAGAACGGGCGTTCGGTCACCGCCACGGCGGGAGGTATCGCCACTGACGCCATCGGTTCGATGACGCGCACCGCCCTGGCGATCGAACACAGAACAGATGATAGCACGGATGGTAACCTATACTTTCCCGAGGAGGAGAGCGTCTTCGCCCAGAACACGGTCGCGTCAGATCGACCGGCTAGCTTTGTGCTTCATAACGGCCTGCAGGTGGTGGTGATTCCGGATCATCGGATACCCGTTGTGACTCAGATGATCTGGTATAAGGTCGGGGCCGCCGATGAGCCGCCGGGCAAATCGGGGCTGGCGCATTTCCTCGAACACCTAATGTTCAAGGGCACCTCCAAACATCCGGCGGATGAGTTTTCCCAGACCGTGTTGCGCGTCGGCGGCAACCAAAATGCGTTCACCGGAACCGACTATACCAGCTATTTCCAGCATGTGCCGCGCGAGCACCTCGGCAAGATGATGGAATTTGAAGCTGACCGCATGACCGGTCTCATGCTCAAAGATGAGAACGTGCTGTCCGAGCGCAACGTCGTGCTCGAGGAATTCAATATGCGGGTCGCAAACGATCCGGGTGCGCGGCTCGCCGAGCAGATGATGGCGGCGCTTTACCTCAACCATCCCTACGGCCGTCCTGTGATCGGTTGGCGGCAGGAGATCGAAAAGCTGCAGCGCGAGGATGCGCTCGCGTTCTATAAGCGTTTCTACGCACCGAACAACGCCATCCTGATCATCGCGGGCGACGTCGAAGCCAGTGAGATCCACGCGATGGTGGAGAAGAATTTTGGCGACATCCCCCCGCAGCCGTCGATCCCCGCTCAACGCCTGCGACCGCAGGAACCGACCCCAGCCGCGCTGCGCACCGTGACGCTGGCCGATCCCCGCGTCGAGCAACCAGCCTTGCACCGCTGCTATCTCGTACCGTCGGCTCGCACCGCGGCTGCCGGGGAGAGTCCAGTGCTTGAGGTGCTTGGGAAACTGATGGGCAGTGGCGTCAACTCATATCTCTATCGCGCGCTGGTAATCGACAAGCAGCTCGCGGTCAGTACATCGGCGGGCTACCACGCTAACGCATTCGACCCCTCGCAATTCGGGATTTCTGTCACACCAAAACCTGGCGTCGAGTTCGCCCGGATTGAGCGCGCCGTCGACGAGGTGATCGCCGACATTGCGCATCATCCGGCGACTGCCGAAGATCTCGAGCGGGTCAAGACCCGGCTGATTGCGCAAGCAATCTACGCCCAAGACAATCACGAAATGGTCGCGAGCTGGTATGGCCGCGGCCTGACGACGGGACGGAGCATCGACGATATCCGAGGCTGGCCGGACGGCATCCGCGCCGTCGGCGCCCAGCAGGTGCAGGCGGCCGCACGCAAATGGCTCGACAAGAGACGCTCGGTGACCGGTTATCTCATCAAAGAGTCAGCGCCACAGCACGGGGAGAAGCTGCAGTGACCTATTCTTGCACACGACGCGAGGTTCTCCTCGGCGGCGCGTCGCTCTCAATCGCGATGCTCACCTCGCCACCTTCGCTTGCCGCCATCACGACCAAGATCCAGCGTCTGGTCTCGTCTTGCGGTATAGAAGCCTGGTTCGTCCGAGATTCCACCGTCCCGTTGATCGCGATGGAATTCGCTTTCGGGGGCGGCGCGACCCAAGATCCCACCGACAAACCCGGGGTTGGCCACATGGTTGCTGGCCTGCTCAACGAAGGTTCCGGCGATCTCAACTTCAAGGCCTTTCATGAGCGACTCGACCGCCGCGCCATCGAGCTAAGCTTTGGATCGACCCACGATCACTTCTGCGGTGGCTTGCGCACCCTCGAGGACAACGGGGACGAGGCCTTCGACCTTTTAAGGATGGCGCTAACCTCGCCCCGCTTCGACCCCACCGATGTCGAACGGATCCGCGCCAGCGTACTTGCGCGCCTTCGGCATTACTCGACCGATCCATCATCACTCGCCGGTCGCAAGTTCCTTGAGGTCGCCTTCAACGATCATCCTTATGCCCGCCCAACCGCAGGCTCGGTCGAAAGTGTGCCGAAGATCGAAGTCGCGGACCTCAAGAGCCATGTCCGTCGCGTGATCGCAAGAGACACGCTCAAGATCGCGGTGGTCGGCAACGTCGATCCAGAGGTTCTCTGCAAGCTTCTCGACAAGACCTTTGGCGGCTTGCCGGCCAAGGCGGACTCGACGCCGGTACCCGACGTGGTCGTGGCAAAGCCGCCGCAGCGCGCATTCATTCCGTTCGATGTGCCGCAGACAGTCATGGCTTTCGGCGGTCCCGGCGTTCGCCGCAGCGAGCCCGATTTCATGGCCGCCTATGTCGTCAACCACATCCTCGGCGGTGCAGGTCTGAGGTCGCGGCTGTTCCGCGAAGTCCGCGAGAAGCGCGGGCTAGCCTATTTCGTACGTGAGCACCTGGTCTGGAGGACTCATTCGGCCATGTTCGTCGGCAAATGCGCGACCCGAGCCGATCGCGCCGGCGAGACGGTCGAACAAATCGAGAAGCAAGCCCGCCACATCGCCGAGGTAGGGCCGACCCAGCAGGAACTCGATGACGCAAAGTGTTACCTGAAGGGCTCGCAAATGCTGGCGCTCAACTCATCATCAAAACTTGCGCGCACGCTGCTGCAGCATCAGCTTGACAAGCTACCGATCAACTATTTCGAAAAGCACAACGCCGTCGTCGACTCCGTGAAGTTGGAGGACGCCAAGCGGGTCGCGCAGCGACTGTGGGGCCCGGGCCTGCTCACCATTATCGTCGGCCGCGCCCCCCTTGGCGAAGCCCAGTCGTCCCCTGTCCCATCGGTCACGACGCCGCCGCCACACACCGAGCAGCTAAGCGCCACGCCATCACCCACCTTACCGAAAAAACCCAATTAGCTTGTAGGTAACCCGGCTCGTAGCCACGAGGCTCACTCTCCATTTCTCCTTCCGGTGGAGAACTGGCACTTGGCAACCACAGGGGATCGAGCTCAACTCTCGGACTCACGGCTGAGCCGCACAAATGAGCGCTCACCGATTGTCTTGTTGCCGATCTTTCACTTCTGGCTCAAGCAGCGATCCCCGGCAACCGGAAGTCCTCACAGCACTACAAATCGCTTCTTTTGGAGGCTCCGGGACGAAGACGCAGGAGCTATGAAGTCGACGCTTCCTGTTTCCCCTCCTTACTCGATCTGCCGCGATAAGTATCCGCCTTTAGGCGCCTTACAGTTGTGCTCAGCTGGTGCTACCGTCGAGGAACAGCGTTATGTACCGTGGCGCCAGTGGATCGACACCTGCCCTACAGCGCAACCTCTAGAGGGTAATCTGAAGGGTCGGTGGCCCCATGGAGGACGTGGAGGCGGGTGTGAAGAAGCTTCATGCCGAAGCCGGATATGCGGTAGCAAAAAGTGCGACTGACGACAAGAAGCGCGATCTGTACGAGCATCTCGGCGCCCGTTTTGCAGCTTGCCGACCAAATCGAAAAGGCCATGACCAAACGGTCAGAGTGATCGGTCGATAAACGGTGCTGTCGGTATTAAATAAGGGGCCGATCCGGTCAGAGCAATTTCGACATCAGATGCACAGATCAGCCGGTGCAGGTCGTCGAGTGTACGCCGTGAAAGCCTCCTCACGTCGGGCGTGCGCGAGGCGGGCGCCCCTTAAGCCACTCAAGCAGCTTCACACTCTTGCGCCAGCGCTCCACGGCGACCGGATCACGATGGACAATCGTCAGATAGGCGCGCGCGGTCTGATCGGGAGCATATCGCCTTTGCTCCCAAAGGCTGGCCAATCTTACAGAGCAGCGCGGAGCAAATCCCTCCTGCGTTAGTCCGACCTTCTTCCGAATTGCCTTCACGTCCATCGTTGTGCGGCATGCTCTGGGCCAACGCACCCCAAGTTCGCGACGCTCTTCACACATACGACGCGTCAGGTCGCCGAGATTGAGCGCGGTGTAGCGAATCCAAGCGCTGAAAGACTGCAAAAAATCGCACGCGCATTCGGCTCCAGCTCGAATTCGTGCCGATCACGCCAACCACGTCCGCAAATTGCCAGGCTGAGCGCGCGGCCCGGAGCCTCGGCTCTGTTGACCTATTTGACGTCGGGAAGCGATGTCCGACCGACGTTCTTCAGGTGCTTTGGAGGCGAGCCTGATGGCAGTCTTCCATTGGAGATCCTCGCTTTACGCGCAGGCGTCACGTGGGCCGCTGTGACCCCAACAAGCATCTCGGACGCGGCCGCACGCAGCGGTCGGCCGCCGCCTTCTTCACGGGGCAACTTCGGCTCGCCGGGAGCTAAAGTGGCTACGCTTCCACTCCAGCGCTCAAACCTGCCGCGTGTCTTTCAACAGACCGATGGCTCGATACTTCATTGTCATCCTCGAACTGACTAGCCACGTCACCTGCCGAAGACGACCGCCATGACTGTCAAGTTAGATGTTTGATGATCGACCAAGTCATCACAGCCGTGCGACCCGACGGGCCGAACGCGTCTACGCAGCCGCGCGGCACTGCCTCGATCATGCTTCCACCAAGTCTACAATCTGATGTTACGTGAGCTTCAAGTCATGTCATGCTGGTCAAAGAGCTGGAACTGTGCAGTTGATGGTGATCGCGACGGCCATCACCTGCGCAGAGGCGACTCTTCGACTAATTGCTCTTTCAGCTCCTCACAAACCTCACGTGAAGCACGATCACGGGTGATTAGCTGCTGTTCTCGACTGCATCGCCGCTGCAATCAAAAAAGCTCTGATGGCTTGACGTTGGAAAACCTCATCAGTTGCGCCGCTCTCGGATCGAAGACTCGATTGCCCCTTCTTTCTGCCATGTTCACACCCAAAGCAGAGACTCGCCGTTTGCGCAGTTCGCGCGGCGATAGCGAGTGTCTCAGGAGAATTCCATGGTGAAGCCAGTTGTGATTGTGGTGGGCGCAGACAAAGGAGGAGTTGGCAAGACGACCGTGTCACGGACGCTCCTTGACTACTTCAATGTCAATAACGTGCAAACACGCGCATTCGACACGGAATCGCCGCGGGGAACGCTGAAGCGCTTCTATCCCGCAATCACCGAGATCGTCGATATGACGACGACTGCGGACCAGATGAAGATCTTCGATACCCTAAATTCAGGACTGTCCGTCACTGTCATCGACGCTCGGGCCGGCTTACTATCCACAGCGTTGGCCTCCTTGCGCGACATCGGCTTTTTGGATTCGGCCCGGTCCGGCCAGATCACCTTCGCCGTATTCCATATCCTGGGATCATCCATCGCTTCGCTGGACGAGATCGCCGAGACCGCAACTTTCATGGGCGGCGCAAAGTACTATCTGGTCAAGAACTTCATCAACGACACTCAGTTCTTCCAGTGGGACCAATCGACCTATAGTTCCTATTTTCACCGTATCAAGCATGCGACCGAATTGACCATACCGAAGCTCAACGAGATGGCCTATGAGCAGGTCGAAGTCGCTTCTGTCCCTTTCGTAGACTTCGTCGCCAATAAGGGGCGGAATGATGAGCCGGCGAACAACTCCTTCGTGCTGCGCGGCTATGTACGGCACTGGTTGGCAAATGTCTGGAGCGAATTTGATCGCATCAACCTGACGGAATTGGCCGGCGCCAAGTCAGCAGTCCGGAGTGCCGAGAAGTAATCGCATTATCGACGAGCGACGGGTTGAGCCCAAGCACGAAGCGAGATTGATCTGCTGGCTATGTTAGCGACACCCATCTATATCATCTGCTCTCCTAGCCCGCAGGTCGGCAAAACCCTCGTCGCTCGCCTCGTGAGCGAGTACTTGCTGCTGAAAAATGGCACGGCGCTCTCCTTCGATGTCAATCTGAAGGAGCCGTCATTGCTCGATTACCTTCCCAACATTACGGAGACCGCAGATGTGCTCGATACTTATGGCAAGATGCAGCTGATGGACCCGCTGATCATTCACGATCGGGTAGCCAAGGTGATCGACCTCGGCTTCCACGCCTTCGATGAATTTTTCAAGATGTGCGAGGAGATCGGTTTTATGAAAGAGACTGCGCGCTGCCATGTCGCGCCTATCATCCTCTTCGTTGCGGGCGCTGACCGAATCTCCTTTCGTGGCTATGAAATGCTGCGGCGGCAGATTCCTCCGGCGTCGCTGGTCACCGTCCACAATGAATTCGTGCTGTGCGGAGGATTACCTGAAGCGATGGATACAGAGCGGGTGCTTCGAATTCCCGCGCTGCCCCTGTTTCTAAAGAGATATATAGACCGACTTAGCTTTTCCTTTACCGGATATCTGCGCAACGAGAAGGACTGGTCCTCCGAACTGCATCAGTGGATCCGACGAAATTACACCATGTTTCGCGATTTGGAATCGAGCGTGATGCTGCGGGGGCCTTATCGATCTCGGGCGACGAATATCGAGAGCCTGCGGCGCACCAGGGTAACTTGAAGTTCCGGCTCGCCATCTATCTCGATAGGGTGCGTGATCGAATGCAATTGCGATAAGGATTCCATCTCGATTATGCACTCGTCCGTGAAGATCCGGTGCAGCGCCCGGCTCAAGCAATGTTGTGAACGGACGGTTTCGACGAAGGCGCGGATGACGCGCAAAAACTCTGCCAGTCATGGGAGGAGCAGTCCGAAGTTGTAGCCGGCGGCGGCAAGGACGACTTTGATGCGGTCGTCGAGGCGGCCCTTGAGATGGTTGCGTGCGATGTTCGCCCTTGACGTAGCTGATAACGGGCTCGATAGCCGCGCGACGCTTCATCTCGCGACGGATGGAGCGGTGACGCGGCTGACTGGCCCGAGATCCAGACCCTGAACCGATGCGGGTGGTTGTGACCATGATGCCTCTTTGTCGCGTGGATGCGGCGAGGCTCCACGCCGGTGAGCTTCTCCATGTAGGCAATGACAAGGCCGAGCGTGTGCCCGTCGAAGAGATTGCCATGCAATGCCTTGGCAAGGAGGAGGAACTGTCTGCCCTTTCGGAGACGTCAAAGGGTGGCGATACTGACCCTGCAGCCGAACTCGTAAGGAGCGCGGGCTTTGCCCTTGCCGTTGCGCTCGACCTCCGGCGCATGTAACGCATCGATCTTTGGACCGCGCTGATGCTGATCCTGGCTGCGCAACCGGCTGCGCTAAACCGGAGCAGTGGGCCGAAGCGAGCTTCCAGCATTGTATCGTCACCGATCTTGCGGCGGATATCAGGAATGATCCGGCCAAGCCGTGTCCGAAGGAGGCACCGGGCGCGCTTGAACTGATGAGCGTGAGTATAGCGGTCGATCATGATGGCTGCGCGCTTAGCGAGGCGTAGATAGGTCTGGCGCAACAGCACACAAATGTGCTTGGCGCCACCCGCATGCGTCGTCGCGCGCTCTTGGCTGCTTGAGAACGACCGGACAACCTATCTAATCCTGATCGCTCATACGGCACCAAGTATGCGGAAGACCCCTGATTGCCTGGCCCCGCCTACCCAGATTACCCCGCCGTAGTGACCCGCCGATAGGAAGCATCGGACTGGCAGGCCCTGGAATTGAATGCGGCTTCACAGTTGGAGGCCGCGCTCAGTAAGCACCTGGCGCATTAGCCCGCCCTTGATCTCGCTGGCGATCTCATTTGAGATCTCGGGTCCGAGCAACCGCTCGGCGTCCTCGTCGCCGATCAGTTGAAGACCCGCGAGCCGGTGATTCAGTCGGTGCTTGAACTCGTCTCCCATTGCTTCGTGGAGCCGGGTCTCCATCACGTTATGGGCTTCCGGTGCAATGCGCTTCACCACCACCTCCCAAGGTTCCCAGCGCGTCGCCAAATAGTTAGCGAATTCCGTCGCCTCCTTGTCCCGCACGACCGTTTCTGCCCTGTCGATATCAGCGTCGGTGACTTCCGAGACGTCGAAAAAGCGCATAGCTGGAGCGATGTGCTCCAGTCCCAGGCGCTCCCGCAGCTTCGTCTGATAGGCAAGGTAGACCTCGATATCGTCGACATCGCCGATGCGACCGTCGGCTTGCAGCGATTCGACCTTCTCGCGGGCAATCCCCTCCAGCGCGTCCAGGCGGAACATGACCCGGCCCAGATCGATGAGATCGGCAAGGCGACCGTCATTATCATAGACGCCATTCTTGACGTCCTCGATCATGCGTGCGTTTTGCATCGCGTTCCAGGTCAACGTGACCCGATCTTCGCACGTTTCACTGGCGTCAAGGGCCAGGTCGAAATACTGCTCGCGCAAGTTGCTGTTCGCCGCGGCCTGCCGCAGATCATTAATCACCGTCCGCCGGAACTCCTGATCGCTAGAGCTCACTGTTCTCGACAGCCGCTCGAGGAACCGCGCGTATTCCGGGGCTCCCCTTTCTTGTTCGAAGCACTGCCAGGTGGCCATTACCGATGGCTCGGCCTCGAGCCAGTCCGCGACAACCTCTTGCAGAGACCGCGGCTGGACTTCCACAGCTCCTTCGGCGATCGAGAAAAAGACCTGCGGACCCGCATAACCTGCGGCATGTATCGCTGTCGCCAGGCCGGCCTGCACCCAATCGGGGAGCGGGTTATTCTCCAGATCAACACTGGAGTCATGACTTAGCTGTGTCAGCAGGGTCTCGGGTACGCTGGTTAGCTGGTTGTTGCTGGCGCCGAGCCATAGCAGTTCGGGAGGCACCGTTTCGGGCAGACTGGTCAGCTCGTTATGGCTAGCGCTGAGCCATTCGAGCCCGGGGGGAAGAGGCTCGGGCAGAGCCGTCAACTGATTGTAATCGACGTTCAGGCGCTGGAGCCCGGCTGGAAGGTCGGGCAGACTGCTCAGGCGGTTGCCGCTGGCGTCCAGTTCCTCAAGCGTCGCCGGAAGGCGATCAGGCAGACTGGCCAGCTGATTGTTATCGACGTTCAGGCGCCGCAACCCGGGCGGTAACTGTGCCGGCAGGTTGGTGAGCCCGTTGCTGATGACATATAGCCGTCGCAGGCCAGCAGGCAGCTCAGGCAGGTTGGTCAAGTGATTATTGCTGGCATAGAGCCGCCGGAGACCAGCCGGAAGGTCCGCGGGAAGGCTGTCCAGTTGATTGTCATCGACGTTCAGGCGACGCAGCCCGGCCAGGATCGGTCCAGACAAGGCGGTCAGGGACAGCGATGACAGATCTAGGGCCTCATTGAGGTCGCCCGTCTGCCGCCAATCCATCGTTCGACTTACCGCCTGTTGACGATTCTCATGTTGCCCCTGCCCGTCTTCGGCAGCCCAGTCCGCCAAGGTCTCATGCTGCCGGCTGGATGCCTCACCGGCGAATGCCAGCGCATCCGTCAGCGCTTCGCGCCACAGCGTCGTGGCCGGAGCCCCCGGCTCGGACGTTTCCGAATCGGAAGTTTCGGAAGGAGAGCCTGAGCCAAGTTGTTCTGTATTCATCGACGCCGTTTCTTCCTGTCCAAATGAAGCGAATGCGTGCGGAGCCGCACCTTTAAGCCGTCAGGCCTTACTATGGTTGGCGTGCTCACCGGCTGATGACAAAGCCGGCGATCAAAGCGCGGTCACGACCCGCGATCGGCAAAAACGCCCAGCCGGTCTTTTCGGCCGGGCGACTGCAGCGGACGCAGAACGCCCCCACCAAGGCTTGGTGGTATCGCTTGATGATGATCCAGTTCTCTTCCGCCAGATCTGAAGCCGGACCTGTCCGCCAACCAGCAAAGATCTTCTGCTACGAGACGTAGCTGTCGATAAGCTGACGGGCTTCGGAGCGAGCAACAAGGGGCGGAGGTCTAGCCATCGGCCTCTCTCGACGCTTAGATGTCAACGGTGTACTGACGAAACGCGGACGAGGATCAACGGAGTTTGTAGCTTGGCAAATTGCTCGCTGTTCATGGCGCCTCGACGGCGGCGCTGAGACGGCCAGTTGCAGCCCCCGTTGCGCGCGAGGCCACAATTCCTGCCTGCTCGTTCAGACAGCCACATCGGTGCCCTAGGTTGAAAGCGCGCAACCCATGTAAGATCGCTCGCGCTTCACTGCGAGACGGGGCGCTCCGACGCAATCGGCAAGGGCTGGCTTATGTCTTCCTGGATGACGAACTCCAACCTATTCCGACATCTGGCGGCGAGGACCGATCCTCGCCAGATCGACTCACGTTGCCGCAGGCTTCGGCCAACGAAAGCTGACGACCTGGCACTTGCCGGAAGGCCTTTTCGGTTGAACAATTGAACAGCTGCATCTGCAGATGCGATGGAAGTCCTTAACCTCGACCTCAATGTAGTAGATCCGCGCCGCGACCGACAAACTCGAGCACCGAATGCGCCTCGTTGATCTCACGTGAGACGCGCTTCAATATCCGGATTGCCACCTCTTCCGTCGCGACCAGCCCCGCTCTCTCGCAGGCCAAGCCGAAATGATGCATCACCTGTTCATAGGAAGGCGCGACACGATTCTGCAACAAGCTGATCGTCAATGATGAGAGCATCTGCTCGACGACATCCTTCTCAGCCTGGACCAAGAACTACATCCTCCTGATTTTCTTTCGATTCTGTGAACTGTAGACGCCGCCGACGCATCACGAGAGCATCGCTGCGTGGGATTGTCGTATTGCGACGTCGCCGCATCATGCGCGTTGAACACGGCTAGGAAGAGATTTCTTTGGTCGATTGCCTCGTTTGGTTGGACCACTTCTCCCCCGTACGAGGCTGGGTAGCTTCACTTTGTATGAGTTGCAGCTCCCCGATGATCTTCGCTATCGCCTCATTGCCCGTAGCGCCTTGCGGCCATCTGCTGAAGTCATCCAACAGACTCTCCGATTCCGGCTTGGTAAAGTCAAAAAACCGGACACCGCGGCCAAGGACCTCATTAACGATCGCGATCGTGGCTTGCCGAGCCGCGCTCTCCTGCGGCCATCTGTTGAAACCGATCACCAGGCCCCTGAGGTCCTGGCCGGTAAAGTCTGAGAGCCCCGTCCTCCGCCCGGCGCGGCGAAGGACTTCGCCAGCGAGCACAACGGTCACTTGACCACAGGGCAGCTCCTCCGGCCAATTGCTGAAGCCGTTCACTAAGTTCGCTAGTCCCTGTTGTGAAAACTCGCAGAGCTGAGTGGCACGGCGCAGAACCTCACGAGCGAGTGCGACTACTGCGCGGCAAAACGCCGGCTCTTCCGGCCACTTGCTAAAACCGTTCACCAGGTTCGCCAGCCCCTGCTGAGTAAGATCGGGGAGTTGGGCAGCACGCCAAAGTACCTCGCCAGCGATCGCGACTGCCGCCTTACGACATGTCGCATCGTCAGGCCACTTGCAAAACCCGTTCACCAGGTTCGCCAGTCCCTGTTGACTATAATGAGGAAGCTGGTCAGCACGGCGCAGCAGCTCACTTGCAATCGCGACTGTGGCCTGACGAGAGACTGCCTCATCCGGCCATTTACTGAAGCCATTCACGAAATTTGCTAGATCTTGCTCGCTAAGCTCAGGAAATCGGGTGACCCGTCCAAGAACTTCGCCCGCGATCGCAATCGTGACTTGACCACAGGCCAGCTCTTCCGGCCACTTGCTGAAGCCGTTCACCAGGATGGCTAATCCCTGCTGAGGAAATTCGCAGAGCCTGCCGGAACGACGCAGAATTTCGCGTGCAAGCACGGCTGCCGCCTTGCATGAGGCCGCCTCATCCGGCCATTTGCTGAATCCGTTGACCAGGCTCACCAATCCTTGCTGTGTAAAGTCAGAGAGCTGGTGATGACGGCCTGCGCGCCGAATGACATCGCCCGCGATTGCAACCGCTGCCTGGCGAAACTCTGCTTCTTCCGGCCATTTACTGAAGCCGTTTATCAGCGCCGCCAGGCTCAGGTTGTTCAACTCTTGAAGCGGCCTGCTTTCGTCGCGACAAAACTTAGCTATTCTGATTGCCCCTTTGCGACATTCCGCTCTGTTGGAGTGCCGACCGAATGATGCTGCAAATATGGAAAGCGCCCTTATTCCGATTTTCCCAATCAGCGCATGGTCAAACAGCGACAGATGACAAGCTATTCTCTCGCATGCGTCCCGGCCGGCCTGACCTCCGGCCTTTCGGCTAACTGCATTGCACGTCGTGGCATAGCCCCACGACTTCCCGGCACGGATGCTTTCCTCGAAATTTGGCAGGAACCTAGATTGAAACTCAAGGGCTGCCTTTTGCAAAAAGACCGGATGGTCCGTCTTGCGCAGCTGCTTATCGCGCGCAACCACCACAGTTGAGAATTCAACGATGTCGCGAGCACGATCGATTTCGGTTAGCGCCGCGGTCAGATTGGCTTGAGCAGACATGGGATCTTCCGAGCTTTCGCCGCAGCGCCTTGTGCGGCCACGAGCTCAATGCGGCCGGTTTTCGCTTCTGGCTGATAGTAACCGCCTATGCAGTTTAGGCATCTGCTTGCGAGAGCCGGGCTGTTCACCGAAGGCGCTCTCACTGCGCGACGAGAAATGCGATTGCAGCCGCTGTCAGCAATTCTACGCGCATCATTCCATTACCTCGTGGCATATCGCGACTCCGGTGTTGCAGCGCAGCTGATAACAGCCAACACGGCATCGTCCCAGCCGATCGATGCACCTACTCGCCCCTGGCCCGCGAGTGAGACAATCGGCAACAGGAAGCTCGCTTGCCGGATCATATTGACTCACTCGATGGTCACGCCAGCCTGCCTTTGTCTTTACGGCTTTACATCCTACAACCTGACGCAGCGTGAGGTTCAAGCCATTAAATGTTGGCTTGCACTTTGCACGACCGACGATCGCAATGACTATCAGTGCAAGCCTTATTCAGCTCAAACGACTTAAACTGCCATTCTCCATCTGAGATCCCAAGCTCGCTCCTGCATTCGTCGATCGATTCGCGCGCAGGATATCGCGGTTGAACTCCTCTTATCTATAGGGGACAATACTTCCGCCACGCCATTTCCATGATGTCGGTGAGCGCGCGTCCCCTCCCATCGAGAAGACGATCGCGATCGTCCGCCGATAAGCGCGGGAACGGCAAGCGCAATGAAGCTGCGAGATAGCGTACGCCGCTCGAGGTCAACATCGCTATGCTTGCAGTCGCGAGCTCCCGCTCTGATCCCCTGTGGAGCGCAGGAATTCCGCAACTCGCACGATTGTAACGCAGAAAAACCGCAACGATCCGCGGCAAATTCCGGTCGCGCACTTAGCGCAAAGTGATATCGCTTGATAGGAGCCTTGAATACATCGAATCGCTCGCCACATGCGCCGGGCAATGACGACAAGTCGCACGTTCAGACGCAGTCCATCGCATAAACGCGGATGCAGCGACTGCGCAGTGCTGAGGCGTACGCGTTGTAATTCCAATGCCAACCGAACCTGCATTTGTGATGACTTCGATCGATGATAGATTAAGTGAAATCAGATGGGTGCGAAACGAGATCTGGCGCTGTCGTAGGCTGCTTAAAACGGAGCTGCCTCTCGAGGAGAGTGAGGCCGTTGAGAAGCGTCTGCTCGAACAGCTTTCCGCCTTCGAAAGGCTCCTGACGACCGCATTTCCTCTGGTCTTGAGTTCTGGGGTGCACTCAACGAGAAGCAGTCCCGTCAGCTCTAGCGAATCCATTGAACCGCTCGTTGAGGAGCCCGCAACGGCACCAACCGGTTCCTTCGGAAGCACGATCGGCGCCTAATGCAAGCGGCTTCCCGTGCTCAAGAAGCCCTCCGTTTTCACTCCCGATGCAGGACGATTGGGACGTTGTTGACCCCTCGTTTTTTCGATCCGCCCTTTCTCTGCGCCGCGATTGGCATCACCCGGCGACATTCGACACGTAGGAGCTTGAAATTATCCCTCAGGCAAAACATGGCCGCGTCCACATCGCCACGTCCTGTAAAGCGGTCACAGAAGCGCATCACGTCTGGTCTGCAAGACGTCAAGATCTCTTCTGATCTTAGTTCGCGGGCGCGAGCGTATCCCGCGCACCACGTAGCTGCGATCGCAATCGAAACAAAGGCGATTACATGGCGAGGCACACGGCAAGTCCAATCCCCTCGTTGTTTCTGTTTCAACAAACCTCTCTTGAGCTGCATACCCTTCACTGTTCCTCCCCGCGAGTATCATCTGTCTGGGAAAAGCAAGTCGCCGCATCACCGGGAGCAGTCTTCCACTGCGCACTCGGCATCATTGTTTCGGTACTAACGAATCGTCGGTGCATCGCGCGCACCAGGCCCTCTCGCCAGGCCAACACGGCTGGCAGCATTTGCAGCGTACGCAGCTCACTTTAGGTAATGCGTTAGTTCTTGTGACATTCGCGACGTTAGTTCCCAACATGACATTTCTGCAAAGGCGCCCGATCCTGCTTTGTGCTGCCTACAACCTGACGCTACGGTCGATTCAAGCATTTTAATCGCCGGGCACGTTCCAACACGTTTCAGGATGAGCATATCCATATTCTGATGGAAGACGCTAAGGCGAGCCTGCCGACAATTACATGCTTAGCGCCTGTCGCGCATAAGCAACGTCATCGCACGCTGGTCCATAACGGCTAAGCTGGGACAGCACGCATTGTTGAAGAATTTCGCAGGGGCGCATGATTTAGTCGCGTCGATCGCGCAACGGGTTGCGTCGAGGCAGCTCGCTTTGTTCGGTGTCCGACCTAGGTCGCAAGCCTGCCGCTCAAAGGCGCGGGATCGACAGTATACGACTTGGCCCAAAGGTTTGGATCGCAGGACTGAGCGTGGTGACTATGGACGATCGGCCGATTCCAAAACGTCCGAGCCGACAGATGCTATTTCCGTAATCGTTCAAGACAAATCAACGACCCACACCATTAACTCCACTGGCACGACGGTTGCTACGAACAGCGACAGCTGATGAGACCTGGGTGAGCATCCCGAAAAGATGCCATTCGTCTTTGGCTGCTGAGACTCATTCCATGACAACTGGCAACCGGGACGCCGTACTCTGTTCGCGACTTTCACAAATGACGCAGCGAGGCTTAGATGAGGAAATCAGCCGCACGAGAGCTTTGTATCGTCGGGAGGTTATGCGTTCTAGCGGCTGGGATTCTGACGTCGTCAAGGGCAGGAGCCGATGATGATTTGATGAGTGCGGCGAGACAGATTTTCAAGCCGATTCCATCAATCATTCCTGCGGTCAAGGACAACCCTATCACCCACGAAAAAGTCACACTTGGCAAAAGCCTGTTCTTCGATCCGAGGCTATCGGCGAGCGGGGTCATTAGCTGCAATACATGTCACAACCTTGGAACCGGTGGAGCAGATGCCGGCCCGCGGTCGATTGGTCATCACTGGCAGCTAGGTTCACGTCGCGCGCCAACGGTGTATAACGCAGTCTTCAATGTGGCGCAGTTCTGGGACGGGCGCGCGGCTGACCTCAAGGCGCAGGCCGCAGGTCCCGTCCAGGCCAGTGCTGAAATGAATGCGACGCCCACTCGCGCTCTCAACACATTGAATTCGATGACTGACTATATCGTCATGTTCAGCAAGGCGTTCCCGACCGATGCGACGCCCATCACCTTCGATAATTTTGCCAAGGCTATCGAGGCTTTCGAGGCAACCTTGATCACACCCGCCTCCCCGTTCGATCAATACCTCGAGGGCGATGCGTATGCTCTCAGTGATCAGCAGAAAGCAGGACTAAAGCTATTCATGGAAAAAGGATGCTCATCCTGCCACAATGGTATCAACATAGGCGGCCAGAATTACTTCCCGTTCGGTGTGATGGAACGGCCAACCGCAAACCTGCTGCCGAGGGACGACAAGGGTCGTTTCGCCGTCACCAAGGTGCCCAGCGACGAGTATGTCTTCCGTTCCGCGCCGTTGCGCAATGTTGCATTGCGTCCCCCCTACTTCCATTCAGGCCAAGTTTGGAGCCTCAAGCAAGCTGTTGGCGTGATGAGTGAGATACAGCTCGGCGCGAAGCTCGACGATACAGAACAAGACGACATCGTCTCGTTTCTAAATTCACTCACCGGGCAGCTGCCTAAGATCGATTATCCGATATTGCCCACGCGTACCGATACAACGCCAAAGCCGTCAATCGACAAATAGGGTTGTCACCTACCTGAGCCAGGCGTTCGTCAACTGCCAAAAGAGAATGGCGCGGGCACTCGTGCTTCCCGCAGCGAAGTCAAGATACATCATCTCAATCTGGAACTCACAATCAAGGATCCGGCTCTGCTTTTTTGCGGATACTCTCTCGGTTTTTAGCACACGCTTGCCTGAGCGCCTCCGCCTGTCATTTGGAGCAAAAGCACCAGGCGCGACGTCGCAAGGCTTCCGCAATGCCGATCGCGGCTCGCGCGGCGTTCGCGTTCTGATCAGGGGTAAAATTGATGAGGCCGCCGGAAACCCACCCTTGATCGTAGCGTCGGCAGGTGCGTGCGCCGATCAGGATGGATTACGCACGCCGGCATTTGGCGAATTCGGGACACCTCGTGGGAAATGGCAACGGCATACCACAGTTTCGAGAACGCACTCGTGGAGCACCACGGCCCGGGGCGTCGATGTCGATGGGAAGTCAGCCATCATGGCCTGATTTGCTCTTCGGTAGCTCAATTGGTTCCGCGTTCCAGTCTGGCGTTATTTGCTCGAGAATGTTACGGACGAAGAACTCCAGGAGCTTGAGCTGTGTATAACTGCCCGGTGCTCCGTGGTCTGCGCCTGGCACATAAAGCATATCGAAGTATTTTCCCGCTTTGATGAGCCGATCGGCAAGCTGGAACGTGGCGGACGGATCCACGTTGCGGTCCATTTCGCCGACTATGAGCAGCAGCTTACCTTGTAGTTTGTCGGCATTGTCGACGGCGGAGGATTGCGAATATTCCATGCCGACCGGCCACCCCATCCACTGTTCGTTCCACCAGATCTTGTCTAGCCGATTGTCGTAGCAGCCACTGTTCGCGACCGCGACCTTATAGAAATCAGGATGGAAAAGTAACGCGCTCACCGCGTTCTGCCCACCGGCGGACGCGCCAAAAATACCGACGTTGGATATATCATACCAGGAATACTTCGCGCTCGCCGCCTTGTGCCATAGGACCCGGTCGGGAAGGCCAGCGTCCTTCAGATTTTTCCATGCAATGTCGTGGAACGCACGCGAGCGGTGGTTGGTACCCATTCCGTCGATCTGAACAACGATAAATCCGAGTTGTGTGAGCGGCTCGATTGAAGCTGAGAAGGACTTTGGAACGAAGGAACCGGTGGGGCCCGCGTAGATGTGCTCCACCACGGGATATCGCTTGCGCTGATCGAAATTGATCGGCAAGTGAATGACGCCCCAGATGTCCGTCTCGCCGTCGCGCCCTTTGGCGTGGAAGCTGAGCGGTGGCTGCCAGCCAGCGGCAATGAGCTCGGAAATATCGGCGCTCTCAACCTGCATCAGTTCGGTATTATCACTGGCGCGGTACAGCACCATACGGGGCGCAACGCCGATGCGTGACCACAGGTCGACATAGTAGCGACCGCTAGGTGAGAACTCGATGTGGTGATTAGCTGGCTCAGGCGTCAGCGTCGTGAGTCCTTTCCCATCAAAGTCAATGCGATAAGCATGGACGAAATAGGGATCCTCCCCAGGATTCATTCCGCTGGCGCCAAACCAGATCTGACGCTTTATCGGATCGACACAATACACCGCACGGACCACCCATTCTCCTTTAGTGATCTGGTTCTTGAGTTCGCCTGTCCGGCCGTTGAACAAATAGAGGTGCTCGTAACCGTCGCGCTCCGAGGCCCAGATGATCTCGTTCCCATCATCGACGTCGTAGCGGAACGTTTTTCCAGTGTTCACCCGGTTCATCACCAATGGCTGGTAGTCGACAAAGGTCTTGCTGGCCTCATCAATCAGCGATCGCGCTTGGCCCGTGGCGGCATCGACCTCCACCAGACGATAGAGCTGATGCCCACGCTGATTGTATTCGAAGGTGAATCCCCGCCCATCCTCCCACCACTGGATCGCCGAAAGACCGTAAGGATTTTGGAACGCGGCATTATCGATTGCGATCGCGCGTCGGCTGCTGACTTCAAACAGCACAGGCTGGAGCAGCGCTAGGGTATCACCCGGTTTTGGATACACCATGGTCAAATGTCTGGGCTGACGCTGGTCCGCCGGCGATGATTCGAGGTAATGGACCTCCCGTTGGTGGCCTGGACGGACTCGGTAGACGGCTAGGTGAGTTGAAGCTGGAGACCATCTTAGCGTCGAGAGAGCATAATAGTCACTCTCAGCCCCGTCCCAGGTCAACGGGATGTCCTGCAAGCCGTCCTGGCTGCGCAGGAAGATATTGTAGTTTCTAATGTAGGCTAGCCATTTTCCGTCAGGTGATGCGCTTGTCTTGTCCGGATCGTTCTCTGCCGGCGGCGTGTCGTCGTAGGGGCTCTGCTGATAGGTGCCCGGATGCATGGCATTGCCTGTACAGGCATAACTTACAAGATCGCAGCTCCAATGCGTATGCTCGATGTTGAAGGTAATCTTGCCGCCCTTATCGGTCAGCTTGAAATGGTCGAACGGAAGATCCTCGGGCTTATAGTTCTTGTGGCTCGCCCTGTTCAGCGCCGCCGCGAGACCGGCTTGATCAAAAGCCGGCTGCTTTGAGCCTCTGTCCGCATCAACCAGCATGAACTGGTGCTTGCCTTGGGTCGTCCGCCGATAGACGAACGCCTCGCCCTCCCCGAGCCAGAACGGCACGTCGGGGACATTGACGGTAAGCCGGCCATATCGGTTCTCGATCGTGAGCGCCCGCTCGTAATCGGACCGCCCAACCGACGCATTCACGACTTCGTCTACCAGGCCGTGCGCGGCTTTGCATTCCTGCTGGGCCAACAGTGCAAGGATTAGGGCACCAACTTTGCACATGATGATCAACACTCCTGTCTTGCATGCCGACACCGATCTGAGATTTCTTCGCGGTATGCAATACTCCACGTGGCTGACCTTCTTGCACGTTAAGCGACACGAAACTTTGCACTCCGCCTCGGGGCAGAGCCGTATGGTACTCTGACGAACAATTCGTCGACATGCCTCACTTCCACGCCGCTTGTGGTGAGCAGGAACCATGCCAACAAACTAACTCGCAGGCCCTGCGGCTTTCTTGACCACGATGCCGTCAGCGCAACGAGATCGGTGGTGTTGAAACAAGGCATGCATCTGAGGCCGAGCACAACCCGCACGCTGCGCGTGATCATCTGCGGCCGACGACGCCGGGGAATGTCATTGCAAAGGTAACTATTTGTCGCGCCCCTTGACGAACCACTCCAACAAGTAACTCTGGAACTCCGGGTAGCGCGGGACTGAGTCGATCTATCGGTCGATACTTAGGTGAATCCGCCGACGATAACTACCTGATGCGCGGTGGATACAAACCGTAAAACGCTACTCTTAGATTTCTCTCGACACGCTGGCCGCAGTCCGCCGACGAAATGAATGCGCTGAGAGCTTTTCCGGCATGTGGCGAGATCGTAGACTAGATGGTCGGCCATCGCTCCCGGTCCCGACAAGCTTGACTCGCCGTTGGAACAGCCCGAAGCACAAATGGCGCCTGGCTGGGTCAGCCGTGAGAATCTTCCTGATAACCTCTAAGGGCGGCGCCGCACTGCTGGCGGGCCAGTCCGCGAGCTAGCACCGCGTGTTCAAGATGAATGCGCCGTGAGAAGCTAACAACGCGACGCCCGCCTCTTCCTTCGCCACAAACGCCGGCGTAGAGCGGTCCAGGCAGTTGGCGCAAGCGATTGATTGCAGATGAAACTGCCCTACGTGCTGGTGATGAGATCAGGGATCAATTGTGAATTCGCATTGAGATATCGCCCTCAGAACTGCAAGGACGATCGCAAAGGCTGTGGACGAGGGCTAGATCGTGATGCTCATGAGTTCACGATAGGGGCGCATCCTTGAAATGACCGTCCAAGAGGTCACTAAACTTCTGGCTAAGTGGCCAAATGAAGCCAATGAACGCCCCTCCCTTCGTCGGCGCAAAACAGCCGGACGATAAATCGTAATGCCGACCTCCGCATGAGCGGTGAATGTCACGGTCGCAGCCTCTCCAACCCATCGCAGCAAGAGCCGACAGTATCATCTTCAGCTTTATCCCGTCCCACCTGGACGGCCGGTTCGCGACGCGGATGTCTGCAACTCGACGACACCATGGGGCGATTCATACGCGGGGTCGGGGCGAATGCGAGCTTCACCATGCACGAGGTCTCCCCGCGCACCATGCTATTAACCGGCACGCAGATTGCTGGGCGAGGAGCAAGGAACAGCCGCGAGAAAAAGCGGCCGCGGCGGACCATCTTCGGAGTCCCAATGAGGCTTTTCCGATTGATTCTATTCGACCTGGCCTTGATGCTGCTTGCTCCTGAAGTCGCAGAAGCCATGAATGCGGGCGTCGGTGCACACTTCACATCGGCCACCAGCGCTGCGGCGCCGTTCGGGCGGATCGCCGGCCATGAGGCGGTATCAAGCTCTGGGGATAGTCGACGTGTCTACAGCCAAACGACGCAAGCCGCGCCCGTCCAGCCGGCGGACAAACTGAGTCGGACCAAGCTGGCCGAGGATGCCGCGATACTGGACGCCCGCCTTGCATGTGTGATCGGTAAGCGCTTCCGGCAGCGTTCGATTGCCACGATCCTCGATGAGAGGGAGATGCTCAAGATGCCGGCCGGCGTAACACCGTCGATCTGCAATGCTGCCGCGGCAGCTTTTGGCCTCCTCGGGGCGGACACGCCGCGCTGGAGCGAAACAGACTGGATTGTCGGCGGCATGGTGATCATCGCCTTTGCGATCATTCTCGTCGTGATTTGATGGAAAGATGCAGCATAGGCGCGGGCACGTGAGAGAAGCAAAACCGGGCTATATTGAAGTCGCCTTCAACGGCGCTATCGCAGGGATCCCGCTGGATGCGCAATTCAGCGCCCCGGCCAAAGGTGTCACGGCCGTCTTCGGTCCTCCAGGGTGCGGCAAGACCACAGTCGCGCGCTGCATTGCCGGCATCCAGCGTCTGCCGAGTGGATTCTGCGGCGTCGATGGTGAAATTTGGCAGGACGAGACGACGTTTCGGCCGCCTCATCTTCGTCCCGTCGCATATGTATTTCAGCGACCGATTCTTTTTTCCCATTTGTCTGTCAAGCGCACCCTTCTATACAACGCATCGAAATCGAGAGCGACACTGATCGACTTTGACGGTGTAGTTAAATTGCTCGACTTGGCGCCACTGCTTGATCGATCCCCGTCACATCTTTCTGGCGCCGAGCGACAGCGACTTGCCCTAGGCAGCGCGCTACTAGCCCAACCGCGGCTACTATTGCTGGACGACCCACTCATTGTGCTCGACCGTGCCGCCAAGTGCGCTATTCTGCCATTTCTCGAGCGTATGCGTGAGGAACTGACGTTGCCGATGATCTATATTTGCCATGACATGGCGGACATCGAGCGCTTTGCCGATTATCTAGTCATAATGAAGCATGGCAATGTGACTGCGGCGGGGCCGCTGCATGTCGTTCAGAGTGACCGAGCACTTGCCGCGCGCGACGAAGCGGCGGTTTGCGTTGATACCGTAGTCGGCGGCTATGACGGGCGCTATGGCCTGATCATCGTCCGCCTCAGAGGAGCGCGTCTGCTGATACCTGGGCCGCCGCTCCGACCCGGCGCCCGGCTACGGCTACGCGTTGCGGCCACCGATGTCAGCATCGCGCGCGACGCTCCGCGCGCAAGCTCCTTCCTGAATGTCTTTCCGGCACGCATCAAAGCCTTCGTACCGCTTGATGAAGCTGAGATCACGTTGGTTCTGGCGCTCGAAACCGGCCGTGCCGGCGTTCCCCTTTTGGCGCGCATCACTCGCCGCTCGTTTGATGAGCTGGGGCTCAGTAACGGAATGGACGTATTCGCCGAGGTCGCGCGCGCCTTGCCGGTCTCACCCCCCCGAGCGGCTGCTCATAACGCCTGCGACACCAGTAGGAGATATTCCACAGAAAAGAGCTAACATGCGAAACGAACCGAACTAGGATCATGGCCATGATCGACAACCTTGATGATATCGATCCGACAGATGTGGCGGCGGTTCTCTACCAGCCAGACGATGACGCCGACGAGCTCCTTGCCGATTTCGTCCAGGATCTCGCGCGGCATGACGTACGCGTCGGCGGCATCGTCCAGCGACACTTCAGGAATGCAAACGGCACGGACGTTATGCTCGCAATCGATGTTGCCACAGGGCGAGAGATCTCGATTTCCCAGCTACTCGGCAGCGGGGCGGCGTCCTGTAAACTCGATACAAACGGATTGGCCGAGGCCGCAGTTGTCGTTTCACAGGCGCTTCGCGACAAAGTCGATCTCCTCGTGATCAGCAAATTCGCCAAACAGGAAGCGGTTGGCCGCGGCCTGCGCGCTGAATTTGTTGATGCGATCACTCGGGGTACGCCGCTCCTGACAGCTGTTCCAAGAAAATGTCTTGCCGACTGGAGAGCTTTTACCGGTGATGTTGGCACGCTGCTACTTTGCGATCGTCAAGCTGTAGAAGAATGGTGGCGCGTTGTCTCCACGCGCCCGGGGCGACGCCGCGCCTTCAGCCCTAGCTGGAGCTATTTGGGGACGATGATACCGGACAGCCTGATGACGGCTGCGAGAATATCGCCGGCGTCGATTCCGGAATCGCCCCTGGGGCTCCTTCGCCGCCCACAAAAAAAGCCTTAGCATCAGCAGCCGTTTCACACGTAAGCTGCTCTGCGAGGGCGCCGTGAATCCATTTTCGGTCGGCAGTAACCGTTTTCAACCAGCGGTTCAATCGCTGGTCGAGAAATTCGGTTGCTAACTTGGACTACGGCAGCCCAATCGTCAGGTACGCACCCGTTCACGACGTTTCAACCAATCGAGCATCGCATCCAGACAGCATGATTAGAGGTGGATGTTAGGGCCGTCAGACCTCAAGACCAAATGCTTGCAGCCAAGCCGCTGGTGATCTTAGTCGCGACAATCCGATCTCGAGAACGGATGGCATATAGCTTGCTTCACCGATGACGACACAATTTACGCAAAGCACACTTGTGAGGTCAGCATGCTCGGAATTGGAAGTCAGTTGCCGCCGTTCGAAATCACAGGCGTGAAGCCCGGCTTTCAGGCGCAGGAAGAAGAAGGACACAGCGCGTTTGAGACGCTGACCGAAACGAGCTTCCCAGAAAAATGGAAGATCATCTTTTTCTACCCCAAAGATTTTACGTTCGTCTGTCCGACCGAGATTGCTGAGTTCGGCCGGCTATCCAAGGAATTCGCCGATCGCGATGCTGTGGTACTGGGCGGCTCGACTGACAATGAGTTCTGCAAGCTCGCCTGGCGGCGCTCGCATGCAGACCTGCACAACTTGCCGATTTGGCAGTTTGCCGACACAAAAGGAACCTTAGTCGACGGCCTCGGCGTACGTTCACCTGAGGGCGTTGCCTATCGCTACACCTTTATCGTCGACCCCGGCAACATAATCCAACACGTCTATGCGACAAATCTCAACGTCGGGCGTAGCCCCAAGGACACGCTCCGCGTTCTGGACGCGCTGCAGACCGACGAACTCTGTCCCTGCAACCGCGAAGTCGGCGGCGAAACGCTGAAGGTTGCGTGAGGCAGCATGTCGTCGATTGAGCAGTTGAATGAGACGATTCCCGATTTCGCCAAGGACGTCAGGCTTAATTTGGCGTCCTTGCTGGCCGATGATACGCTGTCGCCGCAGCGACAATACGGCCTGCTGCTGGCGAGCGCGATTGCCACTCGCAATGCAGCCTTGATCGCCGCGATCGAAGCGGCAGCAGCTGCCGTGATGACGCCCGCGGCGATCGCCGCAGCGAAATCCGCAGCCTCTGTGATGGCGATGAACAACGTCTACTACCGATTCGTTCACCTCGCGTCCAACCCGGAATACAAGACCATGCAGCCACGATTGCGCATGAACGTGATCGGCAATCCTGGCGTGGATAAATCCGATTTCGAGCTGTGGTCGCTGGCGGTCTCGGCTATAAATGGCTGCGGTGCCTGCATCGACGCTCATGAGAAGACGCTGCGGACTGAGGGCGTCAGTTCCGGAGTGATCCAGGCTGCCGTGCGCTTTGCTGCGATTGTGCAATCAGTGGCGGTTGCGATCGAGGCCGCCGGGCGCGCCCCGTCCAAGCCGACGGGCTGATTCCTTTGCGCGGTCGGATCGACACCGCTTACGGCGCCACTCCATTGCGGCACGACCAATCCTCGGCATTCAAGCGAGCATGATATTCTCAATCTGAGTCTTGCGGGCATCTCCTCGGTTGCCTCGTTTGAATTTCATCTTGAGTGCAGACGAGCCAGAATACGCCACAAAGGCGGCGAGATCCTCCTTGTGATGGCGATCTCACCGCCGCCTTTCGCTGCACTCTCAGCCAAACTTGAACAGCACGCCGTACCCGCCGCGCGGATGGCTCCATTTGATGTCGCCGGTGGGTTCAGCGATGACGCGGCAGGTGCCGCACTCGATGCAGCCGTCGACGGTTATCTCGACTTGGCGGTTGTCGTTAAGTTCGTAGCATCGCGCAGGGCAGGCTTTCAAAAGCGCAAGTAGCTGCGGCGACGGCGTGGTGTGCGGGCGCACGGTGACGTGAGGGCGACCGACATCGACAAGATAGCGGTTGTAGTACAGCTTGTCTTCGACGCGCACTGAGGGCTCAACATTCATTCTTTGGCCTTCCATTGTTCGATTTCACACTGTTGCCGGTCAGCGCCAGGCCCTGGCAAAACGGCACGCATCCCCGAACAGACCTGTCCATGACCGCGCCTTGACGAAGGATTTCAGGGTCACCTTCTCTTTCTCAACCTTCGGCGTACCGTCGACGCGTACAAAGTTCTGAAGCGCCTTGGAGATAAGCTGCGGATAGGTAAGAAAGAAGTTTTGCGAATGGGTGTGCATCAGCGTCGGCATGTCTTTGTACTTCTTGAGGTCTTTGATGACGAAGGACTCGTCCAGCATCTTCTTGTAGAGCAACAGATTTTTTGCGGTCATCGGCTCGCGGCGCGATTTGACCTGGGCGATCGCTTCGGCCGCAATGCGGCCTGAGGTCATCGCAAGATTGGAGCCTTCGCGATGAATGGCATTGTTGAGCTGTGCCGCATCCCCCACCACCACCCAACCCTCACCGTAGAGCTGCGGGATTGCTTTGTACCCGCCTTCAGGAATGAGATGTGCCGCATATTCCTTGACTTCGGAACCTGCGATCAGCGGCGCCACGGAGGGATGCTGCTTGAAATGATCGAGCATGCCGTAGGGTGTCTGGCCGGTGCGCTGGAAATCGGCGACGAGGCAGCCGATGCCGAGCGAGATGCACTCCTTGTTGGCATAGATGAAACCCATTCCGGTCATGCCGCGGGAAATGGTACCGGCAGCCTCGATCACGACGCCTTCGTCGCCCTTAAGATTGAAACGCGCCTCGATCGTCTCGCGAGGCAAAAAGTGCATTTCCTTCACAGCGAGCGCGACATTATCGGGTGTCGGCCGCGGGCGCAGGCCCGCCCGCGTGCCGAGGAGACCATTGACCCCCTCGGCCAGCACGACGACGTCGGCGTGTATTTCGCCGTCGCGGCGATCCGTACGAACTCCGACGATCCTCTCATGGTCGTCCCGTACGAGCTCCGTGACTGTCGTCTCGCACAGCACGGTCGCGCCGGCCTCCCGCACCTTCGAGGAGAACCATTTGTCAAACTGCGCGCGTATGATCGTGTATCGGTTCGGCCGCTCCTCGTTGAAGTCATCCGAGCGGTAGTGCACGCCGACATGGGAGCGATCGTCCATCATCCAGAACCGCTGTTCGACCAGATGGCGTTCGAGCGGCGCCTCCTCGCGAAACTCGGGTATCAGCTTTTCCATCATGTTGGCATAGAGGATTGCGCCCTGCACATTCTTCGATCCGGAATATTCGCCGCGCTCGAGCTGCAGCACCTTCATGCCGCGCTTGGCCATGGTCAACGCCGCTGCGTTGCCGGCCATACCGGCTCCGACTACGATCGCATCGAACTTCTCTTCAATCATCACATCATCTCCTCTAGACCGCGAGCCGGGCGCGCGAATTCGGCAAGAGCCTGGCGCGAAATGCGGCCGTCAGCGACGGGAGCAACTGCATGGCATCACTGACGATCGCGACATGAGCGAAATCGAAGATCGGTGCGTCCTTGTCGGTATTGATCGCGACGATCAGGTCCGCCCCCTCCACGCCGACCCTGTGCTGAATTGCGCCGGAAATGCCGGCGGCAATGTAGAGCTTTGGCCGGATGGTCTTGCCGGTCTGGCCGATCTGCCGGTCAGACGTCACCCATCCTTTTTGCACCAGAGGACGCGAGCAACCGTACTCGGCGCCAAGAAGAGTTGCTAGCTCTCGCACCAACCGAAAGTTCTCGGGCGATCCCAGTCCCAAGCCGCCGGCGACGACGACATCGGCATAAGCCAGATTTGATGTTTCGGAATCGCGATCGGGAATGAACGTCAGCACTTTCGTGACAATATCGTCTTCGACAAGACCGAGCGGATGGATGATGATACGAGCGGCGTCGCGGACGACACGCTCCGGCATCGGCATGACGCGCGGCCGGACGGTTGCCATCTGCGGACGGTAGTTCAAGGTATAAATCGTGCACAGCAACGAGCCGCCAAAGGTCGGACGCGTCGCTGCAAGGGACCCATCTGCGTCGACATCGAGCGCGGTGCAGTCGGCGGTGAGCCCCGTCGACAAGGTGGTCGCCACCGAACCTGCAAGATCGCGACCGAGTGTCGTTGCGCCCAACAGCAGGATTTCAGGCTTGTAGGTGTTGACGAGTTCAGTTAGCGCTTTGGTATAGGATTCATTTCGGTAATCCGACAAAACATTATCGCTCACGAGATAGGCCAGATCGGCGCCATAGCAAAAGGATTCAAGTGCGGCGTTACGCGTCGGCTGCCCCTCCGGACCAATAACGACCGCGGCGAGGTTCACCTTCAGCCTGTCGGCAAGTCTGCGCCCCGCCCCCATGAGTTCCCAGGAGACCGGATGCACCTGGCCACGCTCCTGCTCGACGAAAACCCAGACATGCTTGTAGGCCTTAAAGTGCTCCGGCAGTTCCTTTTTGGCCGCCGCGCGGCCGGCCGCCGCCGGCGCAGCCGTTTTGCTGACATTGCTCATGTTTTAAATTCCCCTCAATAGTGCGCGCGCCCGCGCCACAGGATTGGTTTCCAGTTCGGTTGGCTGAAGATCAGTTTTGCTCAGCAGATGGCCGGCTGCACGGTGGTTCCGCCTGCTCGGTGCGGCCCGACCGCGCAACGAGAGGCGTCGCTCGGGGCGAACGCACGGAGCGGGCCAGATTCCGAGAGGGCCTGGAGACAGGCTTCCTGTGGGCCCCGTTCGACAAGCGCCAGCGAGGCGGCCAGGCCGCTGCGATCACCCTGGTTGACCCTGTCCATGCTTGAGTACGCGGGTCCGCTTGCTTCGCAAGAGCTGCACCTCGCTTTCGGTCTAGCGCTCCACATCGGCAGTAACGACCCGGGTGATCTTGCCCCCGCGCTATCATGCGATGAGTGCTCGGCCGCCAGCGCTGGTGACTCGCGTGGGCCACCGTTGTCCCCTCTTTCTGGCGCATGTTGCTATCGGCCCTGGGGTAGATGTAGATCTGCGCACAAGCGGGCACCCGCCTGATGCTGACGAAGATGTGCATACGCTTCCCAATTGAAGCGTGGACGGGCGGCTTACCCGTTGGCCGCCCTCGCGGGCTCGATAGTGGCTTTAATCCCATCAAAAGCCAGCTCGCTTGGCACTGCGCGAGCGTGAGCCACGAAATGTTGCCGTACAACTCGGTAGGCAGTAGGCGCAACGTGAAAGGTTTTCCTTCAGATCTCATTTCGGACGGCTACCATTTATTGCATCGATGACTGGATCGACACGACAACAGCAAGTGTCGTACCAGTTGCAAGAACCAAGTAAATCGGGCGAACTCAATGGCTTATGAGGCACTTGGAACGGCTGCTAATCCCCAGGAGACGATCCGTTCGGACAAGGGTCGGGAATACGACAGCGTCGCGCGAGTCCTGGCGGAGAGAGTTGATGGAAGGAGACGAAGCCTGCACGAGGAGCCGTCAGCGTAAGATCATTTCAGCTCGCTCAATGGGACAAAGGCCGTCGGCTTGCCACGGTCTGCGACGGCATCCTTCAAAACCTTGAACACCCGCTGCTCGATTGGCGACGATGCCACGAAGTCGGCATAGGCCTGCTCCAGCATCGCTTTGCAACGAGCTCTGATGTCCGGCTCTGCGACACCTGCGAATTGCTCATTGGCAAAATATTGTCCCATGCGCTTTAGGATGTGAAGGCGCGCGACATCGACGATCATAGGGTCGTAATCGACGCCCAGCACTGAAAAAAACTCTTCCGCCGACGAAGCCTTGCTGAGCCGATCCAGGATACCGGCTGTTGGGTGCGAGTTACTCATCGAAAAATCCCCTTTGAATCAGCGGGTGGACGGTCGGCCAAAAGGCGGCAGAGGCTGGGTCATCGTAGTGCGTGCCCCCTCGTGCAACCATGCGGAGGCAGGCCAGTGTTCCTCGTCTTGAGTGTATCCCAGACGTTGCTGGGCGGGGCTGGTCACGCCGGGTGGGTCGCCAAGCATCCGCACACATCACGCCAGATCGCCACCAAGGTTTCGCGCTCGACCGGCAGCTTGTGCTCGACGGCATGTTTGCGTGCTTGCGACAGGATCTGTCTGGCCTGATCGGTGCTGGCGACGAGCTGTAATTCTTTGAGCAACGCGGTGATCGCCGACAGCCCGGAATGCTTGCCGATCACAAAACGGTTGCGGCGCCCAAGCAGAACCGGGTCAAGCGACTGGTAGGTGCGTTGATCCTTCAAAAGGCCATCCACATGAATGCCCGATTCATGCGTAAACACATGCTCTCCGACGATGGCCTTGTTCAGAGGAATCGCACGTGCGGCTGCGGCTGCAACCACCGCAGCGACGTTCTCGAGCTCCGACAGTATGATGCCAGTCTCGCGGCTATAGAGCTGCTTGAGTGCGACCGCGACCTCCTCGAGCGGTGCATTTCCGGCCCGCTCGCCGAGGCCGATAACGGTTACCGAGGCGTGGCTCGCGCCGGCCTTGATGGCGGAGAGCGTATTGGCGGTTGCGAGACCAAGATCATCGTGACCATGAAACTCGAGTTCGAGATCCGTGGTCGCACGCAAATTTCCAACCAGCGCGAAGGTTGTATCCGGGTCGAGCACACTGAGCGTATCGGCAATACGAAATCTCCGCGCTCCCGCCTCTTTTGCGGCTGCTACCAGTCTGATGAGAAAATCGATGTCGGCGCGGGAGGAGTCCTCGCCGCCGACGGCGACCTCAAGTCCCTGCTCGCGGGCGTAACCTACTACTCGCTTCACTTGCTCCAGCGCCAGGTCGCGACAACCGCCAAGTTTGGCCGCGATCTGCACATCGGAACTTGGGATCGACATATTGACCATGGACACCTTCGCTTCGATCGCGGCATCGATGTCCGCTTGCCGCATCCGGCACCAGCCTATGGTGGTCAGCGGAAGCTCCGCTTCGACGATTGCGCGGATGGCGGCGATCTCCTCGTTGCCCATCGCGGGCGTTCCCGCCTCGATCTCCGTCACGCCGGCCCGCGCCAAAGCCTGCGCGATCGCCAGCTTTTCCTCTGTGGTGAACGCAACACCAGGCGCCTGCTCGCCGTCGCGTAATGTCGTGTCGTTGAGCACGGTCGGCCTGACGTGCGCCTGCTCGGACCAAGGCGGTTTGGCTGTGGTGGTGGCGGCCATCACGAAAGGGCTCCTCATTGTTTTCGACCTAGAGCGCTTCAGCAACCCGCATGCCAGCCCGCCATCGTTGACAACCCGTTGAAAATGATACGCTCTTCTCCTCGGCTGACCTTCGCAATTGGATTGTCGCAAACGCGACAGGTGCACGAAGCGGACGCCTCACCTTGCCTCTTGCCTCGCTGAACTCGAATGTTGACGCGATTGCACTATGGGATGCGGAAAACGTTGCGAAGCCCCTGTGGCTCGGCATTGCCTTGGACCTCATAGTCGCGTCCGCATCGAATGGCGTTAGCCTCGCCCTTCAGCTCCTGCGAAGTTCGCCAAAGCCCGCGATGCGTTATCAGATGACCGGGAGATCGAGGAACCTTGTGGCAACTCAAATAGGCCAGTCGCCACTGACTTCCGGGCGAGCTGCCTGCAACAGAAGGTCGCGCCGGCGCTCGGCCATCCGACTCTCGCCGCTTTCTTCGCCGAAGCAGAGATTGAAGTCGTTACATTGTGTGCACACGGGCGTTGTGCACATGACGAGGCCTTCGTCCTCGCATAGCGAGCGGTAGAAGAAGCGCTTCCAGCGCATATTGTTGATATTGCGCGCGGCGAGGGGCGCGAAGTGGCGGCTTAGTAGCCGCGAGAGTTCGCCACGATTGCGCAACCCGAGATCTTCCCACAGGTGATCTGGCTCTATGGAGCGGCGGGCGATCATGGCGGCCAGCCAGGCGCCGATATGCCCTTCCGTCGAGCGTTGCTTGAGTAAGAGATCGCGCACCATCGAGATTTCGTCATTTTCATCGCACTTAGACGCCAGGAGCTGCCCCGAGATCTTGACCTCAACCGACGGAAAATAGAGCCCCAGCAGGGCCGCCAGCTCGTGGCCCGACAGGCCGGCCTTCTCGGGAAGCGCACCACCATCCATCGAGGCGGCCGCCAGGATCGACGCCAGGACATGGCAATCGAAATTGCTGTCGGTGACAATGTCGGCATCTTCAGGAGGCACGCCAATAAGCGCTCGGTAGGTTTCAATTCCTCGCTGCACATCGCTGCTCGCATCGACGGCGCAAGCAGCCATAAACGTAAGGAGGTGCGTTTCGGGCATGATGTTTTTGGGCTAAGCAGTCACGTTTGCCCCGCCCCGTTCTGGCTGGTCGAGTGCTGTTAGAGTGCCGGTCTCCCCGGATGGGGGGTGAGGGAGACCGGCATCCGTCGCGCGCCTTCAACAGGCCGCGACCCGCGACCCTTATGAGGCCGCGAGTTCGGCGGCGGTCTTGCCGATGATGGATTCGTCGACGGCCTTCATTATGCCATGCTCCATCAGCATGTCCTCGAGCTCGTCCATAGAGATCGGGGTGGGAATGATGCCCTTGCCGCCATTGTTGTGGATTTTGGTTGCAAGATTGCGATAGTGATCGGCCTGCTGCGACTCGGGCGCATACTCGAGCACCGTCATGCGCCGCAGCTCGGCATGCTGCACCACATTGTCGCGCGGCACGAAGTAGATCAGCTGAGTGCCTAACTTCTTCGCCAGCGCCTCCGCCAGCTCCAGCTCCTTATCGGTCTGCCGCTCATTACAGACCAGGCCACCCAGCCGCACGCCACCCGAGTTGGCGTATTTCAGGATGCCCTTGGAGATGTTGTTTGCGGCATACATCGCCATCATTTCACCCGACATGACGATATAGATTTCCTGCGCCTTGTTCTCGCGGATTGGCATCGCGAAGCCCCCGCAAACGACGTCGCCGAGCACATCGTAGGAGACATAGTCAATGTTCTCGTAGGCGCCGTTCTCCTCCAGGAAATTGATCGAGGTGATGACACCGCGGCCGGCGCAGCCGACACCCGGCTCAGGGCCACCGGACTCCACGCAGCGGATGTCCTTGTAGCCGACCTTCATCACATCCTCGAGTTCGAGATCCTCCACGCTGCCGGCGCTCGCTGCAAGACTCAAGATCGTGTCCTGCGCCTTGGCATGCAGGATCAGGCGGGTCGAATCCGCCTTAGGATCGCATCCCACAATCAGGATTTTCTGGCCCATTTCGGCCAGTGCCGCCAACGTGTTCTGGGAAGTGGTCGACTTGCCGATGCCGCCCTTTCCGTAGAACGCGATTTGTCTCAGTGAAGACATTTAGTTCTCCATCAACCGATTTGCCAAAAGTTGCGTGCTTCCTACACGCGAGCTTGTTTCTCTTTCAGAAACGGGGCACACGGGTTCAAGGGAAGGAGCGCATCGCTCGTCTTACGCGTCGGCGTGCACCCAGCCCCTCACTCAGTGTTGCTGCCGGTGAATAGCAACTGCCGTGCCAACGCTATCCAGGCTCATTAAGCTTCTGATTAGGTTCTAAAAAACCAACTGTCCGTTGAGTAGCCCCAAGACGTTTTGGACGGACAGGATCTTCGCCCCTGTCAGAAAACGAACAACGGCAATACCCATCAACCGAAAAGCCGCAGCTTGGCATGACCTGATCCAATGCCCTTAAATGGAACGGGACTTGCTCCCTTTCTTGCAAGCCGGTGGTCGGCAATTTGCGAAGAGTGAAATGCAGGTCGAAGTCGGAACCTCTAAGTGGCCTGGCGAGGGTGTTCGTGGATCGCGGATGACGAAATCAATTGTGCGGCATAACTCGCGATCCAGCTGATCAGATCGACGCATGACCTTACGGCAGCAAGAAGCACGCGGCCGCCTACGGATCGAAGCTAACTGGGTCCTGTTTCGAGATTCGCTATGAGACATAAAAGGCCGATGCTCGTTGATAAGTTGGCGGCTCAATTTCTAGCTGGCTCGGATCTTGCTCGTTTGCGAGCCACCCCGGGAGATCACGGCCGTCGATCGCACTAACGCCAGCGCACGCACGGTACGGTGCTTACGCCACTGACGGGCGATGGTGCGCAACGGTGTCAAAATGCGCTTTCGGACGTAGCGGAACTGCCGCCGACCGTTCAGCTCGGCGCAGCCACATGAGGTACACCATGGCGACAATCCTTTTTTATCGGAAGCCCGGCTGCGTCGCCAATGCGCGTCAGATGCTGGCGCTGAAGGCCGCTGGCCACGACCTGATAGCCAAGGATATATTGAAGGAGCCATGGGCTGCGGAGGACTTGCGACGCTTCTTCGGCAGTATGCCGATCGCATCCTGGTTCAACCGAGCCGCCCCTCGTATCAAGTCGGGGCACATCGATCCTGACACAATCGACGCCGCGAGTGCGCTCGCGGCGATGCTGGCAGATCCGCTTCTGATCAGACGACCGCTGATCAACGCCGACGGTGCAAGATGCGCCGGTTTCGATCATGAACTCGTGCTGTCGCTTCTTGGTCGGGATACGCAAGATGATCTTGAGGGGCGCTCCCAGGAACGACAGGACACGCACTGTCCATCGTTGTGAGGAAACGATCGATCATACTACTATTGCCGCCAACCAATCCGAACAACGATCCTCCCACTCCCGTCCATTTTTAGAATGGCTGACGGTACTTCGCTGAGAATGCCGGCGTGCGTGGCTCTTCGTAACCAGCAGCGCCCAGGCTGCTCGGCTTGAATACGACCTTTCCATCGCCCGCTTGCGTGAAACCGCCGCAGCTCGATCGCGCTTATCGCACATGATGTCTTCAGTCTGAATTTGCCGGCGCTTTACGCCGAGACGCGGCTTATTGAATAGATTCGGCTCAGACAGAACATTGAACTGAATAACGATCTAGACAGAGAACGCGAAGCTCGCGGCCGTGATCCTTATGCAACGTGGCTGCAGAATTGCGCTACGTCCGCCGCCATTTGATCAGCATCAAATCCTTCGCCGTCTGCCATGTGTGACAGAAGTCTCGCGCGACTCTTCGCGCGAACTTTGGAATGGAGAATTCGATGAGGACAACGACAATTCTGACAACGGCATCGCTGCTTGCGCTCGCCACCCCGCTGGCCAGCATCCCGGTAAAGGCCGCGGACCTGGCGCGGGCCCCGATCTACTACAAAGCGCCTCAGATTGAGCCCTTCAATCCGTGGATGATCCGCTTGCGCGTGCTTGGCGTTTTGCCGGATACCGCCGGAAGCTCAGTCAATGTTGCAGGGGCGCCGGCGCTGTCCTCGCCCGCTTCCGGACTATCGATCAGCGACCAAGTGGTACCGGAGCTCGACATCACCTATTTCTTCACAAACAATGTTGCCGCCGAACTCATTCTCGGCGTGACCCGTCATCACATCAGCGGCACGGGCACGCTAACTGGTCTAGATGTCGGCAAAGCTTGGCTGTTGCCGCCAACCCTGACTCTGCAATATCACTTCACCGATTTCGGCCCGTTCAAGCCCTACATCGGCGCGGGCATCAACTACACCGTATTCTTCAACCAATCCGCAGCCAATACGTCACTCACTGGCCCTGCAGTGACGGATTTGCACATCAGCAACCAGTTTGGTGCCGCGGTCCAATTCGGCTTCGACTATATGCTTGACCGTCATTGGGGTCTCAACTTCGACGTGAAGAAGTTGTGGTTGCGACCGAATTATTCGGCGACCGTAAACAATGCAATTGCTGTCACCGGCCGCGCGAATATCGACCCATGGCTCGTCAGCGGCGGCATCACTTACAAGTTCTGACGCTAAGAACTCGCTTCAGTGAGCTCTCGGACGCGCCGCCTCGTCTGGCGCGTCTTCCCGCTGTAGTGCAGTACAAAGGCGAGCGGGATGATGTGTAAAACGACACGTCGTCTCGCCGAAGGCCGGGAGCCATTCGCAGCTTACTCTCGCTGCGAGCTTTGGACGTGGCGGTAAATGACGGAGCACAAACAGATCGAGCCAATAGCGGTCAATAAAATCCTAATCGTGTTTCCTTCTCGGCGGAAGCAGAAGCGGTCACCCTGCTTATCGGAGCCGAGAATTCAAGCCCGAACGCCACCGTGTGAGAACGATCGCGCCTGCAACAGACTTGAGTTCAGGGCTCATCGGCCCCGATCATGAGCAGGACTCCGGTCGAGGCTTCCCTCTCACCAGATGATCCGGATCCAGGGCCATAACGACGGTTCAGTAGTCCGCCGCTGCGCACGTACTGGAAGCGTTAGGGCGCCCCGATCATCGGAAACATGCCGAGATGCCAGCTGGCTGGGCGTATAAGCTGCCCATATAGACGACGCCCGGGCAAGCGGCGCTAAAACGGAGCCTTTAGCTTCGCCTCAGCACCATCACGAGGCGGTCGACACGTTTGCCCTGCTTGAGATGGGAGTCTACGATTTCATCAACGTCTTCGGGCGTGGTGGCGCGATACCAGATCCCGTCTGGATAGACGACCATCAAAGGACCGGAGTTACAAAAGCCAAGGCAGCCCGCCACGGTGAAACCGACATCGGTGAGGCCTTGGGCTTCGACTGCCTTACCCATCCGATCCCAGAGGGCCTGCGCCCCAGAAGCGCCGCAGCTGCCGTGCGGATGATCGGGCGGACGCTGCGTGTGGCAGGCAAAGACGTGATGCCGATAAAGTTGAGGAAGCTCGAATTCGGTTTCTGCGTTCATGCGTCTATCCTGCAATCAACGGCTTCATCTGAGAAGAGACAAGATCCGGGCGCATCCGCCCAAAACGTCTTCTCTTCATTCGAACGCCGTATCGGCCATAACCAATTTACACTCGTGCTTGCGAAGGCAGGCGAAATGAGCGGGCGACATATTGATGATCATCGCTGACCGATCAGCCACAGATGCTTGCCATATGAAACAACCCGCCATGATCAATTTCAGCGTCGTGATCTTCTTTTCCCTCATCACTTACGCGACCATCCAACTCCCCAAAGCAAGTTCCGCACCAGATTGCGCAGCGCTTGTTTCTCCAACAATCTCATTCTTCGCTCCGAGACGACCGACAATTATGCCGAGCTCGCGACAATGTCGCCCGCCTCTGTTTCGTGCATGACAAATGTTGCATCGCGTTCGACACTCTTCCGCCTCAGCCATTCGCAGTTCGTACGTAGCGCGCCCATGTCCCCGTTAATGCATCGACCTTGGCCGACGCCGTCGGCTGACGAGATGGCGGCGACCGCTAGGCCATCGCATGAACGGAGGCTTGGCATTGCAATTGCTACGCCCGCTTCAGCGGTCGGCCAAAAAATCGGAACATAGGAAAATCGGGACACAGGATCGTCATTCCTCCAGACCAAACGGTCCTGTCAGTCTGGGCCTCCCCATTTCATACAGCCCAGACGGTGCCCTCGGCGAGCTTGTAGCCGCCGAGGGCATTTCCTTCTCGAAAATTCTATCCACCGGCAACTAATGGCCTTGCTCGCTCCGTTCGGTGAGCTAGCGCCAGAAACCTCGTTGGTGCCGCCAAGATCGCGGTTGCTGTTCGGACTCCGGCAAGACCCGCCAGCTTTCACTCTCAGTTCACACGTATTGACGCGGGTCCGGGACAGTACTCGTGAGTCCGATGGCTCTATTCGGCGATGCGCGCTAAAGCGACTTGATTAGCGGCCAAGTGATACGCCTGTTAATCAGGATGAATCGTAATATCCATGGTTTCGTCGCTGTCCTCAAACGAGTCGCACAACCGATCGTCCTCCAGTAACCTGACGCCGCACAGGCAGACGTCACCGTCGATGATGGCGAGCGCGACCGGTTCAAGCGCTTGTCCATTGCAGGGACCATCGATGCATAGCCCAGTGTCGATCTCAAATCTGGCACCGTGCCTGCCGCATCTGAGAAAGGAGCGGTCAGAGGAGAAAAACTCGCCGGAGCCGATGTTGAGCCATAAGCTATCATGCGGACAGCGATTGACGTACCCTAAATAGTCGTCGCCGAACGTGCGAACCACAATAATTGGAAACGGGCGGCTTTCGCCGCGGTCGTCGACTCGCGACAAGTTGAAGCCCCTGGCGCCACTTCGCTCGATGGCATCGGCGGGACAGACGGCGAAAACCGCGATCTGGTCACTCATCGGGTTGCCAATCATCCCTTTGCTCATCCGGGCCTCGCAGTTTCCTGCTTGAAGGCTTCGACCGTAGTCCGGGCCAGCCGGAAAGCGCCGCGGCCACGAGCGAGCGGTCGATAATTCGAACCGACACGGGTGTTGAGCACATCAAACCACTGGTCCGGCGTGAGCTTCGCCGGGCGCTCGCTGATTTGGATCACCCTCCCGTTCGGACCGAAGCGGACGTGAATGATGACTTGTTGCGGGTCCATTGCAATTCCCTATTTAGCCGACTTTAAAGACCCGAGCCGAGACTGAGGATCTCAAATAGCTCGGTTTCCAGCAGCCTCGCGCGTGGCCTCGAGCCGTGGATTTCAGACCGCGCCTCGCTACCTTCGAGCAGGTCGTGCTCACGGGCCCGCCCTTGGTCGTTCGACCTTGCTCATCCGGCGCGATGAAGCACAACTACGATCATCGCTATTCAAATGCTCGTCCTTCCGTGTGGTGGATGATTCGCATCTCAGTAGATCGCTGCACCCGCGCCCACGTTGATCGACGCATCTTTCATGGTCTCGACAATAAACTCGATCTTGTCGTTCGAAAGATGAGTGTGAAACGGCAGTGCCAGGGCGCGATCGGCGATCTTTTCCGTAACCAGCAAATCGCCACGGCGATAGCCGAGGTCGAAATAATGGCGTTGCAAGTGCAGAGGATGGCTATAGGCGACGGATTCAATTTGGGCGGCGCGCAGATCCTCGACGATAGCGTCGCGGCCGGATCGCGTGAAGCGCGTTCCCAGATGGACGAGATAGAGCAACCAGTTAACCTCGGTCACATGAGGGCCTACGTAAGGCGGCTTAATACCTTCAAATGATTGCATATGCGCGCTGTAGAGCTGCTCCACCAGGCGACGACGCTCCAGGATTTCATCGAGACGCTGGAGCTGCGCCAGCCCCAAGGCTGCCGTGAGATCGCTCATGCCGGCCTGGTACGGTGCTGTGGCGCCGACGATCACGGAAGAGCGCTCGTCCAGGCGGTGGGCGCGATAGCGGCGCACGCCAACCGCAAGGTCGATATCGTCCGTTACCACCATTGCGCCTTCGCCGCAGCTTAGGGCCAGGGGTTGGGCAAAGTCGAAAACCGCCAGATCGCCAAACCGGCCGACGAGTTCGCCCTTGTACCGCGATCCGATTGCTTCGGTGGAATCCTCCAAAAGTGCCAGATGATGGCGCTGCGCGATCACACGCAGTTCTGACCACGGCGCGGGATGGCCGTTGGGATTACCGGCGACAATCGCCCGCGTGTTGGCCGTGATGCGCTCTTCGGCTTTCTCTGGGAGCAATGTTCCCGACCAATAGTCGATGTCGGCAAATACCGCCCGCGCGCCTGCGAGACCGATCGCATGGACCGTCTCGCGAAAGGAATACGGCGAGGCAATGACCTCCTGTCCTGGCCCGACGCCGAGTGCCTTGAGCGCCAGCAGCAGCCCGATGGTGCCGCTCGATACTGCTACCGCATATTTGCGGCCAAGATAGACAGCAAACGCCTGCTCGAACGCCTCGGTGATCCGCCCATTGGAGATCTGCGGCGAGCACAGAAGCGCTTCCACGGCGGAGAGCTCGGCGAAGCTGATATCGGGATCGGACAGTGGAATGAAGGATGTATTTGCCTCCTTCCCGTCCGGGCCATCAAGCCGATGCTCTGCCAGTTCAATTCCGTTCACCCTACAGTATTCCTCTTCGCTAACACGATAGCGGTCGCCCGCTTCGGATCGGCTGTAATCTGCACGCAGTGATCCGACCCATCGAGCAAATGCAGATCGAAACTAGGAAATTGCCGAAACGGCGGATCCGTCACATCCGACGCATCGCAGCGAACGCATGCAAGCCGCGGAAAGCGGCGCCGCAGCTCGACGAAGGGACCGGTGTCGGCGTCATCGACCGCAAGCAGTCGCTCGATTTCGATCAGTTCCTCCGCAGTGAGCGCCATCGTGACTTCTCCATGATTCGTCAACGGCAATTCGTCACTGCCAGAACAAGCGCTCGGGATCCGCGTTCAATTCGTCGATTGCTGAACTCAGGCGGTGGTAAAGGCTGTAAAACTCCCAGATACCTTGCGCGTGGTTCTTGCGAAACACTTTCCAGATCCCGCTCACGGCATCATAAAGAATCAGCGCGACATCAATGAGGCCGCCATCCGTGTCGATATTGCGCGAGCAGCATGGACTTTCGACCAGATAGCCGCCCTTCACCGGCGTCACGTTCGGCGAGACATAGAGATAGCGATTGCGCGAGCTCAAGCCGCGCTCGATCCGCTTGCGATCCAGCTCGTTCGGGTGAGGGACCAGCCCGGTCTTTACCTTCCTCATCAGCCCGGCATTCATCGCGAAAGCCCCCTCAAAGCGCGGTGATTTCCTCTTCAAGACAGCCAATGAGCCGCCGCTCGCCAAAATCGACAGTATAGATCGGTACGTCCGCCTCCGTATGGATAGCGACCCTTACGATCTCGCCGGTTGCTCCGGCGCCGAGCACGAGACCCTCGGGCTCGGTATCGGGAAAAGAGCCGTCGTTGATGAGGTCAACTGCAGCTTTGACGCGCTGGCCCCGCCGATACTTCGGAAAGCGAACCTCAGTCATACACAGTCTCTTCCGGCAATGGCAGATCATCGATCTCCTCGCATGCGTCCACCGACTCAAGCTCCTTGCGCTTCATGCCAACGCGGCAGCCGCTTTCGAGGAACTCGACGCCGTAGATGTAGAATTGCTGCAAGAACGTGCCGATCGAAACGACGTAACCGACATCTCCCTTCTTGACCAAAATCTCGCCGATCTCCTTGCCGCGATATGTGCCATCGTTGCGGATAGTGCGATTGGCGCGGACCTTTTCGCTAAAACTGAAGACCGGCGGCCCACTGAGCTCGACGACGTCGCTATCGCGAACGATTTTATTCATGCACCACTCCCTCGTGGACACGCAGGGACGCCGCCATACCGGCGCATGCGAGGTCCCGCATCAATTCGTCCTTATCTCCATCTGCCGGTTCACCCGCGGCAATGCAGCGCGCCACTGCATGGTAGACGTGTGGGCCAGGGGCACGCTGTGGAGCAGTTAGCGGCCCCGGCAACGGGCGCTGTATGTTCTCGACCCGCACAGGGGCGTCTAGGTCGTTCGCTGTGGCTAGCGGCCGCTCATTGGAGACACCGCGTGCCACGATGTGGCGGAACTCGAGCTCCTCGTCGCTCATCAATTGGCCGAGCTGCTGCGGCGCGATGCGGTGCGCCACGGCGCGACTAAGCTCATAGGTATGGTCAGCCAGCATCAGCGTCACTCGGTTGCATCAAATGGAGTTCCAGCTCGGCTGGCAAGGCTGCGATGGCCCTCGTTCCGCCGCCGCAGAAACAGGGCATGGCCTTGCGCCGCGTTCCCGGGTACAGTTTGGTCCACATCATCAAGCGGCGGCGGGAATCCGTTCATGGAGCTCACCCTTCAGGCTGGCGCGTGGTAGCGCGGCCAGGACGTGTCAATGACGCAGGTATTGTCGACCGGACAGGCAGCAACACATTGCGGCTCGTCGAAATGGCCAACGCATTCGGTGCATTTTGCCGGCTCAATGACGAAGATCCCAGCCTTCTCCGAGATTGCAACGTTCGGGCACAATGGCTCGCAGGCTGAGCAGCTCGTGCACTGCGAGGCGATGATCTTGAATGGCACACAACCTCCTCACGCCGCAGAGTTCAGGGCTCCCTGTCGAATCGAAGCATCGCCGCGCGTCACGTGCTGGATCTCACCGCTCTTCACCTGGTCGAGATAGGACCGGAACCAGGCAATTGCCGACTTCTCGATGAACTCATGCGCGTATTGATCGACCGGCTCGATTCCAGCCTTGATCAGATTGCCTTTCGGGCCGCCGCCGATCTTGGCCACGAACACCGCGTGGCAGTCATTGATGCCCTGGATGATGGTGGACAGCCTATCCTGCTCCCCATAACCGCCCTGGCAGTAGACGTCCACACGGCGGTGGCCGACGAATTTTGTGCCGGAAGTGGAAAGTTCGTAGATTTGGAATTCCTTTGCATGTCCAAAGTGCTCGTTGATTATCCCCGAGCCTTTGGTTGCGACTGCCACCAGAAGCGAGATCTCACTCGTCTCCCCAGCCAATTTCGCGAGTTCCTCGTTGTTGGCCTTGCCTTTGGCGGCACGCTCATCCTCTACCTGGTCGCGATAAGCCTGGCGCACGTCGAGGTCATATTCGGCGTCCATCTTCATGACTTTGTCAGTGGTAAACTCCGCGCTGCGATCCTCTCCGAGCAGACCCACAGCATCGGCCCGGCACTGACGGCAGTGGCGCATCATGTTTATCTCCCCTTCACAAGCATCCTGCAGCGCCCTCAATTCCAGCGCTGTCGGCCCGCGCTGACCGTTGAAGCCAAATACTGTTCCGTACTCGGGTGCGGAGATCAGCGGCATGATATTGTGAAGGAAGGCGCCTCGCGACTTCACCGCCTTGTTGACTTCGACCAGGTGATGATCGTTGATATGCGGGATCATCACAGAGTTGACCTTGCACAGGATCCCCCGTTCGCTGAGCATCTCCAGGCCTTGCAGCTGACGATTAGTGAGTATCCTTGCCGCGTCGATGCCGGTGTGGCGCCTGTGGTCGAAGAAGATCCATGGATAGATCTTGGCGCCGATTTCGGGATCGATCGTGTTGATGGTGATCGTGACATGGTCAATCTTGGACTTGGCGATGATGTCAACATAATCGGGCAGGCTCAGCCCATTGGTTGAAAGACACAGCTTAATGTCCGGAGCCGCTTTGGCGACGAGTTCGAACGTCTTGAACGTCTTCTCTGGATTGGCCAACGGGTCGCCCGGACCGGCGATGCCAAGCACGGTCATCTGGGGAATGGTGGCCGCAACCGCAAGCACTTTCTTGACCGCCTGCTCAGGCGTGAGCTTCTCGCTCGCTACGCCCGGGCGCGATTCGTTGGCGCAGTCGTATTTGCGGTTGCAGTAATTGCACTGGATGTTGCAGGCTGGCGCCACAGCGACGTGCATGCGGGCGTAGTGATGATGCGCCTCTTCGCTGTAGCAGGGATGGTTCTTCACTTTTTCCCAGATCTCGGTCGGCAGATCGCCTTGTCCCGCCCGCGAGCCGCAACGCGCTTGGCCAATGTTGGACGAGGTGCGGCAGCCCTTATGCTCGGCGGCCGTCTGCACCATCTTTCCGGCACCTACCGCAGCTTCGGCATATTTCCCGCGTCCGACGACCGCGTTCATTTTCCAGTTCTCCCTGCAGGCAATCATCGGCCTCCCTGGACTACCCCCGAGAGACCCGCAAGAAGAGCAGTAGCAACTCACATGCCATCGCGGAGACGATGACGTTGCAGCTATACGCCAAAGGGTTAGGGGGAGCATCAACGCCCAGGCATGCAGGACCAGCAATGGCGCGAATGTAGGAAGCGCGACAAGCACGTCGTGCTTTTGGCGCAGAGCCCCACGGCTGTTGCGTTCATTCACGCACCAAGGTCGCGCTCTCCCCGGCGCCATCTCTGTTGGCCTTAATGCGATGCGGCCACCTCACAACGGGCAATACGAGCTGGGGAATCCGGCTTCGCAACGCCGCTAATGGGTGAGCAGTATCTCGACCGCGCGAGGCAGACCAATCGCAAGCGGCATCAGGCCTTGCTCGCGCAGAAAACGGAGCTCATTGCGCGAGATCGCATCCAGATCGACGATTGCATAATGGGTATTGGCCGATCGCTTGATGACTTGCCGGGCGTAGCTACGCAACAGCTGATCGTTAAAGCGACAACCGATGAAGAGAAAGCTCTGTCCGATCCGCCTTTCCTTGATGATGTCCGGAATCGGTGTCTGGATGTCGATTTCGGTCAGCACCTCGACATAGTCGGCATCGGCAATCAGGAAGTTATTTGCCGGCTGCACGCCGCCGTGCGGCTTGTACAATACCGTCGCCCAGCTGTCCGCCACGACACTGTGGACCTCTCGGCCAACCGAGTCATAAAAGCGATACCAGCGATTCTCACCAATGCCGACGCGGCTGATACCCTGCACTTCGCCCCATCCATCGCGCTTATCCAGCGCCGCGCGCATCGCCCCATCATACCATGTGTCGATTATGATGGGCAGCGACAGAGACGCAAGATGATCGTGCAACCTGGTCGGCTCGACCGGCCGAGCGAAGGCCTGCGCCATCAATGCCGTCACGGTGGAGCGATGTTTGCTGATCTCGATGTGCTGTGCCGCGGCCCATGCATTGCCCTTTGCCCGCCGCGGCAGCGCAACCTTGCTGGCGAAGAACTCAGATAACGCCTCAGGTGTCGTCGGCACATCGGGTCTGGACAATTCGACGAGGCCAGGACCAAGATAAGGAACGACGCGCGCGGCCCTGAGCCCGGCAGCGACGTCCGCGAGAATGGCCTTGGCATCGGTCCCATTGACAAAATCGATCTGTGGAGTCGCCTTCACGGATCGTCACCGTTCTCGCCCCGTTTTTTGGCGTTGATTGTCACCGGCAATCGTGTATCGCTTGCCATCTCCGGCAAGTCGAGCACCCAGCCATTCGCTATTTTGATCCAGCCGCCCCACAGCGTTTCGTGCTCGGATTCCACGATCGGTTCTTCGAGATCCTTTTTCGGCACATAGATCGATAGGCCCGCGTCCGGAGAGCGGCGGATCATGATCTTCAAGAGTTCAACTCCCTCGATTGCGGCGCATAGTTGGCCAGACTGGCAGACTCCCGCAAGTTGGCGCGCAATCGAGCCACGATTTCTGACAGTACGCACACGACCTCATCGACCTCGGCGAAGGAGGTTTCACGCGACAGAGAGAAGCGCACCGCGCCGCGCATGCTCCGCTCCGGTACCTGCATGGCGCGCAGAACATGCGATGGCTCCATTGAGCCGGAGTTGCAAGCTGATCCCAGCGACACGGCAATGCCCGCGCGATTGAGATGATGGACGATTGCCTCGCCGTCGAGATCATCGAAAGCGATATTAGCCGTGTTCGTTAGCCGGTTGCTGACATCGCCGAGCACCGCGCACTCGCCATTATGCAAAATCCCCTGCTCCAGGCGGTCTCGCAACGCACCAATGCGAACTCGTTCCGGCTCGAGCCGCTCCAGCGCCAGCTCTGCCGCTTTTCCAAGACCGACGATGCCGGGAATATTCTCAGTTCCGCCGCGGCGCCGACGTTCCTGTAATCCGCCCCAGATCAGCGGCCGGAATTTTGTTCCTTTGCGCAGATAGAGCGCACCGATCCCTTTTGGGCCATGTAGTTTATGTGCTGAAAGCGACAACATGTCGATCGCACTGTCCTGTAAGTCGACACGTACCTTTCCAACGGCTTGGACCGCATCTGTGTGGAACAGGGCGCCTGCCTCACGGGTCAATCCGGCCAGAAATTCCACCGGAAAAATCGTACCGGTCTCGTTGTTGGCCCACATGATCGAGGCGACCGCCGTACGGGGCCCGAGCGCGCAGCGAAACGCCTCGATGTCCAGCCGGCCGCGGGAATCTACCGGTACGATATGCGCCTTGACGCCTCGCGTCGCCAACTGCTCAACCAGGGAAAGGATGGCGGAGTGCTCAACCGATGTGGTGACGATCTCGTCGCGGTCCTCTTGGATCGCAAGCGCCGAGAGGATGGCGGCATTATTCGCCTCGGTCCCACCGGAGGTAAAAACGATCTCATGATCGTGGGCATTGCCCAACAGATCCTGCAAGCTACGGCGCGCCTGCTTCAGCGCGACTGCGACCTCGCCGCCAAACGTATGGCTGGATGACGCATTGCCGAATTGTTCGGTGAAGAATGGCAACATGGCTTGCACAACGGACGGATCGGTCCGCGTCGTCGCGTTGTTGTCGAGATAAATCGGCACTTGATCCCTCGCTTAATCTCACGCCTTGGCTGCGGCAGCTACCGGGAATAAGCGGACGAATTCGCAGAGCCTATTGACAAGCCACCCCTGAATGTCTTCAAGCGCCCCCTTGAAAGCTTGCAGAACGCGCAGGCACCAAGGCTGACCACGACACTGCTGCGATCGATCCGGTGCAGCCGACTGTCGCTGCCTCGTTGCAGAATGGGTCGGACATCTTCGATTACGACACGAATGGATAGTTCTCGGCCGGTCGGTCGTGGCGGCCGGTAATTGCCTCATTTGCTCTGATTCGGTCAGCATGCTTGACGTCTCTTTTTTGTTAGCTGAACGATTTTCCGCACGAGCAGCTCGAAGTGGCGTTCGGGTTATGAAAGGTGAAGCCTGGGCTCTCCAGCGCCATCACGAAATCGATGGTTGTGCCGACCAGATGCTCATGGCTCTTGTTGTCGACAAACACCCTCAGGCCGCCGCACTCGATCACTTTGTCGTCGGGCTTCGGTTGCTCTTCAAGACCCATCATGTATTTGAACCCGTTGCAGCCGCCTGCCTCGACCATAATGCGCAGCCCGCTTGCTGGCTGGGCCGATGATGAAATCGCGCTCTTGACCGCATTCACCGCGCTATCCGTCAGGTTGATCATGGCTTATCCTTCATCTGCTTCGGACCACTTGCTTATGGCAAGTCATGTGCCAGCGTGCAGAGGATTGATGATGTTTGCCTTTTCGGATCGTGCCTGTTGGCTTTGGCACTCGCGTCGAATTTCCGACAAGACTGCTTGAGGCGGCCTGAGCCCATTTACGCCTTTTCCTTCCAAGCTACGTCGAAGACTGCTGTGCGTGGACGGCAAGCAATTTGCAGTGCGTCTCACACCGGCCAAGGCGTCGGTGAAACGCTTAGATCGAGGACGATTTTTATGACTACAATCGAGAACACCGCGCTCGGCAGACTTGAGAGGGAGGGCCGCCTGCTCAATGCCGTATTCAAAGGCGGGACCATTAAGCCTGGCCGGTTCGGCTTTCGCGGCGACATCGCACTGAAATTCCAGACCCAGGTCGCGGACGAGAAACGGCCGCCGGACTATTCGATCGAGCAGGTTTTGACGATTGCGCAGAGCGGAGAACGGGTCATTCCGGTGCTGGCCGGCTATCTGCATTCATTCGCGTATCTGGCCGACGTTGCAGGCGTGCTGGACGGCGCGTTAAGCCCAGACGGCAGCTACTTCATGTTCTGCAACAACATAGACCTGCTCGCGAAATACCGAATCAAGCTGGGTGACGTTATCTTTCACGTCCTGCCGTGCGATGAATCCACGGTTTGGAAGGAGATGATGGACCTGGTCGGGGTCAACAAGGATGACATCAAGAAACTCGATTCAGGTGGCAAGCTCGATTACCTGCTCGATGCGGCAAAGGATCTCGATCTGTCCGATGACGAGATCTCGTACGAAGATGGACTTAAGAGGATGGCCCCCGTGAAAAACCGCAACGAAAACCGGCCCGTCTGAACAAGCTTCATTCGCTGCGGGAAGCATCGTCTTCGACAAGACTCACGCCGACGGCGCAGATATCTCCATCCAGGACTATCAACGCGATCGGCGTGAGCGTTCCACCCTTACAAGGACCTTCGACGCATTGGCCGGTGCCGAGCTCGAATGTCGATCCGTGCTTGCCGCACATCAGTCGAACGCCGTATGGATCGAGGAATTCGTTCCGCTCCCAGTCCAGATTGACGCCGTTGTGCGGGCATTTATTGACATAGCCAAGCACGCTCCTCCCCATCGGATCACAACGATGGACCACGGCCGTCGATTACCCTCGTCATCTATGACCATAAGATGGAATCCCATGGCTCGGCAGCTTGGAATATCTTTAAAGCCGCAAATCGCGTAGACGGCATCTGGCTGCATTCGCTGCTCGCTTAATGTTAGACGTCTTTTACTGTCGCTGTGCAATCAACCATACAGTGCAAGATCCTTGTTGACACGGTTCTACGGGTCAAGGCCAATCCACGCGAACATTTGGCTTTGCGCTGCGACATCACTACGCGGCACAGCCTTCGCCACCGTTCTGGAACTACTTGCCGGCCCATCAAACGCACTGTCGCTCGCAGAACATCAATGCCTTCCGACAGCACCGAATAAGCCAGATTGCGCACGTGAATGCCACGACAAGTGATCTTGGCATACTTTTGAATGAGTGAAGCGTCTGGATTTTGGTGTTTATGCCAAGACACGCTGATGCGATTGGGGGCAGGATTGCAACCGCGAAACCACACTTAGCCGTCGCCGGTGGTATTCGAGTTGTTCCGGCTCAAACTTCACGGTTGCGACCGCCAAGCATGTTGCAACAACTTACGATCGCAGCTCGCGGGTGCCCGCTCCTTTCGGTCCACCGGCCGGGTATCTAGGTCCTGCCGATTCGGCGAAGCACAACGCTAGGCTACTTCCGGCAAGGACCGCAAGCCCGAGATCCAGACGAGAGGGAGCGCGAGCGAGCATGCGCTCCCTTCTGGAGGTTAATACTTTTGCGCTAGCAATGAGGAAGGACCAGTCATTTTCGAGCCAGTCTCGTCATTCCGAATCGTCTTGCGCCAAACCCATTCTTTCCATGGCGCGCTCCAAATAGAACGCAGGATCATCGTCGGAGGATACCGTCTCGAAATTGCCGACATCATTACCATCAGAATTGGAAAGATACTTTGTAGGCTTGTCCGTTCGCTGCCACTGATCGTTCTCGTTCTTCGTCCACACCTCGGGATGCTCGTGAGGATCAAGCACCCAGTAATTCCGGCCGAAGTGGACAAAACCCATTTCCGCCAGACGTGGTTCCATGCCTTCTACGGCAGGACGTGACAAGACCAGCGGATATTTGCCGTCCATTCGCAACTGATGCTCCAGCAAAATATCCCCAGCATTCTCGACCAGCGGATGAGTAATGCGGAGATCTACCACGGACGTGACGTCGCTACGCCCAAACTGCCGCAGAAAACGTTCTCCTTTGATCGTGGCGGGGCCACCTGCCCTTAGAAGCCCGACACTTTCGTCACCCAGTTGATAGCTGTAGAATTTTGCCTGTTTGTTCGGATCATCGTAAGTGCTGGCATAGCTTCCAGCAACCGTTGCCGCGCGCTCCGCTTTCTCGGATACGAAATCCGAGTACTCTTCTGGGTTACTTGCGATTTGCATGATGTCGCTACCCAAATATCTTCTTACTCCATCCATGAAGGAAGATCGGTTAATCTCGATGATCGGAGGACTGGAAGTGAGAGTGTATCGCGTCATTGATGAGGACTCACCCGGATCCATACCCGCCACCGCCTCCGAAAAGCGGGAGCTGTCTCCCGCCTCTTCCCATTCGGCCTGGCTACCGCTTGCCGACTGATCGGACGCACCAACGATTCTGCCATACATCAGCTTCGCTCTCCTATCGGCAAAATTGCATGTTGTTGAGCTCGTGCCGCGCAAGCTCTGCGGGTGAGGATATCCAGACCAGCTGACCACAACCTGACGCACAGGCAAGGCGCCTGTCCGAAACTTTCACGCGAACGCTAAGCCATCAGCAGCGCATTGCGATTCGACGATATGTTTTCTCCTGTTGAGGAACTGCACTCCTATTGCGCTAGACTGGTCGCGCCTGAGCTGGCTCTCTGCGTCCTGCAGGTCTGATCCGACCGCTGGCACCGTTCCTAGCAAGGGTTATTGTCAGCCACCAACGGCCGAGGCTTTGGCCGTGATCACGTCGGTTCGGAGCTAGAGACTAAAGCTAGAGACCAAATGAAGCGCAAGTCGGTCGGGGACGGAAGGGGATCTGTCCACGGTCATACCATGACCAAACGTACGCTCCTCCTGATCCCCAACCGAACAAGCGTGCCGCTGCATCGGAAACAGCATTTCGTAATTCGTTACGACCTAAAACGGTTCGCGTTACAGCCACGTTCCGGTCCGATCTTTGTTGCGGTCACTGCTCAGGAAGTTCAACGATGGCTGTATTTTTGACCGTAACGCCCTGCGGGGGAGGGATACGGCGGCGGGTCAGACAGCTTCAGCTTCGGCCGGAACGTGGGTTTGGCAGTTGGCCGGACAAACCCTGCTGCAGGCGCCGCAGCCGATGCAGGCGCCCTGATCACTCAGAACCATGACTTTTTTTTCGATCTCATCGTCCTCGTCATCGTCGAGATCGACAAGTTCGCCCTCCTCGTTGATTCCTTTCAACGTCATGACGTCCCGACCGCACACTTTGAAACAGCGGCCACAGCCGATGCACTTCTTGGCATCGATCGAGATCAGGTAGTCCGGCGTCCAGTCGCGGCCATCGCGCGTTGCAAACGACATGAGTCGAAACCCTCTAGATATTTTCCAGCGCCTTCAAATCCAGACTCTTGCGTTCGAGTTCGGCGTAGGCACGGTGCGCCTTCTCTGCCACCGCCATGATTGATGCCCAGTTGATAGGAAGCTCTTCCGAAAGATCGTGCAGATCCATTTTCGCTTGTAACGCTTTAGCCGACAGTTTCTTTAGTTCTGCCTTCAGTGTTTCACGATCGCTCATGAGTGCCCTCAATAGTTCGCCACGTCCGGAAATTTACGAATCAAATCGATCCCGCTCCTGACATATTTGTCTCCCTCCTGTGCGAGCATTGCGAGGTTGTCGAAACCAAAGCGATGCACATCGCGCAGCTGTTTGTTCACCGCAATCAGCCGACCTCCGATCAGCACCATGCGGCCAAAGCCTTCATGATGCATCTTCAGCATCGGCTGGATCATCACGCCGGTGGCCTTCTCAATCGAGAGTGCAACCGCATTGAAGAACAGCTCCAGCCGCCACAGCGTATCGGGATCAGGATCGCCGACGATCGGCAGCGCACGCCGCTTCTCCTTGTCCAAGATATAGGGTTCGAGCAGGTCGAAATCGCTCTTTGCCTCCCACGCTCCATTGGCATCCTGAGCGCGCCATATCTTGACGAGTTCCTTGAGAAACGGCGCATCAAGGTCGCCACGCGGCTGCTCCATTTCTACGGCCTCGGTCATCTCACCTCATTCGTCGAACTCGAATGTGCGGCGTTGGTCCTTCGCCAAGGCCTTGCGGAGCCAAGGCGGCGGCGTGCCCTTCAGGACGTGCTCGAGCTTTTCGAGCAGCACAAGGATGTTCTCTGGCTTGTTCACTTTGATGGGATGGATGTTGTTGGCTACCACCCGCGCGGCGCCAGCACCGCCGATTGCGGCAACGTACAGGATTGCACAATCCTTAATCGCTTCGATCTTCGGCGCTAACTTATCGTCGTTGCCGTCTTCCTTGAGATCTCCCTCAAACTCAACCGCCTTGAGAAACACGTGTCCGCTTGGCGCGACATCGTAGATAGCGATATTCTTTGCCCAACCAAAATGGGCATCGACCTGTCTTAGGTCTTGTGTGGCGAACGCGACCTTCATGCAATCGACCTCTCAGTCGCTCCCTTGGAGCTGCGGTTGGCGGCCGCCGCGGGCAGTGCGGCCCGACCCCGCCAGCTATCGGGCGTGGGCTGATGATTCTCCTCGCGGTCCGCGATCAGGAGATTGGCGATGTCGAAGATCAGATCGCGCGTACCACGATACCCGATGGATAATTGGTGTCCTGCGCCAAGCCGATCGAACATCGGAAAGCCGGCTCGATAGAACGGAATTTTCAGCCGGGCCGCCGCTTGCCTACCATGCGAATGCGTGATCAACAGGTCGCAACGCCTGGTTTTGGCAAGCTCTTCCAGATCCTCGAGATCGCCAATCAGCACCTCTTCGGTCTTGATCCGCTCGATCACGGCCGACTGCGTAGTCGTCACCGCCGCGGCCACCTCCGCCCCCATGTCGTGCAGCATACTGGACAGGTCGAACAGCAGGTCGGGCTCCGCCGCGATCGCAAGTTTGCGACCGCCGATATGGAAGTGCGTATCCAGCATTGCATCGGCCAGCTGGCCACGCTGGCGCCGATACTTCGACGGGACCGGGCGACCGCTGATCTCGCTCAAGAAAGTCATCAAGTCGTCGTTCGGATCGAGACCGCACAGCCGTTCGAACAAGCGAATGGGCACGCCCGTTTTGGCCTGCATGACCTCCGCTGCTCGCCGCATTTGCCCGCCGACCGCGATGGTCCATCCGGCACGCCCCATGCTCGCGATTTCGTCGACGCCTATGCCGCCGATGGTCGTTGCCGTAAACTCGTCGGGAATATGCCCATCGAGCGACCTCGCCAGATCAGGCAGGAACGACGGCCGCAACCCAAAATCCTCCAGGATCGTGCGGAGTTCATCAAGGTCACCGGGCGTGAGGTGACATCCTGGAAGAACATTCACCCTCGATGGATCGCGCAGGCCGCTGACGTTTGGCCTTTCCACCAGCAAATCCACAATGCGCGTCACAGCCTTCTCCCAGCCGTCCTGGAACGCACCTTTGAAATCAGGCGTGGAGACATAGACCAGCGGTAATTTCGCGAGCTGCGGATGCTTGTCGCGGATCAGCTTGAGGTAGGCATCCACATCGTCGCCGTTGGTCTCGGTGACGCCCGTCGAGCAGATTCCGATGATTTTTGGCTTGGTCCGGTTATAGATATTGAGTATCGCCTGCTCGAGATTCTCGTAGCCGCCGAGCACGGTCGCGACCTCGCTCATCGCGGTGGTCTGCAGTGGTACAGCTTCCTTGAAATGCCGCACAAAGAGGGTGAGCCCGAAGGAGGTGCAACCTTGTGAGCCGTGCAGAAGCGGCATCGCTCCACTTAGCCCCATGAAGGCAAAAGCGGCGCCGATCGGCTGACTCATCTTCAACGGGTTAACCGCGCATGCTTTTGTCGGCACCGTGGCAATGGCCATGACACGTCCCTATTCGGCGGCTTGCAGCCCGGCAGGCGGCGAAGACGACAGAACGTCCTCGATGCGTTGCTTGCAGCAACCACCGACTGCATTGGTGTGGTCTCTGACTGCATCGACGCTGCTTAAGCCATGAGCGTAGATCGCATCCTCAATTGTGCCGAGATCGACTGTGTTGCAGAAGCAGATCTTCCTCGCGCGCCGCGCCCGCTCCGTGACTGCCGGATCGCAGGCGATCGCGGCCACCGGCGATTGCATCTGCACCATCGCCTTGGCCAAGGCCTGCCATGGCGCCGGTCGACGTAGCTGCTCCCACATCGGGTTGGAGAGCGACTTGTCGATCTCCTCCACCAGCTTGACCATTCCGACATAGCCCATATAGGCGTGGCACCGCTCCTGGTTGATATCCAGCCAAGGCATCGCCGCCTTCAACGCAACGAACTGCGATTTGCCGCCCGAAAGCATGATGTCCGCTTTGGCGTCCTTCAACATCTTGTACATTTCGCGCGGCGTCATATCCTCGATCATGTGGGCATCCTGCCCCATCAGCTGCTTGATGCGTTCCTTGTCCTCCCTCGTCGATTTCTTCACACTGGTTCCGACCAGTTCGAGACCGGCCTGCTGGAGTGCCGCAACAACCGACCAGGACTTGACGCCGCCGGTGATCAACAAAGCCTTCTTGCCTTTGAATCGTGGCTTGTACGGTCCGATCGCGGCCCATGCTCTCGCTTCCTCGCGGGCGATCACAGCTTCGGTGCGTCCAAGCAAATCCATCGGCGCGCCGCGCTCAACCAACAAGCGGGCAATCTGGCGCAGCGATTCGCTCGAATCCTGGATACCGTAGAACGAGCCTTCGAAGAACGGAATGCCGTAGCGTTCCTCCATCTTGCGTGCGACGTTGATCATGGCTTTCGAGCACACCAACATCGCCGCTCGTGCCCGATGGGATGAAGCGACTTCGCGATATCTGGCATCGCCCGAGATGCAGGAGAGTATCCGTACTCCAAGCTCATCCAACAGAGGCTTCACTTGCCAGAGCTCTCCGGAGAGATTGTATTCTCCGATGAGGTTGACATCGTACGGTGTGGTGTAGTCCGGCTCTTGCGTTCCGATCACATAGTCGAGCAAGGCCTCGCCGGCGAGTTTGTTACCGAGGTTCTTCGAACCAACGAACCCCGGGGAATTGATCGGGATCACCGGCTTGCCGAACCTTTGAGACGCCGCCTTACAGACCGCGTCGATATCGTCGCCGATCATGGCCGGGATGCAGGTCTGATAGACGAAGACGGCGGGCGGGTCGTGCTTGTCGATGATCTCCTTGATCGCTTTGCAGAGCCGCTTCTCGCCTCCAAATACGATATCGGTTTCGCTCATATCGGTCGTGAATGCGGTGCGCCACAGACTAGAGCCGGAAGACGCCGCGCCGCGATTGTCCCACGAATTGCCTTCGCACGCGATCGGACCATGTACGAGGTGAGCGACGTCGGTAAAGGGCTGCAGCGCAATTTTTGCGCCGTCGAACGCACAGCCGCCCGCAGCGCTGCCAGGCTGCAGCTGTTTGGTGCAGCCCTTTTTGCGCTCAGCCTCCGACTTACTACCATTCTTGGCGCAGCCCGGTTCGTTGAAAATACTCTGGACCCTGGCCGCTAGCGAGCTCATTCGTTTTTCCTTTCGATCGAAATCAAATGCAAGGCCATCATGGCCAACCACATGCCCCTTGCGACATCGCCGAAGTCCTCGGCGATGTCGCAGCGCATTGTCTGCCATCAACGAATGATGTCGAAGCTGTAGTCGGTTTTGCCTAGAACATTTGTTTTCTTGTCGATTTCGTCGAAGATCTTGTCGAGGATCTTCACCAGCACATTCAAGCCGCCCTGATAGCCCCATACAGGGGAGCGGTGATGGTGATGTCGATCGAAAATCGGAAATCCGATGCGAAGCAATGGCGTTCCTGTGTCGCGCTCCAGATACTTGCCGTGGGTGTTGCCAATCAGAAAGTCAACCGGATCGGTAAACAAGAGCGAACGCATGTGCCAGAGGTCCCGCCCCGGATAGGCTTGGCAAGCCTGTCCAAATGGCGAGCTTGCAAACAGCACCTCCATTTTTTCCTGCCACGCCTTGTTGCCGTTGGTGGACAGCACATGAGTCGGTTCGGCACCGAGTTCGAGCAGAAAGGCAGCCAACCCATAGCAGAGATCCGGGTCGCCGTAGATCGCGAACTTCTTGCCATGGATATGCGCGCTGGAGTCCGCGATGGCATCAACCAGGCGGCCACGCTCTCGCGCAAGTTCCTCCGGGATCTCCTTGCCACTGATGCGCGATAACGCCACGAGAAAATCATCGGTTGCAGATACCCCGACCGGGTAATTGAAAGACACAACGTCCTGGCCATGCTGGGATACGAACGGCAGCGTTTTTTCCGTACACCATTGCTGCATGGAGATTGTCGCCTTGGCGTGAACCGCGTTAGCCGCATCTTCCAGCGTGGTACCGCCGTCATACATTCGGAACTCGCCGTCGGTCGGGGTATCGAAAACTTCAGAGTTATCGGCGAGAATCGTGTGCTTGATGTCCATCAATGCCAAGATTCGCTTGATCTCGCGAAGGTTTCCAACGGTATTGCCATCGAAACCGCCGATGATGTTGATTGCCTCGTTTGGCTCGCGCTCCAGCTTCGGCGCTGTTCCTGCCTTTCCGTCCCAAAAATGCTCCAGGATGCCCTTGAGCGCATTGTCATAGCCAGTGACGTGGCTGCCGACGAACGCCGGCGTGTGAGCGAACGGCACGTCGAACTCTGCCGGAACCGAGCCCTTTTCCTTCGATGTCTTGATGAAGGCGTTGAGGTCATCGCCGATCACCTCCGCCATGCATGTCGTCGAGACCGCAATCATCTTGGGCTTGTACATGTTGTAGCTGTTGGCGAGCCCGTCGATCATGTTATTCAGCCCGCCGAATACAGCGGCGTCTTCCGTCATAGATGAAGACACGCAGGAGCTCGGCTCCTTGAAGTGCCGCGACAGATGGCTGCGGTAGTACGCCACGCAGCCTTGCGAACCGTGGACGAAAGGCAGCGTACCCTCAAAACCAACCGAGACGAATACGGCCCCAAGCGGCTGGCAGGCCTTGGCCGGATTTACCGTGAGCGCCTCCCGCGCAAAATTCTTTTCGCGGTATTCAGCCGTCTTGGTCCATTCCTTGATACGTTCGACCTCGGCAGGATCGCGGGGATTTTCGAACATCTTCTTGTCGGCCAGCATTTTTTGGTACTCTGGACCACGGAACAGTTCGACATGATCGAGCACATGTTCTGCACTCTGCGCCATTGTTAAGATCCTTTACTATCGAAATTGATGTCGCCCCAACTCTCCCCAGAGAGCGGGATCGGTTGCTCTACTCTGGAACCAAGTGCTTGTTATTCTGCAGCCAAGAGCTTCGGCTTCGCAGCTTCCTTCCAAGGAGCCTTCATCTTCTTCCAGATCGGCGAGTTGACCGCCATGTCCATGTCCCGCGCGAAGATCGCAAAGCCGTCATAGCCGTGGTATGGGCCAGAATAGTCCCAGGAATGCATCTGCCGGAACGGGACACCCATCTTTTGGAAAACGTATTTCTCCTTGATGCCCGATCCAACCAGATCGGGCTGGAGCTTTTCGACGAAGCGCTCGAACTCATAGCCATTGACGTCGTCGTAGATGAGCGTGCTGTCCTTGACGTAATGCTGAGCGGTGCGCTGATAGTCGTCGTTGTGGCCGAACTCGTATCCGGTGCCCACGACTTCCATGCCGAGATCCTCGTACGCGCCAATCACATGACGCGGCCGAAGCCCGCCGACGTACAGCATCACCGTCTTGCCCTCTAGGCGGGGGCGATATTTCGCGATCACAGCGTTCACCAGCGGTTGGTATTTTTCAATCACCCGCTCGGCGCCTTCCTTGATCCTGTCGTCGAAATAGCCCGCAATCTTGCGCAGCGATTCTGCGATCTTTGACGGTCCGAAGAAGTTATACTCGCACCAGGGAATACCGAATTTCTCTTCCATGTGGCGGGAGATGTAGTTCATGGAACGGTAGCAATGCAGAATATTGAGCTTTGCCTTCGGCGTCGCTTCGAGCTCAGCGAGTGAACCATCGCCGGACCACTGCGCAATCACCCTCAGGCCCATTTCCTCCAGCAGAATTCGCGACGACCAGGCGTCGCCGCCGATATTGTAGTCTCCGATGATCGCAACATCGTAGGGGGTCGATTCGAACTTTGGTTTGTCGTCGGTCTCGAGCTTGTCGAAAATCCAATCGCGCACCGCGTCGTTGGCAATGTGGTGGCCAAGCGATTGCGACACGCCGCGAAAGCCCTCACAGCGGACGGGCACGATGGTCTTGCCGCCGTATTCCTTGGATTTTGCTCTCGATACGGCCTCGATGTCGTCCCCGATCAGTCCGATTGGGCATTCCGATTGGATTGTGATGCCGTTGTTGAGCGGAAACAGCTCTTGGATTTCGTCAAGGATTTTGATCAGTTTCTTGTCGCCACCAAATACGATGTCCTTTTCCTGGAAGTCGGAGGTGAATTGCAGGGTCACGAAACTATCGACGCCCGTTGTGCCAACGTAATAGTTACGACGCGAGCCCCACGAATACTGGCCGCAGCCAACCGGGCCATGGCTGATATGGACCATATCCTTGATCGGTCCCCAGACCACCCCCTTGGATCCTGCATAGGCACAACCTCTGATCGTCATCACACCGGGTATTGATTTGATGTTGGACTTGACCCCGCAGTCGGACTTGCCGGCTTGGTGAACGTTGAGGTGCTTGGCACGCCGTTTCGCGGTCTTCTCCGGATAGACTTTCAGCACCTCCTCGATCAGCTCTTTGTTGCGAGCCTTGATTTCTGCAATGCTCTGGGTCGTAGCGAGACTCATGCTTATGTCCTTCAAGGGTTAGCTGTTGGAGAGCGGCTTGCTGTCCAAGACTTTTGCAACGAGCATGCCAGCCCGTCGCGTGCGCAAAAACTGGAGTAAATAAAAGCGGTTAGCGCACTTCGCCCCGTGGGGCTGATTGTTGTTGCGAACGCGACATCGCACTTTGCACGGGGACTTCTTCGTTAGCCCTGTTCGAAATGGAACAAGTGCCGGTTATGCGCGAAATTGCGTCGCACAATTCTGGACGGCACGAAGTGCCGCCGATTGCAGTACCTAGCGATCACGCTCGCCGGGACAGCCGCTAACACGGAAAACAGGCAGGCTGAGCGGCTCCGGCTTGCCAATACCATCCATGTCTGCAGAGACTGCAGAAGCTTTACCCTCAGCAATGACGATGACGTCCTTGTGCATGACGTCATCGCCCCCGAGATCGACGCAAGCTGCCTACGCCTAGACGTGGCAAGCTCGCCGGTTCACGATAATAGCTGCCGCGCCTTGGTGAGCGCGCTTACGAGCGTATCAATCTCTTCGTATGTGTTATAGAGGCCGAAGGACGCACGGCACGTCGCCAGAACGCCGAAGCGCTTGAGCAGCGGCATCGCGCAATGGGCCCCCGCCCGCACCGCTACACCTGCGCGGTCGACAACGGTGGCAATATCATGCGCATGCGCACCCTTCATATCAAAGGAGATAATTGGCCCCTTATCGGCCGGTGTCCCGATCATGCGCAGGGAGTTGATGTCCCCCAGCTGCTGCTGTGCGTAGGCAAGCAACGCACTCTCGTGCTCGCGGATCTGCTCCTTGCCTATGGAATTGATGTAATCCACAGCCGCCCCGAAACCGACCGCCTCAACGATCGGTGGCGTACCCGCCTCGAACCGGTGCGGCGGATCACCATAGATGACGCCGGCACGTGACACCTCACGGATCATCTCGCCGCCGCCATTGAAGGGTGGCATCAACGCCAGATGCTCAGATTTGCCGTAAAGCAGTCCGATACCCGTCGGACCATAGAGTTTGTGGCCCGTCATCACATAGAAATCGCAATCGATATCGCAGACGTCGGCGTTCAGATGGACGCCTCCTTGCGAACCATCGATCAGCACCGGGATACCACGCGCGTGCGCGATACTCACCACATCCTTCACCGGCACAACGGTCCCGAGCACGTTCGACATCTGCGTGATGGCAACCATCTTGGTGCGTCGCGTCAGGAGCTGCTCGAATGCATCGAGCAGGAAGTTGCCGTCATCATCGACTGGCGCCCATTTGATCACTGCACCGTTCCGTTCCCTGAGAAAGTGCCACGGCACGATGTTGGAATGGTGTTCCATCATCGAGAGAATGATCTCATCCCCTGGAGTGACGCGTTCACGGCCGAAGGTCTGGGCGACCAGATTGATTGCTTCGGTAGCGCTGCGGGTGAAGATGATCTCTTCGTTTAGACGGGCGTTTACAAATCGCGCCAGCTTGGCACGGGCACCTTCATACGCCTCGGTCGCCGCGTTAGCGAGGTAGTGCAAACCGCGATGCACGTTGGCATATTCGCTGGAGTACGCCTGCATCATACGGTCAAGTACCGCCTTAGGCTTCTGCGCCGAGGCGGCATTGTCGAGATAGACCAGCGGTCTTCCATAAACTGTCATGCTCAGCGCAGGAAAGTCCGTACGCAGACGGTCAACCTCGTACCGGCCATTCTTCATCGCGGGATGCACGCTCATCACCGCGCCTGCAACCAGTGTTCAGCTTGCGCGGTCACAAAATCGCGCAGATCCTCGATACCGATTTCCTCAATCGCCTCACCCAGGAACGCTCTGATCAGCAACGCCTGCGCCTCCTTCTCGGATAGACCGCGAGCGCGCAGATAAAATACGAGAGTGTCATCCAGCGCGCCTGATGTCGATCCGTGGCCGCAAGTCACGTCGTCGGCCAAGATTTCAAGTTCGGGCTTGTTGTCGGCGCCGGCCTCGTCAGACAGAAGCAGCGCTCGCATCGTCAGCGTGGCGTCCGTCTTCTGCGCGGCAGGGCGCACGACAATCCGGCCTTGGAACACCGAATGGCCGCAATCATCTATAACCGCACGGAACTTCTCCCGGCTGGCGCAGTGGGGCACAGCGTGCTCGACGACGATTGTCGTGTCGACGTGCTGCTTGTGCCTGATGAGATTGACCCCGTTCGCCGAGAGCTTGGATCCCTCGCCGGCTAGCGTGATGAATCCCTGATAGCGACTGACCGAGCCTCCGCAGATCATGCCGAAGAGATCAAGCCTCGCCCTGGCGCCGACCGCGATGATCCCCGACGAGATATTCACCGCGTCAGCGGCATCGGCTGCCAGTCGGATATGCGAAAAGCGCGCCTCCTCACTAATCAGGGCGATTGTCGCATCGTTAGTCTGATAGCCGCTCGCGCCTTCGTTCGAGACGAAGCTTTCCAGCACGACCGCTTCTGCGCCTTGGCCGAGATGCAGATAGGAACGCGTGAAGTTGGACGCCCACGATCCGGTCGCGACGTGAACGATCTGTATCGGACGCTTTACCGCTTTGCCCTCAGCGATCGTAATCACCAAGCCATCGGTCGCCATTGCCGCGTTGAGCGAAATCATCGCATCAGTCGTCGTCGAGAGTATCAGCCCGGCCATCGCGCTGTCGGCGGAATTCTCCAGGACCTCTCGGAGCGACCGCACATCGACCCCATTTTCCAGCCTACCTACGTCGGATAGCTCGGGGGCGAATATGCCATCCACCAAGACGAGCTTGACCGCCTGCTCGACTGCCGCTCGCTTAACTGACGTCCTTGCGTGCACCAGTGCAGCCGCATTCGGTTGCGGAGCGAGTGGCTGGACCTCGCCAATCAGGGCGCGCAGATCGGTGTATTTCCAAGCCTCAACGCGCCGATGCGGGAGGCCGGCGCACTTGTAGGCCTCAAATGCCCTTGCACGGATATGAGCGACGGGCCCAGAGCCAGGCAGCCGTCCATGCGCCGCGGCGAAGACATTGTCCATTGTGCGCCCAGCGGCGGCTTTGACTACAACCTGATTCATCTGGAAACCCTTTGAGCCGTCACGCCACGTCCTCGAATTGGGCATAGCCAGAAGCCTCAAGCTCCAGTGCGAGTTCCTTGCCGCCGCTCTTTCTTACCCGCCCTTTCGACATCACGTGGACAACGTCCGGCACGATGTAGTCGAGCAGCCGCCGATAGTGAGTGATCACGATCATCGCTCGTTGCGGCGAACGCAACGCGTTGATGCCGCCCGCGACAATCCGCAGTGCATCGATGTCGAGACCGGAATCGATCTCGTCCAGGATGCACAGGCTCGGGTCGAACAGCGCCATCTGCAAAATCTCGTTGCGCTTCTTCTCACCGCCAGAAAATCCGACATTTAGGCCGCGCTTGAGCATGCCTTGCGGGATGTTGAGCGACTTAGCGACCTCGCGGACTCGTTTCGTAAAATCGGGAGTGGAGAATTCCTTTTGTGCGCGCGCCTTGCGCTGGGCGTTTAGCGCCGCGCGCAGGAAGTTCATGGTGGTTACGCCAGGGATTTCCACCGGATACTGGAAGGCAAGAAATACGCCCTTGGCAGCGCGCTCGTCTGCTTCCATCGCGAGCAGGTCGTCATCCTTGAACAGGATTTGGCCAGCGATCACCTGATAGCCGGGTTTGCCGGAGATAACGTGGCTAAGCGTAGACTTTCCGGAGCCGTTCGGCCCCATGATAGCATGCACTTCACCCGCATTGACCGTAAGATCGAGGCCGCGAAGAATTTCGCAGCCCTCGATACCGGCATGCAAATCTCGGACTTCAAGTAGCGCCATTGTGATCTGATCCTGAAATGCGTGATCCGGAACGCGCGCCGCGATCAGGAGGGCTCGCGGAACGATTAATTATCCGACGGATCCCTCGAGCGAGATCGAGATCAACTTCTGCGCCTCCACCGCAAATTCCATCGGCAATTTTTGCAGCACGTCTTTCGCGAAACCGTTGACCACGAGGCCAATGGCGTGTTGCTCGCTCAAGCCTCTTTGCGCGCAAAAGAACAGGATGTCTTCTGAGATCTTCGACGTTGTCGCTTCATGCTCGAGTATCGCCGAGGAATTCTTGGCCTCGACATAGGGCACGGTGTGCGCGCCGCATTTGTCGCCGATCAGAAGCGAGTCGCAGGCGGTGTAGTTGCGTGCGCCGGTGGCCTTGCGATGGGCGCTGACGAGACCGCGATAGGTGTTTTGCGACTTGCCGGCGGCGATGCCCTTGGAGATGATCCGGCTCGACGTGTTCTTGCCGAGATGGATCATCTTGGTGCCGCTGTCGACCTGCTGGAAGCCGTTCGAGATCGCGATCGAGTAGAACTCGCCGCTCGAATTGTCGCCGCGCAGGATGCAGCTCGGATATTTCCAGGTGATCGCCGAACCGGTCTCGACCTGGGTCCAGGAGATCTTCGAATTGCGACCACGGCAGTCGCCACGCTTGGTGACGAAATTGTAGATGCCGCCCTTGCCTTCCGAATTGCCCGGGTACCAGTTCTGCACCGTCGAATACTTGATCTCGGCATCGTCGAGCGTGACGAGCTCGACCACGGCGGCGTGCAGCTGGTTCTCGTCGCGCTGCGGTGCGGTGCAGCCCTCGAGATAGGAGACGTAGGAGGCCTTGTCGGCGATGATCAGCGTGCGCTCGAACTGGCCGGTGTTGCGCTCGTTGATGCGGAAATAGGTCGACAGCTCCATCGGACAGCGCACGCCCGGCGGCACGTAGACGAACGAGCCGTCGGAGAACACAGCCGAATTCAATGTCGCGAAGTAATTGTCCGAGGTCGGCACCACGGTGCCGAGATATTTCTGCACCAGCTCGGGATGCTCGCGGATCGCCTCCGAGATCGGCATGAAGATCACGCCGGCCGCCTTCAGCTCCTTCTGGAAGGTAGTCGCAACAGAAACCGAATCGAACACGGCGTCGACCGCGATCTTGCGGTTCGGCGTCTGCTCACCACCGGGCGGCGGCTGGACGCCCTCGAGGATAGCGACCTCGCGCAGCGGGATGCCGAGCTTCTCGTAGGTCTTGAGGATTTCCGGATCGATCTCGTCGATCGAGGACAGCGTCTTCTTCGGCTTCGGCGCCGCATAGTAGTAGATGTCCTGGTAGTCGATCTTCGGATAGTCGACGCGCGCCCAGGTCGGCTCGGTCATGGTCAGCCAGCGGCGATACGCCTCCAGGCGCCATTCCAGCATCCAGGCCGGTTCATTCTTCTTTGCGGAGATGAAGCGGACGGTGTCTTCCGACAGCCCCTTCGGGGCCTTGTCGGACTCGATCAGCGTCTCAAACCCATATCGATACTGGTCAACGTCGATGCGCCGGACGCGCTCGACCGTCTCTTGTACAGCTACCATTGCCCCCTCCGCTCGCGCACGAACAACTCCGGCCGACGACGGTCCGCCTGCGTCCCCTCCGAGCCGATCGCGCAAGTCACAGCCAACGGGGGACCAGCGAGTGAGAAAACCGGGTGACCGATCCAGATAGACACCGCCTTCGCTGGTGTCTTCATCATGTGTGCCGGAGCCCCACTCATCGGCTAGTCTCTTATGCCGGCACGCAGGTGTCGGGCACTGGGCAAACGACAGCGCATTGCGGCGCCTCAAAATGCCCCTCACATTGGGTGCACTGGGCCGGATTGATCACGTATATGTCGTTCTTCAGGCTGATCGCGGCGTTGGGACATTCGAACTCACACGCGCCGCAGACAGTGCACTGAGACGCGATTATCTTGTAGGGCATCACTGCGATTCCATAGCAAAAGTGAGGGACCGCTTCTTGCGTTCAAGTCTTATGCCAAAGAGCCTGGGCTTGATTTGTCTCGGTTATTTTCCAAAGCACTTGTCGCCGCCTCAACGGTTGTCGCAAATGCGACAATGTGCATGACGGCAGGACGCCTTAGCTTGAGCCCATGGTCGATCCGGCGGCAGTCGACCAACGAGGTCAACCGCGTCCACCGGCTGATCTTTCAGATGGCCGCGGTAGCGCAGCTACAGATCGGCACCGTCCCCTCCGAGTGCTCCGCTACTGCGTCAGGTTCGCCAGTGCCAATCATATCGGTTCTGCTGACGGACGGCGGCGGATTTAGCGACAGCGCGCTACGATGAAGAGCCGGTGCAGTCGTCACCAATCCGATGCGCATCTCCACAGCACGACCAGAAATGTCGCACTGATCGCGCAGATAGCAGATAAAAGTCGGTTTGATGATCGCGGCCCCACCGGGCGAGCCGTTGCAGGCAATACTCAATCCTATCGGATTACCCGCAGACGTGCATTCATATACCCTCTATTGGACGAACAGTTTATCTCCCATGACGCGTCGGCCTTCGCTCCGCGCTCCAGGGACATGCCAGCGGCGCTCTGCAGGTTGATAGAGCCCAAAAAAAGCCACCCCGAAGGGTGGCCCAAGTCAGGGAGGAAACGCCCGTGTGGGGCCTCTGGGATCAGGCCGCAGCCTGTTCGATCGGAGAGAAGGGGAGCCCGAGGCTCTCGGCAACCGCCTTGTAAGTGAGCCGGCCTCGATGGACATTGAGGCCCGCGCGCAGGTGCGGATTCTCGAGCACGGCGGAAAAACCCTTGTTGGCCAAAGCCAAACCAAATGGCAGAGTGGCGTTGTTCAGTGCCTGGCTCGAGGTCAACGGCACAGCGCCGGGCATATTGGCCACGCAATAATGGATGATGCCATCCACCTCGTAAGTTGGATCGGCGTGGGTGGTTGGATGCGATGTCTCAAAGCAGCCGCCCTGATCGATAGCGACATCCACGATGACCGCGCTCTTGCGCATTGAGCTCAGCATGCTCCGGCGGACCAGCTTCGGTGCGCTCGCTCCTGGAACGAGCACCGCACCAATTACCACATCGGCCGCAAATACTTCCTCCTCTACGGATTCGATGGTGGAAAACCTGGTACGAACGCGACCTTCGAATAGCTCGTCCAACTCGCGGAGCCGGGGTATCGAACGGTCGATGATGGTGACCTCCGCGCCCAAACCGACCGCCATGCGTGCCGCGTGCGTGCCAACGACGCCACCCCCGATCACCACGATCCGAGCCGGCTGAACACCGGGCACTCCACCGATTAGCAGCCCTCGTCCGCCTGCACTGCGCTTCAGCGCGCTACCCGCCGCTTCGATCGCAAGCCGACCCGCGACCTCGCTCATCGGCGCCAACAGTGGAAGGCCCCCATGAGCATCGGTTACGGTCTCATAGGCGATCGCGGTGCACCCAGATTTGAGGAGTCCCTTGGCCTGCTCCGGGTCTGGCGCCAGATGCAGGTAAGTGAAGAGGATCTGGCCCTCCCGCAGCTGGCTCCATTCGGACGGCTGAGGCTCCTTAACCTTTACGATCATCTCGCTCGATGCGAATACCTCGCCTGCAGAAGCCAGGATCGTTGCGCCGACGGCGCGATAATCGTCATCGGTTGCACCAATGCCAGCACCGGCATTGGTCTCGATCATCACGCGGTGGCCCGCTGCCACGTATTCGCGGACGGCTCCAGGGGTAAGGCCCACGCGATATTCGTGCGCCTTGATTTCCTTGGGGACCCCGACCTTCATTTGAAAACTCCCTGCCTGGAGGGGCTTTTTAATCGGAAGAGCGCAGCGATATTGCGATCCATGCGCGTATATGGCGCAGAAATTCAGCGATCTTTCGCCAGCTACGCAGGATTTCAAACCCACAGATGCGAAGTGGATTGAATGACCTGCTCTTTGAGCTTAACCGCCATTCCCGCATGCTCGCCGCAAACGGGTGCGGTGTGTTCAACAGATCCGAGGCAATTGTTCGCCCGACAACCAGTCGACAATTCGTCCGCCGCCGAAACTGGTCGCCATTTGCACAAATTCGTGTTCGTCAGCGACCGCCTCGCCAATATCGGCTGCATCGCACCCAAGTGGATGCGCCTTCATGGCTGCAAGCACGGCGTCGGCCACATCAGGCGCGACGATCGCAACGAGCTTGCCCTCATTGGCGACATGGATCGGATCAAGCCCAAGAAGCTCGCAGGCGGCCGCAACGGCGGGCTTTATGGGAATGGCCGCTTCCTGCAGACGAAACCCGAGGCCCGATTGATGAGCAATCTCGTTGAGAGCGGCGGCAAGTCCGCCCCGCGTGGGGTCACGCATCACCCGGATGCCGCGCCCACCGGCCGTCATCATGACAGCCACCAAGTCATGCAGCGATGCGGAATCCGAGATGATCTCAACTTGAAGAGCAGCGTTCTGGCGCGCTGACATGATCGCCACTCCATGGTCGCCGAGGCTGCCGGACATCAGCACGCGGTCCCCGATCCTTGCCTTGTCGGCTGAGAGATCGAGGCCATCGGCCAGAAACCCGATGCCCGTCGTAGAGATGAACAGGCCGTCCGCCTTGCCGCGCTCGACGACCTTGGTGTCTCCAGTGATGATGTAAACGCCGGCAGCGCGCGCCGCCTCGCTCATCGACTGTGCAATCGTCCTGAGATCCGAAAACCGGAACCCCTCTTCAATGATGAAGCTGGCCGATAGATAGAGTGGACGTGCGCCGGCCATCACGACATCATTGATCGTGCCGTGCACAGCCAGTGACCCGATATTGCCTCCGGGAAAGAACAGCGGCGAAACAACATAGCCGTCGGTCGTCATTACCATCCTGCCTGCCGCAACATCAAACGCCGCCTGATCATTGCAGCGGGCAAGCCATTCATTACCGAACGCTTGGTGAAAAACGCAGGAGATCAGTTGCGCCATGGCACGGCCCCCGGATCCGTGGGAAAGATCAACGCGTCCGTTGTCGACGTCGAGCTTGCCTTGATAGGCCTTTACGCTCATGACATCCGCCTCACCTGGTCATCGCGAACTCGGCCATAGGTCCAATACGCGGCACAAGCGCCTTCCGAGGAAACCATGCAGGACCCGACGGGTGTTTCTGGCGTGCAGACGGTTCCAAACAGCTTGCAATCGACCGGCCGCTTGGCGCCGCGCAGGATCGCGCAGCACTCGCATGCCGGATTGTCGGCGACACGCAGCTCGTGCATCGCAAAACGCGCCTCGGCGTCAAATCCCGCGTAAGCCCGCTTCAACTTCAGCCCACTGTTGGGGACGAGCCCAAGCCCACGCCATTCGAACTGCTCACGCAATTCGAATACCTGCGAAACCTCGTCCTTGGCGCGTCGGTTGCCTTGGCGAGTCACCGCACGGCTGTATTGGTTCTCTACCTCGTAGCGGCCTTCGTTTACCTGGCGTACCAGCATCAGGATCGCCTGCATCACGTCGAGTGGCTCAAATCCCGCGATCACGATCGGCTTGCCGAATTGCTCCGCCAGGGGCTCGTAGGGCTGCGTACCGATGATCGTGCTGACATGTGCAGGACCAACGAAGCCGTCGATTGCGACCCCGCCGATATTGCGCATCTTCGGGTTCTCGAGAATGCTGTGCATCGCTGAGGGCGTAAGCACATGGTTGCAGAACACGCTAAGGCCCCTCAGCCGCTTCTTTTCGGCAATCCGGATCATCACCGCGGTCGGCGGCGTCGTGGTCTCAAATCCGATGGCAAAGAAGACCACCTCCCGGCTTGGCACCTGTTCGGCGAGCCGGATAGCGTCGAGCGTCGAATAGACCATCCGAATGTCTGCGCCGAGCGCTTTGGCTCGCATCAGGGACTGCCCCTGCGACCCGGGCACGCGCATCAGGTCGCCATAAACGCACAGAGTGACCTCCGGCCGCTCGACGAGCCGGATCGCCATGTCAATCCGGCTGGCGGGCAGAACGCAGACGGGACAACCGGGCCCGTGGATCATACGAATGTTCGCGGGCAGCAAATCCTCGAGGCCGTAGCGGGAGATCGCATGAGTGTGTCCGCCGCAGAATTCCATGAACCTATAAGCCCGTCGCGCACCGGCTTCGGCGCCAATTGCCCGCGCGAGTCCCTGTGCGATGGTCCAGTCACGAAATTCGTCGACATACTTCATGGTCGGGGTTCCTGCCCTGCACTGCCGAGCTCCTGCAAGAGCTCCAACGTGCGCGTGGCTTCTGCCGGGTCGATCTTGGAGAGCGCATAACCGACATGGACCAGAACGCTGTCGCCGACGTCGAGCTCTTCGATGAGAGCAATCGATATTTCCAAGCTGACCCCATCGATGGACACGATCGCCATATCGTCGGGAAGAATTTTTGATACCTTTGCCGGGACCGAAAGACACATATCAGGCTACTCCTTCCAGGGCTGAAGACCGTTCAATAATCTGCAGAGCGGCAATCCACGCCTGGCCGAGGCTCAAACCTCCATCGTTGGGCGGCAGCTGCCGTGGCACCAGCGGGGTGAGGCCTGCGCTGCGGCAACCGCGCTCAATTTCATCCGCCAGCACCGCGTTCAGAAAGCAGCCGCCGCTTAGAACGATGGTATTGACGCCTGTTTTCCGTGCAGAGCGGCTGACCCAGTCAATGCAAGCGGCGGCAAAGGTGCCATGAAACAGCCCGGCTCCGTCCGCCGCGTCGATGTCGTCTGCAATCAACCGCGCAAATAACGGTCGAAGCGATAGCACGCCGCCGTCGATGGTCCAGCCGGCATCGAAAATCGCAGTCCGCCGCACCAGCGCCTCGAGCTTCATCGCGGCTTCGCCCTCATAGCTCTGCACACATGCGATTCCCAGCAGCGCTGCCGCGGCATCGAACAACCGGCCCGCGCTGGTCGTGGTGGCCCCGCCCGGCTGATCGAGCAATACCGACATGCGCTCAGCCTGCCGCTGCGCAGCAAAGCGAGGCCCGATTTCGTTACCCCGGCCGAGCGCCTGCAATATTGCGCTTGCCATACGCCACGGCTCGCGCGCCGCCCGCTCTCCACCAGGCATTTGCAAAGGCGCGAGATGCCCGATGCGTCGACACCTTGTTCCTTCGCACAGCAACAGCTCGCCACCCCAGTTACCGCCGTCGGAACCGAAGCCATGGCCGTCGAGCACCAGGGCAAGCGCCGGTCCGGCATGGCCGTGCTCAGCAATGACGGCGCCAGCGTGGGCGTGGTGATGCTGGACGGCGACAAGGGCCCGGCCGCTTGCTTCCGCAAAGCGGGTCGATGCCATATTGGGATGCAGATCATGGGCAATGACGACAGGCTCCACATCAAGGGTCGATGCGAGGTGGCGGATCGTCTCCTCGAACACACGGATACCTTCGGCGGTATCGAGATCGCCTATATGCTGGGAGACGAAGGCTTCGTTGTCCCGCGTGATGGTGACGGTCGATTTCAGCGCGCCACCGACGGCGAGCACGACCGGCACAGACCTCGCAAGCCGGATCGGTTCGGGGACGTAGCCACGTGCGCGGCGTACGAATTGGGTCCGGCCGGCCACCACCGACAGCAAGGAGTCATCGGCACGTGTCAGGATATCGCGATCATGGGTTACGACTAGGTCTGCAATCCCTTCGAGCCGCCACAGCGCCTGCGCATTGTCGATCAGGAGCGGTTCGCCGCAAGAATTGGCGCTGGTTGCGACGATGACAGGGCACGCCCCCTCAAGCCACGCTCCCGTCGAGCGAAGCGCGTGAAAGATGAGGTGATGCAGTGGCACGACCGGCAGCATGACACCAACGCGCGATAAGCCAGGAGCTATGGCGGGCGCCAGATTATTGCGCGAAGGCAGAAGGACAACGGGACGTGCTACGGATTCAAGCAGCGCAAGCTCGGCCTCATTCGCTTCTGCGATTTCGTTGACCAGCTCTGTGGAACCGACCATGACCGCGAACGGCTTCTGAAGGCGGTGCTTTCTGCTGCGCAATCGCTGCACGACGTCCTGGTTGCGTGCATCGCAGAGCAGTTGATATCCGCCGAGCCCCTTTATGGCTACGATTTGGCCGCCGGCGATCGCCGCGACAATGGCATTGATCCCATGGCTGAGCCGAGGACCGCATATCGGACACGCGATCGCCTCCGCATGAAACCTGCGGCTCGCTGGATCGGCATATTCGGCCGCGCAGGCAGCGCACAGCCTGAAAGCTTTCATGACCGTGTTGTGGCGATCATACGGAAGCTGTTCGGCGATCGTATAGCGCGGGCCGCAATGGGAACAGCTGACGAACGGATAAAGGTAATGGCGATTTTCGGGATCGAACAGCTCGCTGAGGCATTGCTGGCACGTCGCGGCATCGGCGACGATCCGCGCTGATAACTTGCCACCCTCGCTCGTGCCGATCGAAAAGCCTTTTGCCGCGAGCGCCGCAGTCTGCTGAACGCAGATGTGGTCGATGTGTGCCAGTGGGGGCAGTTCGAGCGGCAATGCGGCGACAAACTCGGGCGCGCGGCGACCCTCGACTTCGATGGTGACGCCCTCGGAGCTGTTGACGACAAACCCCGCTAATCCGTACCGCGTGGCGAGGCCATAAACGTAGGGGCGAAAGCCGACCCCTTGCACGGCCCCGCTCACGCGCACGCGCAGCCGTGTTCGGTCGCAGGTGGTGGCGCTCATCGCCTCGTGTCCTCCAAGGCGCGCCTGTGATGCGCTGCCTGCTTATCGATCCAGGCGTAGAGCCCGCCAAAACCCTCGCCGGTCCGCGCCGAAACCGTGAGTACTTCGATCTTTGGATTGACGCGTCTTGCATATTCGACGGTCTTGCCCAAATCGAATTCAAGCAGCGGCGCCAGATCAACCTTGTTGATCAGCATGAGTGAAGAAGCGCCAAATGTATCCGGATATTTGAGCGGCTTGTCTTCACCTTCAGTGGTCGACAACACCACGATCTTGCAGGCCTCGCCAAGATCGAAGGCCGCGGGACAGACCAGGTTACCGACGTTCTCGATGAAGAGGATACCGCCAATGAGCGGCGGTAGGCGGCGATAAGCCTCGCCAATCATGGCAGCATCAAGATGACAACCCTTTCCGGTATTGACTTGAATGGCTGGCACGCCGGTCGCGCGAATGCGTTCGGCATCGTTCGAGGTCTGCTGGTCGCCTTCGATCACCCCGATCGGACGGCTGCGCTTGAGCTCGGACACGGCGCGGACCAATAGCGAAGTTTTGCCTGCACCGGGACTGGACACGAGATTGAACACGAGGAGTTCATCGGCCACGAATAGCGCGCGGTTATCCGCCGCGATCCTGCTATTCTTGCTAAGGATGTCGCGCTCGATCTGAACAACCCGCTCGCGGCGCATGTCCGCGACCTTCAAGCCAGCCGGGCCGGCGCTGCAGTCCAGAATCGCTTGCCCACCATCCGCCCTCCGACGGCCAGGATGATGATCGTGATCATGGCTGTGGCGAGCATGGTTTGAACGCTGCAGGTCCTGGTCGTCATGCAGATGCGCCTCATGGCGATCGCAATCGTCCTGCACATGAGGATAGTCGCGAGCGCGGCCTTGCGCATTATGCGCTTCGGAGGGCTCGGTCGAAGGAGTCCCTTCGCTGCAGCCGCATACGCCACACATCAATCGATCTCCAGTTCTTTCACCCGCATCTCTTCGCCCGCGGTGACCTGCAACTGGTAGCTGCCGCAACTAGGACAGCTTTCACCGCGCCGTGCAATCTCGACGCTCTTCGAACAGGTCATGCACCAGGCCTCGCCGGGGCGTTCGATGATTCTAAGAGCCGCGCCCTCGGCAATGGTCCGCGTTGCGACGACACCAAAGCAGAACCTGAGCGCTTGCGGCGCGACATGGCTCAAGGCCCCGATCTCCAGACAGATGCTTCGCACCAGCGAAAACGATCGGCGATGCGCTTCTTCCTCGACGATTTCGATGATGCTCTGACAAAGCGCCATTTCATGCATCGTCAACTTTTGCGAAACTTGAGTGTGAATCCGACGCAGGGATCAAGCGATTCGATCACCGCACGAACCGCTTTCTGATGCCGTCTCGCCGTCAGCACCGCGCCCTGCAGGTTACGGACAAGCGGTCCGCGCCTATGGAAATTCCATTCCGTCGGAGCAAGAAATTCGAAGCGGTATATTTGGCCCTGAGGATCAAGCTCAACCGCGTGATAGAGGCGCCCCCTGGCGCATTCCACCGCGGCCGCTGCACGTCGAGGACCTAACCTGTAGCTTTCGACGATCCCAGGCTCCGCTGCGTCGATATGAGCACCTGACTTGAGCCAATCGCATAGCCGAACGATCTCTGCAATTCTGGCCTTCAGCCGCTCAACCGGACCGGACCGCCCCAGCCAGAGCCGCTCACGCGTCATTTGGCGCGCCCATGGACCTGTCTCGGGCGCACGGCCCCCAAGGTCGGGACAATGGCAAAATGTCGGGTCATCGCCGAGCAGCCGTTCAACGATGTTGCGGTCGTCGGCGACGGACAGGAACGAGTGCGCGATCCGGATGGACTTCAAGTCGACCTCATCAAGCGCTGCAATGCAAAGCGCGGACGGGCTACCGGGCCTTGGCACGCCATCTTCATTCGGCATGCCAAGTGCAGTGAGCGCAGCAACAATCTGAGCTATCGCTTCGCGTCGAGCAGAGCCGCGAGCTGGCCGGGCGCTGCCGACAAGCATGGACAATGCCCGTATTAGGGACCGGATCGCCGCCGCACTGGCGTTCGGCGTAGGATGCGCGACAAAGAGAGCCCGCAGCAATTCTGAGATGCGTTCGGCAACGACCATGATCATACGACGCTGCTTTGTCGCGAGGATGATCTCTTCGTCACGCGCCGCTTCGATCGCGGACAGCAATGCGGCCTGCTGCGCAGCAGCACATAAGGTGAAGAGCTGCGGCAGCGCATTGAGCAACGACGATGGCGGTTTGCCGGCAAACAGCCGCGCCAGCGGCGGCCTGGCTCGCGGCAGGATCTCGACCGCGGCGATGACGTCGGCAGCAAGCGATATGGTGACATCGATTTTGTTGCGGGCGATAAGGCTCATGCGCACCGGTCCGCCATCATCTCGCGCAAGAAATGCCGGCGATTGATCAAACGAAGATGTGATGCTTGGAAATGACGTTGCGTTCGGCGGTCGTCCGGCCACACCATGGCAGGGACCGCTACTTCGGCAATGGCGCCACCCATGTCTTCGCCTGCGGAACTCGCCGAGAGCAGGAAGCAACAGGTGCTCGAGCTCAATGGCGCGATTTCGCTGAAAACAAGTTCAACGTCGCCGGATCGAACTGAGCGCAGGTTCGAGCTCTGCCCAGCATGCCGTGAGCAGGTGCCGTTGCCCAGGCAGACGGCCACCTTCATGGCCCAAGGCGCGCCCATTACGCTATCGCCCCTGCCTTCCGCGCGTGCGAAACCCGATCGCGTCGACCCTGGACATGGATCGTTCAAGACCGATCGCGGGCGCATGGCTCGACCGGCGATATCCCAACAGGCTGCTACGAGCATCTCGTCAGACGCCGACACCTCGGCGTGCTTGCGCCTGCGAAAGTCCTGTCCACGCTCAAGCATCACCTTCAGCCGACGCAAAGCCGGCCTTGGACGCACGAAAGCCGAAGCAGCTTTTAGTTTTTCGCGCGCAACGCGCTCGCGCAGCAGTCTGCGTCGCCATCGTTCTCCGGTGGTTGCGCACGATTCAGCCAAGGCCACATTGCGCGCGCGCCGGCTGTGAGAACCGACCGGACGCCAAACAGTCTCCAAGCTCTTCATGAGACGTAAGCCTTCATGATTTCCTGCAGACGTTCGGCAGAATCCTCGAAATCCTCGTCGGCAGCCAACGCAACAATCGGCGTGCCGCCGATCTCCAGCGTGTCGAGGATGATGGTATCCATAGAGTTGAAAAACTGCACCGACCAGACGTTCCGGATCCCGGTCGCCTGCACTCGGCATGTGCCGTAGCCGCGGAAGATGAGTTGGACCGGACCATTTCCCAGGCTCTGCTGCAGAAACGCCAGATCAACGGCGTTCATCGGCAGCAGTGTCAGATTGATGACATGCGCGCGCATGCCATGCCGCCAGGCGCGCGCCCGCTCGCGTATTTCGGCGAGCACCGGCAACACGTTCATTGCGCCGTCCGGCGCCGCACCGATCACCAGATTGGTCGACGTCAGGTCTGTTGCGGCGCGTCGCACGATCTGCGGGATCGCCCCGATCTCAAGGTATTCGTGCGCCGGTTCCGTCCCGATGCGCACGCGCCAGATTCCCGCAAGCACGGACTCCTGGATTTCGGCCAGAGAGCCATCTGGTAGCGCAACGAAGCCGGCGACCTCGCCTTCCCCAAGCACTTCGGCAATCAGCTTGCGCTCGGGATCACTGAGATCCGCGAGCCCATACAGTTGCGTGCGTGCGCTGCTCTTCTGGCCGCGAGCGGCAGCAGCGGCGTTCGATAACAGGGCGATGGCATTTGGACAGTTTCTTGCAAGCTCGCCGCCATCGCGCCAAACGCGCTCGGCGAGCGCCCCCACAGCCGCGGGCCCGCTATGGATGACGTCGAGACTATCCGCATCCACAGGAAGCGCGCTCATCGGCGACGCAGGGCTTTCGTCTCCGTTGCGGGCCGCCGTTTTCATGATCCGACGTTCCGGTGAACGTGCCGAATGGCAATGCTATTGGCGATCCAGGCGGTACCCGCTTGTGGTCTTACGATCGATGCCGACATGGGGGCGATCTTGTCCAACCGGACCTGACTCTTGCCGACCAGGCGCAGTGTAGCGCGCTGAGGGCATTCGATCGGCCTCGGCGGGTCACGCAGGCCGAGCCGCCCGCCCGGTTCGTCACCAGCGCCGCGTGCGGTTACGACCCGTTGCACGGGCCGCCGGAGCGCCTTGGTCTGTTCAGAAAGCGCGGTTGCGACGTGGATCGCCCAGCGTGAATATAAGGGGCCCGCTGCCGACGGCAGCTCCACGCCTCCCGTCCCGGGATCCTGCCCGGCCAGATGAGCATCGCCGCCCCCTCTCTCCACCTCGGACAGACCAGGCCGCGCCAGATCATGCTGAGCCGGCTGGAACTTCATCAGACGCCTTTCCGATAGTCTTCGGGTTCTTCTCGGCGAGGTCTTAGCAAGGCACATGCCAATGATCGTCTCGCTGCGATCGCATTCCCGGCCGGAGCAGTGGCTGTAAGCGCTTTACATTTTCTCTGTAAAAGTTGCCTACGATTGCAAATCGGTTCGTGAGCAGGGGCCGGCAACACGATGTCCGCGCTCGGCACCCCACTAGCGTAGATGGTCGGGCAATTGCGGCTCATGACCAATCAAGTCCGCAAAGAAGCGATCGCAGTCCTCGCCGTTGAGACCAGCCTCGAGCCCGTCGAGTGCTTCCGAAATTCGCCTTGCTTCATCCTCCTCCAAGGGCCGCACCGCTGTGTCGATATGGACGAGCACCTTGGCGCCGACCATCGCGCCGGAGAGCAGCATGACCGAGACACGCCGCTTTTCACCGCCATACTCGCATAGCGCCGTGACGCCGTCGGTCTCAACAATCGTCATTGGTAAGCCAAGGCACATGGATAACCGCGGCCGCTAGATCGGCTGCGCCCTTTCATAATTGACATGGTCGATATTGTTCCCCAACAGCCGTTCTGATGCAGGCAGCGGGGCGGCCCGCGGTCTTGCCGGTGCGTCCCACTGGGCCAGCAGGTTGCAGGCCAGTTCGATCGCAGGCGTGATCTGAACACGCACCGGTGCAGTCAACGGACCGCCCCAATGCTCCAGGTCCAGCGGCTGACAGCCGATCAGAGCGAGCTCTCGCGGGCAGCGACCAAGCAGGTCGGCCGCACTCAAGACCTCCTGAAAGCCGGTCTGATGCAGGCTCAGCTTCTTGGCAGCGGTAAATTTCGGCACCTCGTCATCTCGCACGAGCTTCAACTGTCCGGGAGAAAGTCCATAATCGACGGCATCGAACACGATCAGGCAATCGGCCTGCTCAAGAAAACTGACGAGATAGAGCCCCTGCGTGCCACCATCGAGGATGGAGACGTTGTCATCGATGGTGTAGCGACGATAAAACTCCTCTACCACCCGCACGCCGAATCCCTCATCGGCCCATAGGATATTGCCGACGCCGAGCACCAGGATCCTTTTCTTGTTCTCCGGACTCAGCATCCGCCTCCCGGTCAATCGCGAAACTGACGCTGCCCCGAAATCATCGAGGAGATGCTCCGGCCCGACATGATGTCTTCCCGGATCACCGCGTAAATGTGGACCAGCGCAAAGGTCACGATCATCCACAGGCCGAGATGATGCCAGGTACGGACGTCTTGACCGTTCGGGCAGATTGCAAATACCCAGCCGAACGACTTGTACTGCCAGCTGTCACGACCGACGCCCTGCCCGTAAAGTGCAAAGCCCGTGACGATCATGAACGTGGTGGTCTGCGTGAACATGAAGAACATCGCGAGCTGAGCCAACCGACTGTGCCCGACGTGCCTTTCGGGCTCAACTGCAAGGAAGGCGTACCAGCGCATTTCGTCGTACACTTCGCGCCAAAAGCATCTGCGCCAGAGCGGCACGCAAAAGATCTGCATGGCATGCGGGTTTCCCATCAAGGCCCAGTAGAGGCGCAGCATAAATCCGACGCCGAGCACATATCCCGCCAAGAAATGCGCAAAGCGGATATAGCCGAACAGGAAATTGTCGCTAGCCTCCCCCGGCATTGCCGGTGTCCCAGTTCCAATGAGATAACCGGTTATGCCCAGCACCAGAATGGCCACCGCATTGCCCGCGTGCCACAGTCGCACCGGCGCTTCATAAACGTAGGCGGCCCCGTGAACAGTCGGCGCTGCATCGACGACCGCAACGGCTTTCGGAGCCTTGTCCAGTATGGACCTAACGAACATTGATTGAAGCGATTTCTTGGCCGTAGGGACTGATCACGTGGGTCGAGCACGCCAAGCACGGATCAAAGGAATGGATCGTGCGCAAGATCTCCAAGGGCCGCTTCGGATCGACGACCGGGGTACCGATAAGGGAGGCTTCAAAAGCGCCAATATTGCCCTTGGGGTCGCGAGGAGACCCGTTCCACGTCGTCGGCACGACACATTGGTAATTGTCGATCTTGGTGTTCTTGATCTTGATCCAGTGGCCAAGCGCACCGCGCGGCGCTTCAGTGAAACCGTAGCCCCTGGCCTCATTAGGCCAGCCTTCCGGCTTCCAGTTGCTGACGTCGGCAGTTGCGCTATTGCCTTGCTTGATATGGACGACCAGCTTGTCCTGGAAATAGCGCATCTGATGCGCCGCCCACTGGCATTCGAGTGCCCGCGTCGCGGTACGGCCAAGCGTCGAAAACAGCGCGGTCAAGGGAAGATTGAGCCCCTTGAGCAGTCTCTCGGCCGGCTCCTTGAATTCGGCTTTGCCTTGCGCATAACCGATGATGTATCGCGCCAATGGCCCGACCTCGACGGCGTGGCCGCGCCAGCGCGGCGCTTTGATCCAGGAATACCTGCCGCCTTCGTCGAGTTCCTTGATATCTGTTCTGCTGCCTTTGACCTTTGCCCCTAGCTCAAAATTCGGTTCGGTGACGCCATCCCAGGGATGCAGGCCGCTGAACTCGCTAGGGTATTTATACCATGAATGCGCGACGAATTCTTGGATCTGCTCGGGATCGCCATGGTCGATCGGCAAAATCTCCTCAAGCTTGCCGCCAAGAATGACGCCGCGCGGCAGCTTGAGACTTTTCGCGGAACAGTCGTTAGCGTTTTCGGGGATGTCGCCATAGGACATCACGCTTTTGCTAGAAAGCCCGCCGCCATGCAGCCAGTCCTTATAGAACGAGCCGATCGCTGCGATGTCGGGCAGATAGACCTGCTCGACAAACTCGATCGAACGGTCGATGACCGAGGACACCAGGTTAAGCCGCTCCATATTGATCGCGCCAACCGCACCATTTCCGTCGATGTTGATCGCGCAGGCCACGCCGCCGACCAGCCAGTTCGGATGCGGATTCTTGCCCCCATAGATGGCTTGGATCTTGACGATCTCCTTCTGGAAGTCGAGCGCTTCCAGATAATGCGCCACGGCCATCAGGTTCATTTCCGGCGGCAGCTTGTAAGCCGGATGCCCCCAATAGCCGTTCTTGAACGGACCGAGTTGCCCTGACCCGAAGAATTTGGTGAGCCTGATCTGCAAATCCTTGAAATAGCCAGGAGACGACAGCGGCCAGGGCGAGATGGACTGCGCCAGCGCCGAGGCGGATCTGGGATCAGCCTTGAGCGCGGAGACCACGTCGACCCAATCCAGCGCGTGCAGGTGATAGAAATGCACGAGATGATCATGCACAAGCAGGCACAGCTGCATGATGTTGCGGATCGAGTTGGCATTCTCCGGAATGGCGATCCCAAGTGCATTTTCAACGGCGCGCACGGAGGCGAGCGCATGGGTGCCGGTGCAGACACCGCAAATCCGCTCGGTGAACGCCCAGGCGTCGCGCGGATCCCGCCCGCGCAGGATGACTTCGATGCCACGCCACATCGTCCCGCTCGAGACCGCGTTGCGGATCACGTTGTTCGAATCGAGGTTGGCTTCGACGCGCAGGTGGCCCTCGATCCGAGTCAGCGGGTCGATCACAATTCGCTTGCCGGAACGATCGAGGTTGAACCCATTCGGTGTCTGGACGGCCACCGTCGTCCTCCCCTCAAGTTGGCTTATTCTTATCAGCTGCGCGATCCGGCTTCCGGGTCAATCGCTTCACGGCCGTGACCGCCGCATGTGCGGCGACGGTCAACCCAACCGCGCCGGCAGCGGCCATGCCGATCTGATCGGCGTTCTTCTCGATGCCGAACTGCTGGATGGCCGTGAGCCGGTCGTAGAATGAACCTTTGTCCCAAAAGCCGTCTAAGTCGGGAGGCCAAGCGGTCTTAGGAAGACAACTATAACACTCAACTCCTTGGCTCACAAGTCGGAGGCCAAGCGGTCTTAGGAAGACAACTATAACACTCAACTCCTTGGCTCACAGAACGACATGGCTACGATCCGACTTGCACTCATCGTCCCACTCCTCGACAAATTGGCCGGCGTCGAAATGCGAACGCCGATAGCACTTGTCGTGGATGCGCTGGGAATAAAACATCCTTGGGCGCCCTTGGCGATCGAGTTCAGGAAGCCTTCCGAACGTGGTTATGAAGGTCACGAGGCCGGTCATGACCTCTGCGATGGGGGGACACCCGGGAACCTTGACGATCGGCTTGTTGGAGATCACCTTGTCGATAGGCACAGTACCGGTCGGATTGGGCCTGGCCGCTTGAACGCAGCCCCAGGATGCGCAGGTCCCCCAAGCAATGACCGCCATGGACGCTTCCGCCATCCACCTGAGTCTCTCAACGAACGGCTTGCCGCCGTCAATGCAGAACATGCCTCCCTCGTTCAGCGGCGCGTTGCCTTCTACGGCAAGCACATACTTGCCATTGTACCTGGCACGGCTTTCCTGCAGGACGGCTTCGGCCTGGTGCCCAGCCGCGGCCATGACCATATCGTCGTAATCGAGCGAAATCATCGACAACAGCACGTCTTTGATCAACGGATGCGCTGAGCGGATGAAGCTTTCGGAGCAGCAGGTACACTCGAGCCCGTGCAGCCAAATGACGGGTATACGCGGTTTGGTCTCGAGGGCATTGGCGATACTGCTTGCTGCGAGCGGACCGAGTCCGAAGCTCGCGGCCGTCAAACTGCAGAACTTGTGGAAACTGCGACGCGTGATACCCTGACGTCTGATCACGCTGTAGAAGGTTTCCTCTATCCTGCCCATGAGCCCTTCCAAGTGACGCGTCAGCCGTAACGATGCTGACGTTCAGCAGCAAGAAATAGGCCACTGCACAGCAACTGAACCAAGCCGTCGCTTGTGGATCTGCAGCAGGATTGGCGAGCTACGCGCAAGCTGCGCAATTGACCACTTGTCGTGCTTATGGTGTCCGGTTTGGACCGTCGACGTGAGAACTCCAACAATGCATCACAATGGCTCTCTCCTGGCGGCGACGGCGTCATACTCGCTCTTCAAGTACGGCCGCCACACCGGCCGGCACGATAATTGTCGCAGTTCGCGGCACCGTACTGATCACCGATTTCGATCAGAATGGCTCGTTCCAAGCACTGGGCCCGATCGTCCGACGCGGGTCAGCAAACGACCTTGCTGTCCTTTCAGGTTTGATGTCGATCCGCAGCAGCAAGCATAATTTGCCAGTCATCCAAGCTGTTCATCGAGCATTTCCGACGGCAGCAAACTATCGAACTATTCCGGCATAGACGATATTTTGGACCTGTTCGCGGTAATACTTGCGGATCTCTCCGGGCGCAGCCGTCCCGACCACCACGACCAAGCGCTCCTTTGGATCACAGAAAAATTGTGTTCCGTAAGCGCCGGTCCAGGTGAACTCACCTGGACTGCCTGGAACGGCCGAGAGACCCTCGCTTATGCGCACAGCCACTCCGAGCCCGAACCCAAAGCCGGCGCGGTGCGGCTCCACAAGAGCGACCTTATTTTTGATCTCTGGCCCAAGGTGGTTGGAGATCATGTGATGCACAGTCTTCGGACCGAGGATCCGCCGCCCATCGAGCTCCCCGCCGTTTAGCAGCATTTGCCCAAAGCGCACGTAGTCACCAACTGTCGCGAATGCACAGGCTCCCCCGCAGTCAAACCTCGTCTGACTTTCGAGGAGCTCGATGCTTTGTGGCTTTCCGGTCAGCGGGTCGTCTCTAAATGGACGCGCCAACCGCTTGCGTTGCGATGCCGACAAATGAAAAGTGGCATCCAGCATTCCGATCGGCTTCCACACGTTGCTGGAAAGATACTCGCCCAACGGCTGCTCGCTAACCTGCTCCACGACAGCTCCAAGCACGTCAGTCGAGAAGCCGTATTCGAACTCCGTGCCCGGTTGGTGCGCCAGCGGCAGCTTGGTAATGGCTTCGATGAAAGCCCGCTTATCGCCCTTGACCGGCGGAGCTGCGAAATTCGGATAGAGACGCGCCACCTGATCTGCGCTATCCGGTGGCGCACCATAGGTGAGCCCTGATGTGTGGCGATACAGATCGTGGACGTAAATCGGAGAACTCTGCGCTTCGTATTTCAATGAGCCGTCAGGCTGCGGCACTCCCACCTTCATCTTTGCAAATTCGGGATAGTAATCCGTCAGTTTGGCCCGCAGAGGCAGGCGACCTTGTTCCGTGAGGGTGAGGCCGGCAACCGCCACCATCGGTTTGGTCATAGATGCGAGCGCGAATATCGCATCGAGCCGCATCGACGTTCCTTTTTCAGGATCGAGCTGTCCATACGCCTTGTAGTGAATCAGCTTGCCGTCTCTGGCGATTGCAACCACTGCGCCCGGCACGCGTTTGGTTGCGATTTCCCGAGCGAAGAACTCGTCCAGTCTGGCAAGGCGCTGGCTGGAAACTCCGACGTCATCGGCCCTCGCCTCGGGCAAAGGCGCGCAGTACGCTGAATTGAAGCTGATACCGGCAGCCGCCGCGGCCGCAACGAGTTTGTTCATGGTATCCTCGCCAAGAAAAGGGCCGATCTGACTTGCGATACTGCCGCTCGGTTAGGAGCGGACATGCCTGGCCAGCACACCGAAGGTGCTTCGATCCGGCTTGCCGCCCCTCATGCCCCCCTCCTGGCAGACCGTTTGTCGATGAGGGTTAGGGTGAACATGACCGCAAAGGCGAACATCACCATCCCCCCCGCAACCCAACCTGCCTCGCGCCAGCGCGATGCCTGGACGTAGTCAATGACGTAGGCTGACAGCACCTTGGTGCGCCCAGGAATGTTGCCGCCGATCATCATGACGACACCAAACGTGCCGATCGTGTGAGCAAAGCCAAGGATGCCAGCCTTGAGGAACTCCAGCCGTGCCAGCGGCAGGCCGACGGTAATGAAGGCGTACAACGGAAAAGCGCGCTGACTTGCCGCCACTTGCTGCGGGCGGTCGCCCATTGCAACAAAGGCGCTACGGATCGGCTGCACCACCAAAGGGAGCGCCGAGAGAACCGATCCCACGACGATTCCCGCAAAGGTAAATGCGAGAGTGTGCTGGCCCCAGAAAGAGGCGAGAAGCCCGCCGGGTCCGTTCGGGCCGAGCAGGACGAGGACGCAGAAACCGAGCGCCGTCGGCGGCAGCACAAGCGGCAGCGCGATCATTGTCGCGACCGCCTCGCTCAAAACCGTCTTTGACCGTGCAAGCCACCACGCGAGCGGCGCGCCAATCACCAGCAGGATCATTGTCGTCACGCAGGCAAGCTCGACCGTGAGCGCAACGGATTGCCAGAAGTCCGGCGAAAGGACATCCATGTGCGTCAGCCCACCAGTGAGAGCACGTCGCCATGCCCGCGCGGCGGTCGCTTGCACGCCCGGCCCGCCGAGGAATCTCGCGCGCATCGCGTTTTGATCGGATCCAGGCCCCAAGAACTGGGCGCCGTGCCTAGCTTCGGCATCGCTTGCAGGATGGCGACCGCATTGGTTGTGTTTGCTTCACCTTTTCGCGCCACGATGCGCCTGGGGATCGACAACATCGTGAACGACGACGGCTTGCGGGTCTCCGCGCCATTCACGACGCCTGAAACCCAATTCGCCGCAGTCGTAAGATGGATTTCTGGAGCCACAGGAGCATTCTCAAGAAGGTCAATCGGGCGAATGCTGACGCTCGAGCGGAACGCCTGGAATGTTTCAGTTTGCGTGCCTTGGCTATCGAACCTGGTGCTTGCGTTAACGCTCAACGCGTTCTCGGACCGTCTCAACGGCCTCGGCAAGATGGCACGCATATCGTCCGGCATGCGCAATCTCGTGAGGGCCACCACATTGATTCGCGTCGTTTCTGCGAGCAACAGCGGCATCGCAAACCTCATCGGAAACTCCTGTGACAGGGCCGCTCCGACCGGTCTGACGGCGGCAGCTCCTCGCGCGCCATTCAGCAATCCCCGTGCCGCTTGCGAAATGTGGTGCGCTTTGTGCCTAACGCGAGAAAAACCCACATGGACGCCAGCGTCACTGTGCAGTGGACCTAACCCGCTGTCAGGTTTCGGGCATCTTTGTTCTCAAACAGACAGCGGCGGCAGAATGAACAGGAGAGCTGGCCGCCCGACAGATATCGCGCTCTGAAATAAAATCGATGCAAATCCTCACGTGATTCCGCATCGAAGTAGTAATTGGTTTCTTTGGCGTCTTTCAAGAGCGACCGTGTATAAGCGCCGAAGCCCGCCAAAGTCCTACTGCGAGAATGGACGCCACCGAAAAACAAAGGTTTCGGGGTCCATTTCGTATTCGGACTGCGTGTTGCCGAGGACAAAGACAGGAGCTGCCGACCGTCTTCACCCGGTAATATGCACGCACTGTTCCATGATAACGGAGCCTACCGTGGAACATGCGTTAGTTGCCGAGTTCTCGGCCAGAACCTGCTGCCCAAAAAACGTGCTGCAGCGAATCTATGGCCCGTCCGGGCGGTGCAGTATATCGACTGTAATGGTGCCGCGAGCGCGAGAGACACATGCACAGATCTTTTCGTTCCCGTGCTTTTGCTGCTCGCTGAAGAAAACGTCGCGGTGGTCGAGATCACCGTCGATTTCGACGAGATCGATGGCGCAGACGCCGCACTCGCCGCGCCGGCAATCCGAAATCACCTCGTACCCAGCCTCATTGAGCACGTCCAGCAACGAGCGATCGCGCGGAATCTCGATCTCAAGAGACCGATCTGCAAGGCGCACCCGGAAACCTTCGGTCGGCAGTGAGCCGCTCGAGCCAAAGGTCTCGTAGCGTAGGTCGGATAGTCCGCGACCTGCACCGGTCCAGGCCCGGCGGGCGGCATCGAGCATCCGGATCGGACCGCACAAGAGGGTCAAGGCATCGGGCGACAGCGAGGCGAACAAGCCATCGAAATCGAGCCTGCGCCCTTCGCTGCCTGCATGGACAATAAGCCGCTCGTTCAGCAAAGGGGCGAGAACGTCCAAATAGACGGCCTGCTCACGGGAAGACACAGCATAATGCAGAGTGAAGTCGGCATTGCAGCGTGCCAGCGCCTGAGCCGCCCCGATCAGCGGCGTAATACCAATGCCGCCCGCGATCAGGCAGTAGTGCCGGCGCGCCCAGTCAATCGGCAGCAGCGAGGCGGGCGACGTAATTGTCAGCCGCGCGCCCGGCGCGAGCGACCACATGTACTGCGAGCCGCCGCGGGAGTCCTCCGCGCGCCGCACGGCGATGCGATAGCCGGCCGGGTCGGCTTCGCCGACCAAGGAATAGGATCTCGTCTCCGGGCGCCCATCGATAGTGACGGCAATATTGATATGGCTGCCGACCGGATAGGCCGTGCCATCAAAATTTTCTGGTTTGATCAGAAACTCGCGGATCGAAGGTGTCAGATCGCGCGTCGCGACGAGCGTTGCCGATGTCCAGCTTTCAATGAAGCGCATGGAGATTTCCCTTAATCGCCTGCCATCCTGATAAGCGCCAGTCCAGGCAGCAGGTCAGAATGCGTCTTATTCCTGAGCACCAAGCGCAGATTGCGCGCCGCCACTCGAGCGTGCTCGCGCATGATTGCCTCGGCGCGCGCGCCTTCGCGGTTTTCGATTGCATCGACCACGACGCGGTGTTGATCTTGCGCAATCAACAGTGTGTGGCGCGCATCCGGTAGTGTCGATTGGGTCATCACAAAGCCGCTGGGCGAGGCGAATGGTAGCGCCGACGCGCGATCAACCTGCCGGATCAAAGGCGGACTGCGCGACAATTCGGTCAACAGCGCATGAAAACGCGCATTGAGCGCGACGTAGGAGGAGAAAGCCTCGACGGAAATTGGGTCCTGCCGCACCAGGCTGTCGATCTCGTCAAGACATCCTTTTAGAGGCTCAAGATCGCGCGACGAAACACCGCGCTCGGCAGCAAAACGCGCGGCCAGACCTTCCACGGTGCCGCGCACTTCGATCGAATCCAGCACATCTCGTTCGGAGAATGCCTTCACCATGAAGCCGCCAGAAGGGATCGCTTCCAGAAGTCCTTCCTCCTCCAGCCGAACCAATGCCATTCGCACCGGAGTACGCGATGCACCGGTCGTCTCCACGGCCTGCAACTCGGAGATCCGTTCGCCCGGCCGCAAGTCGCCCGACAGGATCAGATCGCGCAAGCTGAGCTGGGCGCGTACCGTCTGTGAGACGGAACGGTCATTGTCGCGCTCGACCATGCCCTACTCCGCGGCCTGACGACCGTGCTGCGGATTCTCGGCCTCGATCATGCGATCTATCAAGCGGCGGGCCCACATCGCGCCGGCATCGATGTTGAGGTTATAGAAGACCCGGTCGGGATTTTCGTCGATCGCGCGCTGCTGCGCCTCGAGAATGACCTCGTCCTCACGGAAGATGCCGGAAACGCCTTGGCGAAGTTCGGTGGTCAGGCGCTGTTCGTTTAGGCGATAATTGCGCACGAAGGCCCAGAAATAATGGCAGCTCGTTTCCGTTTCGGGCGTGATGGTGTTGAGGACAATACCATTGACGCCAGCCGATCGATCGCCTTCGGGCGCGCCGGTTCCTGCGGGCGCCACTCCGACGTCGATATTGATCGTGCACGGCGCCTCGAAACGGATAATCTGCCAGCGGTCCACCGGACCAGGTTTTTGCAATTGCTTGGCCCAAAACGGGGGCGCGGCAATTCCCTTCATCCAGCGCGTTACGGTAGCGGTCTTCTCACCATGGGTGACGTCAAACGGCGCTTCCGTGATTGCGTCATTGCCAATGCTGGCGCCATGCACAAAAGTCTCATGCGTCAGGTCCATGAGGTTGTCGACCACCAGACGATAGTCGCATTTCAGGTGAATGGTGTCACCGTCGCCGGCCCAAGCGGGATCATCGTTCCAGTGCATATCCGGCACCAGGCCCGGGTCGGCTAGCGCCGGATCACCCATCCACAGCCAGACGAAGCGATCGCGCTCGACGACAGGATAGGCACGTACACACGCAGAGGGGTTGATCGTCTCCTGCGAGGGCATGAAGGTGCAGCGGCCCTGCGCGTTGTATTTCAGCCCATGATAGCCGCAGACGACGCTGTCGCCCTCAAGGCGCCCTTTTGAGAGCGGCACCAACCGATGCCAACAGGCGTCCTCCAGTGCTGCCACCTCGCCGTTGGCGCGCCGATACATCACGACGTGCCTGCCGCAGATTGTGCGCGGCAATAGTGCCTGCCTCACCTCAGTATCCCAAGCGGCCGCGTACCAGACATTGGTCGGAAAGCAATGGCTCATGCGCCGATTCCTCACTTTGGGGACACCATCTGTATACATTAATTCGAAACAGGCCGAAAAAATGACGGATATGCGGGCTCACAGTGGAATGATTGTATACGGAAACGGCGACTTATCGATTCCGCGCGGCCATAACGAAGCATGCGGCGCGCGCACCAAAACAGCTGCCGTCTGAATTCGGACTCGCCATCGCGCACATCCCAGCTGGATCTAGCCTTGTACCGTCGCGGCCTCGTACGGCTATCGGCGAGGTTCCTGGCCTGCATAGGGGCGCAACATCGCAACACAGTCCCTTTGCCGGGATCGGACGTCGACGACTTGGTGCCTAGATCGGCCCATGCTCTCAAGTCATCCAGTGCGTAGATGACGCGACCGCCGATTTTTCGATACGCTGGCCCGTGCCATATGTGCGGTGCCTCTCGAGCGTGCGGCCGGATAGGCTAAGATAACGCGCAGCCTCCGGCGTACGCAGGAAGCGCGTGGATAGATCTGACATCGGATCGGGCATTTGAGAACTCCAGGTGAGAGGCTGGCCGCGAACAGCGGCACTTTGTCGTGCCACCATCATGGAGAAGCGCGCTCTCTGGAGGGATACCGAATATCGAGGAAGCAACTTTCGGCACCCCGTCCCCTGCGCCTGCCGTCAAGCCTTCTTCTATTTAGCGCCCGCTCCAGCCTACGACATTGGTCAATCACGACTCGCGGTTGCGAAGACGCACTTGCACGGATGGTTATCCACCAGGTAATCAGGCGCCTTCGCAAGGCGACGCACAAACGCCCTGCGCAGAAATTCTGCCGAACCATCCGGTTTCACCAGATCACCACTTCTGTACTTGAGTACGCTCACCGTCGTCCGATTGCCGCAATTCATTCGAACTCGCATTCGCAGCCGGAACAAGTCAGATTGGTCTCGTCCTACCTAGCAATGCGTTTAGAAAAAGAACGCTCAAAACGCCAAAGCGGAGTGATCGCAGCTCCATCGTGACGCCGAGGCGCCCAAACGGCTCAGCGACCGCCCGATGCGGATACGCCTCACGTCGAGCAACCCGCTAGATGTCGCACGCTTCCATCGCATGGATGCCTCCGATCCAAACAATCAATTTTATCAATGGAGCGTACTGTCGCATCAACACCAGCGGGCGAAGCGTACCGATAACATTAGGAATTCTATGCTGAGACGTGCCTCGGGCAATTTGCCAGCAAGACGCGGCGATGCTGAGCAACCTTCGCGATCGACCTCACAAATGCCATTCGAAGATTCAAACAGACCTCGTCAGAAGAAAGGCGGCTTATCTGATAGCGACTCGATCGTCTGGTTGGGCCTCTGGTGCAGATCTTGCTTGACGAAGCACGATAACGTAACTGAACGCCTGCCTTTGGAATGACGCGCCGGCTCTCGGAACCGTCTTCTATTGGACACGGCTAAAATGACAGCCTCGTATGATGCCGCCGCCTCTCAACGACGCAGCGGCTCGCATGCGAGTGTATTCGGGAAGGAAGCGTCATGACCACCATGGCAACTGCGGTGCCCGCGCGCGCGCCGCAGACTTGGTATAAAATTCTCTACGTTCAAGTGTTGATCGCGATCGTGCTTGGCGCCATCGTCGGCTGGCTGTGGCCGTCGGTCGCGACTAACGACTGGGTCAAGGCACTCGGTGACGGCTTCATCAAGCTGATCAAGATGGTGATCGCGCCGATCATCTTCTGCACCGTCGCATCCGGCATCGCGCATATCCAGGATGCAAAGAAAGTCGGACGCGTCGGCATCAAAGCGCTGGTCTATTTCGAGATCGCATCGAGCTTTGCCTTGGTGTTGGGCCTTGTCATGGGCAATCTGGTCCAAATCGGCCATGGTCTTGCGGTCAAACCGGACGCTGCGGCGGTCGCCAATTACGTCAAGCAGGCGGAAGCCTCGAAGACCGTCGACTTTTTTCTCAATATCATTCCCGATACCGTGGTCGGCGCCCTCGCTCGCGGCGATGTTCTGCAAGTGCTCCTGTTCGCGATCCTGTTTGGCTTTTCGCTGATGGCACTTGGGGAGCGTGGAGAACGGCTGCGCGGCATGATTGACGACGTCGCGCACGCGGTGTTCGGCGTGATCGCCATCATCATGAAAGCGGCCCCGATCGGTGCGTTCGGCGCGATGGCTTTCACGGTCGGCAAGTTCGGGCCGGCGGCGCTCGGTAATCTGATCGGGCTCGTCGTACTATTCTATGCGACTGCGGCGATATTCGTGATCGTCGTGCTCGGCCTGATCGCGCGGATCGTCGGCTTTTCGATCTTCAAATTCATTATCTATATCAAGGACGAGCTTCTGATCGTGCTCGGCACCTCATCCTCGGAAAGCGCGCTGCCGCAATTGATGGAGAAGCTCGAGCGGCTGGGCTGCTCAAAACCCGTAGTTGGCCTCGTGGTGCCAACCGGCTACTCCTTCAACCTCGACGGCACCAACATTTATATGACGCTTGCGACATTGTTTATTGCCCAGGCACTTGGGGTCGATCTGACCTTTGGCCAGCAGCTCACGATCTTGCTCGTGGCAATGCTGACCTCGAAGGGGGCAAGCGGCGTGACTGGCGCAGGCTTCATCACACTTGCCGCGACATTGTCGGTGGTCAACCCGGCACTGGTGCCCGGCATGGCAATCGTATTCTCGATCGACAAGTTTATGAGCGAGGTGCGAGCCCTTACCAATATCACCGGCAATGGCATCGCCGCTGTGTTCGTGTCGTGGTGGGAAGGCGAGCTCGACGACGCTACGCTGCACGCTCGGCTCAAGCAGCCCACCGTTTCCAATGGCATCGATACACGAACATTAAGGAGGTAGGCCCCGGGTCTTGTTCGTGATTTCAAGGCGCGCTCAACTGAGCGCAGCCAGCTCCGTGGTTCGTTCGCAGTTCAAATCGGCACAGCCGACTTGAACTGCGAGTTGATGCTTTTTTTGCAGGAGCAGCCGTTCACACCATTGCTCCGTGTCGCGCTCCAAACCACGTCTGAGAATTCCACGCAAACGCGGAAGATGAAGTCGTTTTTCCACGAATATTTTTGGCGCGCCGTGGAGTTGAAAGCTCCCAGCCATCCAAATGCTGGCGCAAGGTTGGCGTGGGGCAACACAACACGATTCCGACAGAGCCTACCCGGCCTGACTGGCCAAGGGACTGGGTCTAGCCCACAAAATAGCTTGGTGCGTGGCCACTGAACCGGCCTCTTCCGCGCCCGCGGGTAGCGGCAATTTCCAACTCAGCCATCCGTTTATTCCGGCGCGCGTTACGGCATCACGTCGGGGCGGGTATGATCACCGTCGACCGGCTTGGTACCACCAGGCTAAGATGGATCCTATCGAACTAACGTCACGGCGCTCCACGGCTCATCGCGGTTCTTTGCGACGACGTGCCTCGTTGTTCAGCGTTAGCGTCTTTGTGGAATTGATGTAGCTGTTGTGCGCGTCATTGGAACGTGCCTTGGCGCCACGCAGCTGTGTTCGGCACGCGATGTCCACAGCCTCGGTCCCCCGCCAAGCGATTATGGGCAACGAAGGAAAACGGACATCTCCGACCCGGTTGTACGCGGGTTAGCGCGCCATATTGAAAGGTTTAGAACAACTATACCTACGTTGTAATGCGCCTTTCTCCGGCACGTGCTGAGTTCAGCTGCAAGCAATTGACCCAGAACATTGGCGAGCGTCCCTTGGGGCCGAAAGATTGCCCCATTTTTGCCTAAATGTTATAACTCTCCCGCCGGAGAAAGGCCGGACGGTCAAAGAATGTATAACCAAGTCAATAATTTCAAACGTTCAGCCACACAGTTCACATTCGGCAGCATAACGCTGGCGGTAGTGACGTTGGCCTCCTTGTACCTTCAAACACATTTCGCTGCGACGGCGTTCGGCTATCTGCTGGTAATATTGCTGTTTTCATTGATCGGCAGCTTTATTGCATCATCTGCCCTTTCCATCTTGGCCATCGCTGCTTTGGCGTACTACTTCGCGCCGCCCGCGTTCAGTCTTGGGATCGACGACCCCCAAGTTCTTCTGGTGGTTGTCGCTTTCTTTACTGTCTCGATTGTCGGAACGCACCTGATTGGAAAGATCCGCCAGGAAAGAGAGGCCGCGCGTGAGACTGCGGCCGAACTCCGGCGCAGCACTGCCGATTTGAAAGACCGTGAAAAGCGGTGGCGCGCAATCTTTGAGCACAATCCGTCCATGTACGTCATGGTCGACGAAGCCGGTACCGTCCTCAACGTCAATACGCTCGGCGCGACACAGCTCGGCTATGCGCGCTCCGAACTGATCGGTCAATCTGTCCTGGGAGTCTTTCTGGACGAGGATCGCGCGTTCGCCCGCAAATGCATTCGGGCCTGCCTTGAAGATATCGGTCAATCGCAAACCTGGGAGGCCCAGAAAGTTCGGAAAGACGGCTCGGTGTTGTGGGTACGTGAAAACGCCAAAGCAATGCTCTGGGCCGATGAGCGGCCCGTTGTCCTCATAGCCTGCGAAGATATCACGGAGCGAAAGCGGACCGAACTTGCCCTGCAGCGAAGCGAAGCACATTTGGCTCAGGCGCAGGAGTTGAGCAATACAGGCAGCTTCAGCTGGAACGTCGCCACCGGCGAGGCCTTTTGGTCAAAGGAGCTGTTTCGTATTCTACAGTTGGATCCGCAGACGGCTCCCGCGCCGGAACTGATCGTCGCGCGCACGCATCCAGACGATAGGGCCTCAGTCCAAGAGACCATCGATCAAGCGATGCGAGATCCAAAGAGCTTCGAGCATGAATACCGGTTACTGCTGCCGGATGGATCGGTGAAGCACATCCATGCGCGGGCACGCACCACGAGAACCGCGACTGGTGACATCGAGTTTGTCGGGGCAGCGACGGATATCACGGCCGCAAGACTAGCAGAACAGCAGTTGCGCCGCAGCGAAGCCTATCTGGCCGAAGCCCAGCATCTCAGTCACACGGGTAGTTGGTCCTGGGACGTCTACCGTCTCGATTTTATCTATCGCTCCGCCGAGGTCGATCGCCTGTTTGGCTTTGATCCGCAAGAGACGGTGTCGATAGAGACCATTCGGTCGCGTATCCATCCAGACGATCTGCCGCGACTTCAGGAAGTACAGCGACTGGCTAGAGAAGACAAGGAAGGACGCTTCGAGTACGATTTTCGAATCCTTATGCCAGATGGCTCGATGAGGCATATACATTCCGTGGCCCATGTGGTGGTTGGCAGCGACGGCAATGTCAGCGAACTCATCGGAACACATATGGATGTCACTGAGCAATATGCAGCCAGGGAACGTCTGGAAAGCACACTTGCCGCGCTGCGCGAAAGCGAGCAACGCTTTCGCGACTACGCCGAAACAGCCTCCGACTGGCTCTGGGAGACCGGGCCAGATCATCAGGTCACTCGCTTGTCCGAGCACACCAGCGCTGCGGGAATCCTGGCGACAGGATTGATGGGTATGCTTCGCTGGGACATTGCGTGCGACGTCGAAGAAGAACCTGAGAAGTGGCGGCAGCATCGGGCGAGGCTGGAGGCGCATCTGCCGTTTCGGGATCTGCTCTACCGCACCGTCAACCGGATGGGATCTCCGATCTACGTTCGAACGAGTGGCAAGCCTTTTTTTGATATCGACGGTAATTTTCTCGGGTACCGGGGCGTCAGCACTGACATGACGGCTATCATTCGCGCAAATCAAGCCGAACAAGAGTTGCGAAAGGCACAGGCAGAGCTCGCACACGTGACGCGCGTGACCACCCTGGGAGAGTTGACAACGTCCATCGCCCACGAAATCAACCAGCCACTCGCCGCTATTATCAGCAACGCCGACGCATGCCTCGGTTGGATGAACCGCGAAACCCCTGATCTTTCCGCCGCGCGCTCATCGGTTGAGTGGATAATCGAAGACGCAATCCGAGCAAGCGAGGTGATCCGTCGCATTCGCGCACTTGCGAAGAAAGGCGAGATCGAGATGCTGCCGCTCGACATCAATGACGTCGTTAAGGACGTCATTGCGCTTGTGACACGTGAGCTGATTAGCCACCAGGTGACGTTAAAAACCGATTTGACGGTAGCGCTACCCGCAATCCTCGGAGACCGGATTCAGCTGCAACAGGTGATTATCAATCTGGTGATGAACGGAATCGAAGCGATGGACGCAGTTACGGACCGGCCGCGTGAACTAGTGATTCAGTCATCTAGCGACGATATGGGGCACGTGCGGCTTGCCGTGACTGACAGTGGCATCGGCATCGCCGAGAATGACGTCGACCGAGTGTTAGACCCATTTTTCACGACAAAATCGAGCGGCCTTGGAATGGGGCTTTCGATCTGCCGCTCGATTGTGGAGGCTCACGGGGGGCGTCTTTCGATCGTCTGCAAGCAAGGGCCGGGGGCCACCTTTCGGTTTGACCTGCCGCTGCACAAGGAGATCGTGTCATGAATGAACGCTCCAACTCCCAGCGCGAAGGCAGCAAGGCCGAGGCGTCGGCGCATGCGATCGTCTTCGTTGTTGAAGATGACGTCTCGATGCGTCGGTCGCTTACGAACCTTTTCCAATCCGTGGGCCTGGACGTCGTTGCATTCGGATCGGCCCGAGAAATGCTGCAGAGCAAACTTCCCGACGTTGTTAGCTGCCTGGTTCTTGATGTCCGGCTGCCAGGCTTGAGCGGCCTTGAGTTTCAGACTGAGCTAGCCAAGGCGAACGTTCATATTCCCATCATCTTCATTACCGGCCATGGCGACATTCCCATGAGCGTCAGGGCTATGAAGGGCGGAGCGGTCGATTTTCTCACCAAACCGTTTCGCGATCAGGAACTGCTGGACGCCGTAGTCGCAGCGACCGAACGCGATCGCAAAAGGCGCGAGGACGAACAGACCATCGCGAAGCTGAAGTCCCTATTTGAGACCTTGAGCCCGCGCGAGCAGGCGGTGATGAAACTGGTCGCTACCGGATTAATGAACAAGCAGATAGCCGCCGAGCTGGGGCTCGCCGAGATTACGGTCAAGATCTACCGTGGACACGTGATGAAAAAGATGCGCGCCAGGTCGCTGGCGGATTTGATCAGAATGACTGAGACGCTGGGAATCCGCGGTAACCGCCCCGAACAAACCTAAGTATGATTTTACAATTTAGCCACTCAAGCCCACTTTTCGCTCAATGGTGGCTAGTGCCTCGGCAGCCGCTAGTCCCGCGCCAGGAGAGCTTGTCTTGTCCACGCCTTTGATTTCTGTCGTTGATGACGACGCATCGGTCCGTGCGGCGACAGAAAATCTTCTGAAATCGCGTGGCTACGTCGTTCAAACGTTTGCGTCGGCCGAGGAGTTCTTGAGATCGCCGCGGTTGAACGAGACCTCCTGTGTAATTACCGATGTGCAGATGCCGGTTATGAGTGGGTTGGACCTGCTGGCGGAAATGCGGACCCGTGGCTATGGCGTGCCATTCATTTTTATTACAGCCTTCCCCAATGACCGCGTGCGCGCCTCAGCCCTGAGCGCGGGAGCGACTGGTTTCTTGGCCAAGCCCTTCGCCGGACATACGCTGATCGAGTACCTCGATGCCGCACTGAGTGAGAATGGCGACGGCGCAGACGCTTGAAACAATCAGCCGACCGCCGACTTTTGTCCGGTCTGGGCGGCCACGGCAAAGAGATCCGATCACGTAGGCACACGGTACAACTGTTCGAAAACTTGTAGTCAGCTTCTCGTCAGACAGTCTGACTATCAAGTCCCGCTCGGCCTTGGTGGCCCTGACACTCAAGACAACTTTCTTGGATGGGAGCGCGAACGTCCATGTACAATCGACTAGATGGCTCACCCAGCTTTCCATGGATGGGTAGTTCTGACTTTGATGGAATGACACAAATTGAAACCGGCGGTACGCAGACAGATCAAGACCGACGCTTCGAGGACGTCTTTTCCAGTTTGCAGATAGCGCCGCAAACAGCTTATGCCCGTTCAACTTCGGCAGCAGCGCGGCCGTACTCACTAGCTGCCAAACCACCTGTCGTGGAGATCTCAAGCACCTCATTTCAGGAACTGTTGGAAGATTTCTATGGGGATGAAGTCCAGCATATCGCGGCCAATCCCCAGCAATACTCGCGGTCGGTGGCATTGAAGGCCGAACGAGCTGCGGACGTCGCCTATAATCATGGCAGGAAGGTCGGTTCGGACGACGCACGACATTTCAGCTATCAATTAGGAAACAAAAGCGTTGGACTTCTCCGAACGGAAGGAGGAGCTACCGTCGATGATGTGTTCAAGGAGGAGACCGCACGCGCCCGCTGGCAGGAACAGTTTCCCGGACGATCGGACATAACATCGACAATAGACTTTCGGGTTACGCATCCCCTGGTCGACAATGCAGGCGATATCTTGCTGGAGTATCAACTTCGGCTTGATGGCGATGAGCCCTTGGTCCTTTCTCACCCTGTGAATCCGGAAGCAAAAGCCCGTGCGGCAGCGTTGGGTTTTGTTGAGATAGGTGACTCGCTGATGGTCCTTGATCCTACCCAGCATCCCGACAAGTGGGGTAAGAATAGCCAAGGAGAATGGCAGCGAGAGAACAAACCTCGATTTTACCTTTCCAAAGCGGCGGAGAGCGAAGGCAGAGGCACGGAACGTTCCGAGCGTGCAGGAAATACCGCGCCGGATTGGGAGGATGATGACTTTATGTAGGGGGACGTTTTGGCGCTCCGCGAGGCACGATACGCCCCCGCGAAGCTATCTGCATTCTGTATCACTTTAGTTCGTCAGTTCGGCAGGCGCGAGGATTGGAGGTAGGACGAGGCTATTGGTGATCCATCAGGCATATCCGTATTTCGTTCGGGCTGGTTAGGGCCTGTGGAACTGATAGGTGCCCAGCTTGCAGCGTGAGCTGGGCTACCCGAAGCTAACGCACGCGGCATTGACGTTGCGGAAAGGGACGAGGGCGCCCATGCGTCAATCACCAATGGAATCGGTCTAAGTTCGCCTACTCAAGCGATCCGATCGCTTCCTTCCGATAGCGGTTAGGGTCAACCAGAGTGGCTTCCAGATCGCAGTCTCGATAAGTTCGGCGGGCGCGGCGAGCAGTCATCAATAGGAGTCACGACGACATGTTATTGCATCCGCGGAACTGCCCGCAGGACAGCATATCGACGCTGCCGCGGGCATCTATTCAACTGTGACCGATTTGGCAAGATTGCGCGGCTGATCCACGTCCGTCCCCATAACGACGGCGGTATGATAGGCTAACAATTGTACCGCGACGGCATAAACCATGGGCGTAAAGCTTGCAGCCATATCTGGTAAAACAATGGTCATGAGCGTATCCACCGTCGCTTCCGAGGCGCCCCTTGCGTCGGTGATCAAGATGATGTTGCCGCCTCGAGCGGCGACTTCTTGCATGTTCGAAACGGTTTTCTCGAAGACCCCGTCGTAGGGCGCGATCACCACCACGGGCACTGTCTCATCGATCAATGCAATCGGTCCATGCTTGAGTTCGCCGGCGGCGTAGCCTTCTGAGTGGATATAGGAGATTTCTTTCAGCTTGAGCGCGCCCTCCAAGGCCAGGGGCGCCGATGTACCTCGGCCGAGATAGAGCACGTCGCTCGACTTGGCAACATCACGCGCGAGTTTCTCGATCTGCGGCTCGACCAACAGCGCTGCAGCAATCAGCCGCGGCACTTCGATAAGTTCGCGTACAAGCCTCGATTCATCGATCTCGGATAGCTTACCGCGCTCTTTGGCTGCTGCGACGGCAAGGGTCGCCATCACCGCCAGCTGGCAGACGAATGCCTTGGTGGAGGCCACGCCGATTTCTGGACCCGCTAGCGTCGGCAGCACGGATTCACTCTCGCGCGCGATGGTCGACGTCGGGACATTGACCACGGATATCGTGTGTAGGCCCTGGCTCTTGGCATAGCGCAACGCGGCCAGTGTGTCGGCCGTTTCCCCGGACTGCGAGATGACGATCGCGAGATCGCCCCGGCGCAAAGGCGCCTCCCTGTAGCGGAACTCGGACGCCACGTCGACTTCGACAGGCAGGCGGGCCAGCCGTTCAAACCAGTATTTGGCAATGTAGCCAGCATAGCTCGCCGTGCCGCACGCTGTAATTGAGATGCGCTGAATAGAATTGAAGTCGAACGGTAGTGTGAGCGGCAGGACTACGCGCTCGGCTGCCATATCGAGATAATGCGCCAATGTCTGTCCGACCATAGTCGGCTGCTCGTGGATTTCCTTTGCCATGAAGTGACGATAGTTCGCCTTGTCCACCAGGAGTGACGACGCGCTAGACTTGGATGTTTCCCGATGGACGACAGTCCCGTCTGCGCCATAGATCACGCAGACCGCGCGGGTAAGCACGGCCCAGTCGCCGTCCTCAAGGTAAGTAATGGCATCGGTCAAGGGCGCGAGTGCGATCGCGTCCGATCCTAAATACACTTCGCCAGGACCATGCCCAATCGCAAGGGGCGATCCCTTGCGCGCACCGATCAAAAGATCCTCATGGCCTTTGAACAGAAATGCCAGAGCGAAAGCTCCGCGCAGCCGTGGCAGCGAGGCTTGTACCGCATCCTGCGGCGAGTAGCCATTCTTGAGGTAGGATTCGACGAGATGCGCCACCACCTCGGTATCCGTCTCTGAGCTAAAATGAGCTCCATTCCGCTCCAGTTCGGCTCGCAGCGCGTGGAAATTTTCAATGATACCGTTGTGAACGACCGCGACATTTTCCGTCGCATGCGGATGAGCATTACTCTCGGTCGGCTTTCCATGAGTTGCCCAGCGGGTGTGACCAATGCCGCTATGACCCGACGGCGGACAATGGCGTAGCCGTTCCTCAAGGTTTCTCAACTTACCTTTAGCGCGCCGGCGCTCGATACGGAGACCCTCGAGCGTTGCTACGCCAGCGGAGTCATAGCCACGATATTCCAATCGCTTCAGCGAAGCGACCAATTGCCCAGCGACCGGACCACGCGCCAAGATGCCGACTATTCCACACATATTGATCGATACAGCCCAGGTTCAAAGAGTCAGGCGTTCCCACAGAGGGACCCATGGAATCTGCCTACCCGACGGTCATAGGTACCAAGCTCTCAATTTATTGCGGCTTCATGTATCGCCGCATTCGCAAGTGCGGGCTCAGTCCATTTCAACCATCATCGCTTTCTCCGGCCACGCTCTGCTTTTGGTTGCCTCCATCGAATACAAACAGCGATGACTGCGAATGGCGTGCCTCCTTAGAGGTGAGCCCGATATGCGGGCAGGGTTGCGTGGCTGAGTTCGGTATCCAATCCCGACACAAACAGACTCTTCGCTCGAAGGCGACGGCAACTGTCACCATCGCGTGGTATGCCCGCTGCGAGGATAGATCGCGCAAGCGGCTAGGCTTCATGGATGGGGGAACTTTGGGCCAGATCGGCAGACCATTCATTCCAGAGTGAAGCGTCATGTCCTATTTGGCTCATCATCTCTGATGAGCCATTCACGACTCTTCAGCTCAAATCCCAACAAAGCGAGCGGCGATGCGGCCGATCCGGTTAGCAGCCGACGCGGGGTCAATGGTCCCGACGCCTCACTGAGGATCTCCTCGAGAGCCTTGCTCCTTCGGGCTGCTAGAAAGATGCAGCCTCACCGTGCTTTCCACATGTCTGCTATCGGTGTATTACGCTGCCGCTCTCGTGTGGATCGTCTTTGTCGTTACTCGTCGGGATATGAGACTAAACGATTGCATCGAACTCTCTATTGTACGAACGTAAGCTATCGATATCGAAACGTTCGAAGAACTATACCAACGTTTGCCATTCTTTCTTATTCGGTCTTGCGTCGGCTTACACTTATTGAAAGAAGCGCTAGGGCCGACGACCCTATTGGCCAGATTGCGTGCTCTGTTCGGAAGTCAACGGTACGGGAGCTTTGTAGAATACGATATCGAGGCCCAAGCTCATTGTGTGCTTGCATGGCGTAATTCCGGTAAGGGCGTCGGCAACTGCACCTCAGCAAACCACTCCGCCGGCTATGGCGAGACTACGCGAATATAACGTGCGCAAGATAGACAAGGAAACATGGAACATCGGCATCATCTCGTTGGAAACATCGCCCGAGCAGTATCCGGCTGCGCGTGATGGCGTTTGTCGTCTGGCTTGTTCGGTTAGGATTGTGGACATTCAACTCAATGGTACCCGCTCTCCAGTCGAGTAAATCAACGTATATAGTGCGCATTTCTATATGATGTGTATGACTAGAGCTAATGATCGTTCTCCTCTAATTGCGGGTGGTGCGCGCTTGCGCATCTAGATATCGCGAGAAAGCGCTCCGCAACGCGCGTTTCAAGGGGCGCTTTCTTTCCAGCGCAACTAAGAGAGACCATGGCGGCTCAGGACTCACAACGGCGCATTGCGTTGATCACCGGCGTCACCGGGCAGGACGGCGCGTATCTCGCCGAATATCTGCTCGGTCTCGGCTACACCGTGCACGGGATCAAGCGCCGGTCGTCCTCGCTCAACACCGCGCGCGTCGACCATCTCTACCAGGATCCGCATGCCGGCAACGTGCCGTTCCTGATGCACTACGGCGACATGACGGATTCGACCAATCTGATCCGCCTGGTGCAGCAGATCCGGCCGACCGAGATCTACAACCTCGCCGCCCAGAGCCACGTCCAGGTCAGTTTCGAGAGCCCGGAATACACCGCCAACGCCGATGCGATCGGCGTGCTGCGCCTCTTGGAGGCAATTCGCATCCTCGGCATGGAAAAGGAAACGCGGTTCTACCAGGCCTCGACCTCGGAGCTTTACGGGCTCGTGCAGGAGGTGCCGCAAAAGGAGACCACGCCGTTCTATCCGCGCTCGCCCTATGGCGTCGCCAAGCTCTACGGCTACTGGATCACGGTGAACTACCGCGAGGCCTATGGCATGTTCGCCAGCAACGGCATCCTGTTCAACCATGAGAGCCCGATCCGCGGCGAGACCTTCGTGACGCGCAAGATCACCCGCGCCGTCGCCCGCATCGAGGTCGGCCTCGAGAACAAGCTCTATCTCGGCAATCTCGACGCCAAGCGCGACTGGGGCCACGCCCGCGACTATGTCGAGGGCATGCACAGGATCCTGCAGGTCGACGAGCCCGGCGACTTCGTGCTCGCGACCGGCGAAACGCGGTCGGTCCGCGAGTTCGTCGAACTGGCGTTTGCCGAGGTCGGTCGCAGCATCGAATGGCGCGGCAAGGGCGTCGAGGAGGTCGGTGTCGACACGGCGTCCGGCAACACCCTGGTGCAGATCGATCCGACCTATTTCCGCCCGACCGAGGTCGATCTTCTGATTGGCGACGCCAGCAAGGCGCGCGCCAAGCTCGGCTGGGCGCCGAAGACGCCGTTCGCGCAACTGGTGAAGGAAATGGTTGCCAGCGATCTCGTCGAGGCCAGGCAGGACGCGGCCAATGGCAAGCACGGTGTTTGAGCTGAAGGGCAAGTCGGTCTTCGTCGCCGGCCACCGCGGCATGGTCGGCTCGGCGCTGATGCGCCGGCTGGCGCGCGAGGAGGCCGATCTCCTGACGGTGTCGCGCAGCGAGGTCGATTTGCGCGACCAAGCCGCGGTCAACGCCTGGTTTGCCGCGAAGCGGCCGCAGGCCGTGTTCCTCGCCGCCGCCAAGGTCGGCGGCATCGTTGCCAACAACATGCTGCGGGCCGAATTCCTCTACGACAATCTGGCGATCTCGAGCAACGTGATCCAGGCAGCGCACGCCAATGGCTGCGAGAAGCTGATGTTCTTCGGCTCGTCCTGCATCTATCCGCGCCTGGCGCCACAGCCGCTGCGCGAGGATTCGATGTTGACCGGCCCGCTGGAGCCGACCAACGAGCCTTATGCCATCGCCAAGATCGCCGGCATCAAGATGGCCGAGGCCTATCGCAGCCAGTACGGCGCCGATTTCATCAGCGTGATGCCGACCAATCTCTACGGCCCCGGCGACAATTATCACCCCGAATACAGCCACGTCGTCGCCGCGCTGATCCGCCGGTTCCACGAGGCCAAGGTTTCGGGCGCCGGCAACGTCGCGGTGTGGGGCACCGGCACGCCGCGCCGCGAATTCCTCTATGTCGACGATCTCGCCGACGCCTGCATCCATCTGATGAAGACCTATTCATCGCCCGAACTGGTCAATATCGGCACCGGCGAGGACATCACCATCGCCGAGTTCGCACTCATGGTCGCGGCCGCCGTCGGTTTTCGTGGTGAGATCAGCTTCGACACGTCGCGCCCGGACGGCACGCCGCGCAAGCTGCTCGACGTCGGCCGGCTGGCCAGGCTCGGCTGGCGCGCCACCACCTCGCTGGAGGACGGCATTCAGCTAGCGTACCGGGCGTATCTCGCCGACAGCAAATGGACGGTATCTTAGTGAACTGGTAGTCCCGACAGCGGGTGCAAGCAGACCCATCCGAGCATCAGCGGACATTGGATAATCCAGCCTGGCTGACCCCGGTCACCGCGGAAAGATTAACCTTGCCGCGCGTTGCCCAACGGCATTCATCAACAACAGCGCTCAGTTGGAGTGACTCGCATATCCTACGACTCAGCCAACCAACTTGCAGGAAAAGAAGAATGGCCGTGATCGAGGCGTACCGTTCTGCTGCTAAAGTTTAGACCTGATCGACGCTCAGCCTCTAACGCCGTCCCCCGTCTCTCCCGACTAACGAGCCTTACCGACCCTCTGTCATCACCATCCGTGCCGACAACGTGACGACACACATGAGCGCACCCAACATCGCGAACGCAAAAGGCAAGCCAGTCATGTGTGCGACGAGCCCGATGCCAGCGGGACCCACCAGTATACCCGCGTAGCCAGCTGTCGTGATGACCGCGATCGCAACGCCTACCGGCATCACCTTCTGTTTGCCGGCGCGTCGACACAGTACGGGTACAACATTTGAAATGCCCAATCCAATAAGCAGGAACCCCGCCATGGCAATCAGCGCAACCGGCGCGGCGACCACCGCCAAGAAACCTATCATGATCGGCAGAGTTCCGAGCATCAATGTGGCACGGTCGCCGATTCGCTCCACAACGGCATCTCCGCCGAGACGCCCTGCGGTCATTGCGATGGCGAAAAGCATACACCCAAGACCTCCGTGCGCCTCCGTGAGAAGATCTTCCCCAACGAGAAGCAAAGCGCTCCAATCAAGCATTGCACCTTCGACAAGAAAAGTGATAGCCGCGAGCGCGGCTATTAGCAGCACACTGCGATGGGGCAAGACAAACAATGGCCCCTGCTGTCTCAAGCTCGTTGCAGTCAACCGCGGCCAGGCCGACACTATCGCGATCATCATAAACGTCGAACAGACCAACGTCGAAAAAAGTGAACTAAGCTGAAGCGAGAGAAACAGGGTCACGGCAGCAGAGCCGGTGAATTCTCCAATGCTGTAATGGGCATGGAAGCCGGACATCAACGGACGGCCGGTGGCTCGCTCCAGTTCGATCGCATAGATGTTCATGGCTACATCGATCGAACCGAGTGAAACGCCGAAAGCGAACAGCGTGGCACCCAGCGCAAGAGGTGTTCCGGCGATAGCCAACCACGGCAGGATAAGCGCGAGGCCGAGTCCACCCACGAGGATAATGGGCTTGCTGCCGTACCGCGCGTTCGACACGCTGGTCAGAAGCATAGCGAGAACGGATCCTGTTCCGAGACAGAGCAGCAGAAGACCAAGCGTGCGGTCGTCTACCGCGAGCCGCTCCTTGGCAAGCGGCACCAACGGCGCCCACGCCGCGAGGCCAAATCCGGCAACAAAAAACGCAAGCCGCGTCCCAAGCAGGCTGGCAGCCCAATTGGCAGATGGTATCACTGGCACTCCTGAGAGAACGGGCTCGTAAGCGCGGCGCCCCTCATCCTGCGTGCGTGGCCTAAAAGCGGCCGCAACTCGACGATGATGACCTCATGTTGACATTTTCATCTCTGCAAATGCGATGCCATCGCAAAAGCTCGGGCCACCTCAGAAGGTGCGAGCGTCAAATAGGAGTGATCGTCAAGCAACCCGGATGCGTGTTACGGCCTATCTTTCGCGGATGAGCAACGGCAACGAGGACGTCAGCCTTTGCCTTTTTCCGACAGTCAGAGGCGTAACAGCTCAATATCCCTTTGTCACAAAGCGTACAAAAGTCGTCGGGCACGCGTCCTTGTGTGTATTTCGAGGAGAAGGCTACGGCCGGCGCGAACACGGCCGCAGTTCCACGACAGCGCTTGTCGACTCCACCGAGCATTGCCGCTGACGCTAGCATCTTTATGAACGCTCGAGCCAGTTCCGACCATGAAGAGGCGCGGATCACAAGGCGGGTGTTCGGATCGTCAGCTAGCAGCTTAATGCCGACTTTACATCGCTCCTTGTACACTCCAGATCAGCAGAATCGGAGCGTTTCACGTACCTACCCGAAGCTACCGGACAACCTATGTAAAGTAGGAATGCGCCCGGCTGCTCTTTGGCAGGAGATTCGATGATCGCCGCACAATGAGCGGTGTTGATATCGATGACCGACGAGACGGCGACTCGATGTGCTTGTGTCTCGAGTGTTTCCTTTTTCTCGATCAGCGTCCGCGGGCAAACGATCACAAGTATTTCGAATAGCGAGTCGGCAACATCTGCCTCCGACGCTTCAGAACTGAGATTTCAAATTCTCCCGCCTCGAAACACCGGATTGTCGTGGAACAATCAGCCAGTTGTCAGCCCTTATCCTTGGCGCCGACAGGGCCACAACGGCATCGCGCGCAGTCATCGATTGGCTTTGCTTTCGGGCCATTAGGTCCAGGACGCGCGCGCGTTCGATACTGGGGCGCCCGCCGACATCGTTCAAGCGCTTATATCCGCGGCGCGCCGAGACCGTCGCTCTGACCAGGTCGGACCGTGCGTGGTAAAGAACGAATATAGCAGGCAAACATCGATCAGTATCGTCGCCGACATCACGCTATAAGCCCAGGAGCTCCGCACTAGATCGAGCTCGATCAGCACTCGTGACAGACCGAATCCGACGATCCAGGCATCAAAGCTCATGCAGATGCGTCGGAATATCTCAGGATCAAGCCGGCGCATGGCACCCGGCATGACGGTCTACTTCCAGCCGGTTAGGATCCCAGCGGGATGCCGAGCACAACACTGGGTATAAAGGCATAGAGCAGGCTGCCGCTTTCGGAGATGAACAGGCCTAGCTTGTAATAGACGAAGGCGGTCACGCTCGATTCAACCACGCGAACCAGGGCTAGACCGGCGCGAAATTCACTTCTGACCAGGCCCTGGTTGTTAAACAACATCGCCAAAGGCGGACCGGAGATGGTCGTCACCGAATAGAGAATGCCCAGCATCGAACCGAATGGTAGACCGATCAGCCAGCTAGCTTCGATAGGGCGGCGCCAACCTGCGGCTTGTAGCAGGATCAGGGGCAGTATGATCGTGTAGGTGGCGAATTTGATCCAGCCCGGCTGCAGCGAGGCCAACGCATAGCCGCCAAGCGCAATGCCCGGCAAGAGTCCAAGCAAGATGGGAAACACTCGTCTCCAAATTGCCGGCACGCCCTTCAGATTGATGAGGACGACGTATACGTTGACGAAGACCTCGATGATAACAATGGCGGGGTTGAGAACGCGATTGGTGTAGGAAACCAGCGCAAGAGGTACAGTGAGCGACGAAAACCCGTAGCCGATGGCTCCATTTACAAAGGCCGCAAAGCACGTCGTTGCGGCCAGAAAAAACATAGCTGCATCAAACTCAGGCATTTCGATAACTTTCGCACTTCGGAGGGCGTCGGAGCATGTGTCAGGGAATCAGGCCTGAACATTGGCCATCAGGACTGAGGCAGATTCTGGCCTCCCGCTTGGCAGCTCACGCTGCCTCCATCGCGGCAACGAACGTGGTCATGTGCATCGCTTCAACGTCTGCTCCTTATAGACTTCGGTTGAGAAGCCGTGCTGTACTTTCCCACTACCTGAATGCGATCACTCAGCCAATACGACGGCGACGAGGAGTAAGTAATTCTATTTCTAGCGGCATTTGAGTAATGACAACGCTACCTTTTCATCAAGCGAGCACGAATTCTCTCCGCGCCGCGGCGAGTGCGAAATTGAGCGTTCTGCGGCCGTGAACGCCCAGCAATTCGCCGAGGCGGAGCAGCAACAGATCGCTGACGTGTTTTTTGCCGAGCATCTGATGCTCGCCAAGCTCGGCAGAACAGGCATGAAGATCTCGACATGAAGCCGCCCCAGGCTCCTTCGCTCACCACACCGGCGTCATGAACGATCGCATTTCTTATTGGTTTAGTCTTACCCGCTGGCGAACGATGGATCGAAACGGGCGCAGCAACCAGGGATCATCCTTCGAGCCCCTTCCCGAAATTCGGGCCCACCAAATCACCACGGCCGGCGGACAACGCGCCAATCTAGGCCAGCAATCTCGTCAACCCGGAGTGGTTTGACATCAATGCTTGGCCAGCTGGGCATTAACGGCTCCCGCGAGGCCGCCCTTGTCGTAGCCGGAACTCGCGTCGGCACGGTGATCGGATGCGATCGCGACATAGACGGCCGGCAACACGAAGAGCGTGAACAGCGTGCCGACAGACATACCGGCGACGATCACGAGCCCGATCGAGAAGCGGCTCGCGGCTCCGGCTCCCGTTGCGGTCAACAAGGGTATCAGGCCCGTGACCATCGCCGCCGTAGTCATCAAGATTGGACGAAGTCGGACGCGCGCCGCCATCTCTATCGCCGAGCGACGGTCAAGTCTCTGCCTGAGTTGCAGCTCATTTGCGAACTCAACCATCAGGATGCCGTGCTTGGAAATCAAGCCAACAAGCGTCAGCAATCCGACCTGGGTGTAGATGTTCATCGTCGCCCAGCCAAAGAATAGCGGTATCAAGGCGCCGACGATTGCCATCGGCACACTGATCATAATGATGATGGGATCGCGCAGACTTTCGAACTGCGCCGCAAGCACCAAGAATATGACGATCAGTGCAAATGCGAACGTGATGGCCAGCTGGTTACCCTCGTGCACATATTGTCGGGCGTCCGCAAGGAAGTCGTGGCTGAAGCCTGCAGGCAGCTTCTGTGCCTCCGCCTCCAGGAAGTCCACGGCTTGACCGATCGTGACGCCAGGCATCGGCACGGCCTGAAAGGTCGCGCAGTTGAGCTGGTTGTAGTGGGTGAGCGCGTTCGGATCAGTCGCAGTCTCGACCGAGACGACGGTAGACAGCGGAAGCATCGAGCCCGTCGCAGTCTTCAAATAATAGTTCCCGATCGCTTCCGGGGCCAGGCGTTTCTCACGCGGCACCTGCGGAATCACCTCGTAGGAGCGACCCTGCAGATTGAAGCGATTGATATAGTTTCCGCCAAGTAGGATGGCGAGCGCGTTACCGACATTCTGCATGGTGATGCCAAGATCGTTGGCCTTGGATCGATCGACCTTGATTCGTACCACCGGCTGGTTGAACTCGAGATCAGAGTCGCTGATCATGAACAGGCCGCTCTTGCGCGCGGCGTCCTTCAGTTTCGACATCTGCTCGTAGACAGATTGGAAGCCGAGCGTCGAATTGATCACCATCTGCACTGGCAGGCCGTCCGATCCGCCCGGAAGTGCCGGCAAGCTAAAAGCAAATGCGTTGATACCTTCGATTTTGGACAGCTCGGCTTGGAGCAGGGACTTAAGAACTATCGACGATCGCTTGCGCTCGTCCCATGGCTTGAGCAACATGCCGGCCATACCCGCCTGCGAACCGCCACTACCGTTGAGCACGAAGCTCAAATCGGTCTCGGAAAACTTCCGAATCGCCTTTTCGAGCTTGGCGCCGTAATAGTCGAGATAGTCAATATTGGCGTATTTCGGCGCCTTGGTTAGTGCGAATACAATCCCTTGATCCTCCTCCGGCGCGAGTTCCTTGGAAGTGTTCACGCAGAGAAAGCCGACGAGGCCCAGCATGGTCACGGCAAACAGCCCGGTAATTGGGCGATAGTCGAGCGAGCGGTCGAGCTTGCGGCCATACCAGCGTGTCATGGCGCCGAACACACGGTTCACAAATCTAGCAAACCGTCCCTCCTCAGCGCCCCTCAGGAAGACCGAGCACATCATGGGCGATAGCGTCAAAGCGATCACGCCCGACACGATCACCGCCCCCGCCAGTGTAAACGCGAACTCGCGGAACAGCGCACCGGTGAGGCCACTAAGAAAGCCGATGGGGGCGTATACGGCGGCCAACGTAATCGTCATGGAGACTACGGGGCCGACGATCTCGCGCGCGCCTCTCGCAGCAGCCTGCGGGGGCGGCGCACCTTCTTCTAGATGGCGATGAATGTTCTCTACCACGACGATCGCGTCGTCGACCACGAGACCGATCGCGAGCACCATCGCAAGGAGGGTAAGCAGATTGAACGAAAACCCGAGCGCCAGCATCATGCTGCAGACACCGACGAGCGACAACGGAATAGTGACGACAGGAATGATGACCGACCGCAGCGAGGCCAGGAAAAGGAAGATCACTACCACTACTATCACGACCGCCTCAATGAGCGTCTTCTCGACTTCATCGATCGACGATTGAATGAATTTGGTCGAGTCGTAGGCCACTTTCATCTTCAGTGATGGCGGCAGGTTACGCTCCATTTCCGGAAACATCGCCCGAACGCCTCGCGCTATGTTTAGCGGATTGCCTTGCGGGCTCGCCCGCACGCCGATGAAGACCGCGTGCTCGCCGTTCATGGAGACGCTGACGTCTGCGGTCTGCGCGGCAAGCTCGATTGTCGCAATATCCTCCATGCGCACGAAGCCGCGGTCTTGAGCTTTGACAATCATGCGCCTGAAGTCATCGACACTCCGCAGGTCGGTGTTTGTCGTGACATCGGAGACAGTGAAATAGCCCTTGGTCTGGCCGGCCGCGGTCTGGAAGTTGTTGGCGGCGATTGCAGCCGAAACATCAGCAGGCGACACGCCGTGCCCCGCCATTTTCGCAGCATCGAGCCATAGCCGCATCGCAAAACTTTGGCCGCCCAGGATGTCTGCCGCCGCGACGCCGTCTACCGTAGACATAACCGGTTGCACGACGCGCGAGAGATAATCGGAGATCGCGCTGGCCGTCAGCTCCTCGCTGGAGAAGGCGATGTACATGACAGCGGTTGCCTGACCGGTTGATTTAGTGACAACCGGATCGTTTGATTCCTTCGGGATCAAATATTTGACTGAGTTGACCTTAGACAGCACCTCGGTGAGTGCCTCATTGGGATCAAAATTGAGCTTGATGTAGGCTTGGATCGTTGAGGTACCGAGCACCGACGAGGAAGTGACGTAGTCGACGCCCTCTGCCGAAGCGACGGCCTGCTCCAGGGGAGTGGTGATGAACCCCTGGATCATGTCGGCGGATGCGCCAGGATAGGATGTCGTGATATTGACGACTGTATTGGATAGCTTGGGATACTGGCGGATCGGTAAAACGGCGGCAGCGCGAAGGCCGATCAGCAGGATCATGAGACTGACGACGATAGACAACACCGGACGTTTGATGAAAAGCTCGGTAAATGCCATCTCGACTCGCATTCAAAGAGGGTGACGCAAATTCGCGGCCAAGTCGCGCTAGGCCATCGTCATCAAAGGCGACCGCGGCGAAGCCACTATTATGAGGGAAGCGGAAACGGGTGCTCTAAAAGGCTCACATGCTTCCCAAGCAGAGAGCTCAATCCTCCGCTTCTTGCATCCTGGTTGCTTGGATTAACTCAGCCCCGCCGTTCGGATCGCAGATCGCGATCTCGAACAAGAAGCACCTTCGCAAGATTAAGACCCATGTCTTTTTGCGCACAATCACCTGAGGTCCACATCAAGATGTGGACGAGCGCTCACGTGTTTCCATTTAATCTTGTCCTTAGGTCTGAATGGGACTCAACTGCTTCCGGCAGCGACTCAAGTCAGCTTAAAGGCTTCGCCCGTTCAATCGAATGCCCAGCTTCAACATCGAAACTAGAAACAATGTGACGGATGCACAACTCTACAAAGGTAAGCGAGTGATATCGAATGGGCTGCAAACCCTATACTAAGGTTTGTCAAAACGAACTCTGATCGCTGCCGCGCGAGACTTGTGGCGTTGCCAGACAGAAAGCTCGCGGTCCGTTTTAGCTGACTGAAGTGAGTCGGTGACTTTGCCGCAGAATGAGCGGCCTGCTAATTCTACGCACGTCGCGCGCTTACAGGATGACGCATGACAACTGCGCCAAAGCAGGCTTGAAGGTCGAATTCAAGCTTCAGAGAACGGAAAGGAAAACCTGCGGAAAAGTCCGAAGCGCGGGCGCGGAAGCGTGGCTCAATCTTGCCGGAGCGCCAGACAAATTGTAAACGATGCTGCGCCGTCGCCTCAGCAGCGGGGCCTGTAGCTCAATGGTTAGAGCCGTCCGCTCATAACGGTCTGGTTGCAGGTTCGAGTCCTGCCAGGCCCACCAGACGACACACGCACGCGCGCGGAGACACCTGGTGCCGACGATCTACCGCGAGCAGCGATCTTGCTCTTTGCGCCATTCCTCTGACATCACGTTATAGATTGTATTGTCGATCCGGCCGTCGAGCTTGTCGACATGCATGGCGCAGGCGTCGCGTCAGGCGGTCGTATTCGGCTTGCAGCCACTACGGACCCGTCGTCAGTACACAAGCGGCCTGTTGCCCCGAATACGATATCCAATTAACACCATAGTTGGTCTCACGGATGAATTCGTCGAACGCTAATCTTTCATGCTTCTCGAACCCTACGTAGTTGAAGTATTCGTCAAACACGATAACGCATCCCGGACGAATCTGAGACTTGAGACCCGTAAAAATACTTCTTGTGCTTGAATATATGTCGCAATCGACGTGGATGAACGCAATGGCCAGCTCGCGCTGAGCAAACGCCGGAATCGTCTCATCAAACAGACCAACAATAAGCTCTACGTTCTCCGGAACGTCAGGCGCCTTACCTCCGCGATCGAAGTCCACTGGAAGGTATCCGTTCCAGCGCTCCGGGAGGCCAATAAAGCTATCAAAGCCATAAAACTTCCGCTCTCGAAATCGCTCGGCCATGGTGCTGATGGTATAACCGCTATAGACGCCGAACTCGAGGACAACACCCGCACCCGCCTTTGACAAGGCATCAAACCTGAACTCATCATGATCGGCAAAAAAACAGCATCGGCCATTTCTGTACGGATTATCTCAATGGCTTGTTCCTGCGTAATCACAGACAAAGTACGAAACAAGCTATGGTTTGTTCTGGGTAGCCCGTACATTTCCGCAGCAGTTACAAGTTTGCGCAGGTGTTCATTTGCAATGTCCTGCTTGCTAAGCATTGTCGACAAAGCTTCGGCAACCTCGCTGGAGGATCTTGCTAGCCTATCAATTGCCGCCAATAGGCGATCATCAACCGTTTCTTCCATCGCGTCATTCCTTTGACTACGCAAAGATCAATTGCTCTCGCCGATCCCAACGAATTTATCTCATTGATCCTCGGAGAAGCGGTGACTTTCAAAGAAGCATTTCTTGGGCCAAGTAGCCGGCTTTTCGGCGCCGACCCTCGAGCGGCCTCCAATTTTCACTAGGCTCTGCAATGCCTGGTCTAGTGACCAGTCGTTGGTCAGTGCACGCGCAAGATGTCGCGTCCCAGTTGGTAGATGGATCCCGCAAGGTCCGTGTCGTCCAAGGAGGGAGCCAGATGGAAATCCGTCGAGCCTACGCGAAGTACGAAGCGCAATCAGCAGCCCCGCACCTAGAGCCGGGCGGCATCAAGTTCAGGCGTTAGGCCGGCAAGACTTTGGAAAGTGGTCAGGATCTAGAATCGGGCTGATCTCCTACATGTGTGCTGCGGGCTTTGACGCAAGCCGCCGTCGGCGGAGCGGAACGAAAGGCTCAATATTGGTGACCGCGCCATAGCGCCTGCCGTCTTGTGTTGCCGTCGATGACCTCATCGGCGATCTGGTGTGTACGTGTTATTCATCCCTACCAACCAGCAGCGTTCGGTCCTGATTGTCACATCAGCTCTTGCGACCCATGCCTTCCTGACCGACCTGCTCGCGGGAGCCTCTTCTGTTCCTTGACAGCGGCCCGACATTCATCGACGAGAATTTTGAGGCTGAACACGCATTGTCCCGTGCTACCATCCGATTTGTGCGCCACTGCACGCATGGGCTTCCGAATCGGACCGCGCGCCCTTGCTTGGACGAGCCAAGCACCTTCATGTTGCGATGCACAGATCGGCGGAATGGATCGCCTGTCATAGGGCATCGCGATGCCACGGCAAACAGCGCTACCGCCATCACTGGCACCACGGCTCATCAGTCGCGAGGCCGCCGCCGCGTACGTCTGCGTGTCACCCAACACCTTTGATGAGATGGTGAAGAACGGCCAAATGCCCCGAGCACGATTGCTCGGGGAGCGGCGTCGGGCTTGGGATGTCCGTCAACTTGACATCGCCATTGATGAACTGCCTTCCGATGGCAATAATACCCGCGTTGACGACACGTGGAAGGATATCGATGCCCCGCAAGCTGCCGCTTCACGTCGAGCGTAATCACGTCAAGGGCCATACGTATCTATCCTTTCGACGTGGGAAAGGACCTCGCTCTCGTCTGCCGAATGACCCCACGAGCGAAGAATTTATGGTGGCATACCAAGCCGCGTTGCTCGGCCAATTCGTACCGGTCCGAGATCGGTTTGTGCCGGCCGCGCCTGGCACTATCGCGGCGCTCATCGCCTCCTACATGAAGAGCGCCGAATACGTTGGCCTCCGTGACACGAGCAAGACGGGCTACATTGGCCGTCTTGAGACGCTCCGGATCGAACACGGTCATCGCACAGTCGCCGGGCTCTCGCGCGAGCGCATCATCACTGGCATTCTTCAACCCTATGCGAATCGCCCAGGTGCGGCACTCGATACACTGAAGAAGCTTCGGATACTGATCCGTCACGCGATCAACATCGGATGGCTGAAGCATGATCCGTCATTGGGTATCAAGCGGCCGAAGATCAAGAAAATTCGGTCGTGGACCGACGACGAAATTGAGCAATTCAAAAAATGCTGGCCGCTCGGGACCAAGCAGCGCACTGCGTTTCACCTGTTCCTCAATCTGGGTCAGCGTCGCTCCGACGTAGTCAGGATGGCGCAGACGCACATCACGCCAGAACGCAAGATCAGGATAAAGCAACAGAAGACTGGGCGCGAGCTCCTCATCCCGTTGCATCGGGACACCGTCGAAGCGCTCAACGCATATGACATGCAACGCGTCGTGATCATTACGACTGCTTATGGCAAGTCCTTCACCGTTGATGGTTTCAGTGGATGGATGCGTGACGCTATCTCGAAGGCCGGACTGCCTCTCGATTGCAAGCCGCATGGTCTACGGAAAGCCGCCGGACGTTTGCTCGCCGAAGCCGGCGCAACGGCGAAGATGATCATGTCTGTCCTCGGACACACGACGCTAGCTGAAGCCGAGCGCTATACGGAGGAGGCTGATCAGGCGGCCCTCGCGGAAGACGCGGTGATCAAGCTTGAAGGACACAACGCGAACAGGATTCCCCAAACCGCTTCCGCAGGTTTGGGGAAAACGCCGAAAACCAAAGGGAAATCAAGTCGAAAGGTCTCAGGCTGGCGCTCCCTAGGGGAATCGAACCCCTGTTTCAGCCTTGAGAGGGCCGCGTCCTAACCGCTAGACGAAGGGAGCGTTGAGAGGCAAGGCAATAGCCTTGAAATCCGGCCGCCGCAAGATGCCTTGTGCATTGCGGCGGGGATTTTGTCACGCATGCTTTACGAACGCCGCCGGGGGCATCCGGCGCCATAGCGCTGGATTCCGGGTTCATCGCCGCGCGATGCCCCCAGGTGCGCAATCGCGCACCGGGGACGGCGGTGCCGGGCGAGATGCCGCGCGTGCCTTTGCCCGAGCGCGTCGCACCTGCACGCTACAGTGGCACCGCCCGCGCGATTGCATGATGGCCACCCTGAGATGTCATGTCGTCGTCGTGCACGGCCCTGCTTTCGCCAAATGGCAATGCAAAACACTTGGCTGTGAAGTCACCCGGCGTCCGTCTCTGCTAACATCGCAGCCCTTCACCATGCTGCGCCCCGCACGGCGCCGGACAAGCGAGAGGAGTGCTTGGAACAAAGCGCAAGCGCTTGACGGCCTTGGCGCACGGCAGATTTGGCTCACGAATATCTTGGCACAACAAACATCAGCGCGGTCGCAGGCCATGGAAGACGTTCCGCACCTCGCGCCGCACAGGTCAATAGCTTAAGCAGAGCGAGGACAGACCATGATCAAACTAAAAATCAACGGCCAGGAACAGAATTGGGACGGCGACCCGGATCTTTCGCTGCTCTGGTATCTCCGTGACGAAGCAGGCCTCACGGGCACCAAGTTCGGCTGCGGCCAGGCGCTGTGCGGCGCCTGCACCGTGATCGTCGACAAGGAGGCGGTTCGCGCCTGCATCACCTCGGTGTCCGACGTCGTCGGCCGCGAGGTCACCACCATCGAGGGGCTGCATCCGACCGGCGACCATCCGGTGCAGAAGGCCTGGCGCCAGGTCAACGTGCCGCAGTGCGGCTACTGCCAGGCCGGCCAGATCATGCAGGCCGCGGCGCTGCTGGACCAGAACCCGAAGCCCAGCCACGACCAGATCCGCGAAGCCATGGCGGGCAATATCTGCCGCTGCGGCTGCTACCAGCGGATCGAGAATGCCGTCCATCTCGCATCGACGGGGGTGTGACATGAATATCCGCACCAATCCCAGTAAGCTTCGCGGCTTCGAGAAGCACGTGAAGGTCGAGAACGTTTCGCGCCGCAGCATCCTCAAGGGGCTCGGCATCGCCGGCTCTTTCGTGCTCGCCGCGCCCGTGATGACGCGCCAGGCGTTCGCCTATGAAACCGGCGCCGGCAAGATGCCGCACGGCGTCGTGGTCGACCCGCGCGTGTTCGTCGCGATCGCCCCCGACGGCATCGTCACCATCCTGGCGCACCGCTCCGAGATGGGCACCGGCGTGCGCACCAGCCTGCCCTTGATCGTCGCCGAGGAAATGGAGGCCGACTGGTCGCGCGTCCATGTCCAACAGGCGCATGGCGACGAGGTCAAGTTCGGCAACCAGGACACCGACGGCTCGCGCAGCACGCGGCACTATCTGATCCCGATGCGCCAGATCGGCGCCTCGGCGCGCTCGATGCTGGAAGCCGCCGCCGCCAAGAAATGGGGCGTGCCGGTCACCGAGGTGAAGGCGCAGAACCACGAGGTGGTGCACAGCGCGAGCGGCCGCAAGGCAGGCTTCGGCGAACTCGCGGCCGACGCCGCAAAGGAGTCGGTGCCGAGCGTCGAGGGCCTCAAGCTGAAGGACCCCAAGGACTTCCGCTATCTCGGCAAGGGCCAGGTCTCGATCGTCGACCTGCACGACATCACCACCGGCAAGGCGCATTACGGCGCCGATGTCCGGCTGCCCGGCCTGAAATACGCCGTCATCGCGCGTCCGCCGGTCACCGGCGGCAAGCTCAAGTCGTTCGACGACAGCGCGGCCAAGAAGGTGCCGGGCGTCGAGAAGGTGATGGAGGTCAAGGGCTGGCCCTGGCCGTCCAAGTTCCAGCCGCTCGGCGGCGTGGCCGTGATCGCGCGCAACACGGGCGCCGCGATCAAGGGCCGCGACGCGCTGAAGATCGTCTGGGACGACGGCGCCAACGCCAAATACGACTCCATCACCTATCGTGCCTCGCTCGAGGAAGCCGCGCGCAAGCCCGGCCTCGTGGTGCGCAAGGAAGGCGATGTCGATGCGGCGCTGAAGGGCGCCGACAAGGTGATCACGGGCGAGTACTATTTGCCGCATCTCGCCCATGTCAGCATGGAGCCGCCGGTCGCGGTGGCCGACGTCAAGGGTGACAAGGCCACGATCTGGGCGCCGGTGCAGAGCCCCGGCGGCACCCGCGAGGACGTCGCCAAGACGCTCGGCATTCCCGAGGACAATGTCACCGTCAACGTGACGCTGCTCGGCGGCGGCTTCGGCCGCAAGTCGAAATGCGACTTCGCGCTCGAGGCGGCATTGCTGTCGAAGGAGCTCGGCGCGCCGGTCAAGGTGCAGTGGACCCGTGAGGACGACGTGCATCACGACTTCCTGCACACCGTCTCGGTGGAACGGATCGAGGCCGGTCTCGACAAGAGCGGCAAGGTGATTGCGTGGCGGCACCGCAGCGTGGCGCCAACGATCGCCTCGACCTTCGCCGCCGGCGCCAATCACGAGGCGCCGTTCGAGCTCGGCATGGGCCTGATCGACAACCCGTTCGAGATCGCCAACCTGCAGTGCGAGAATCCGGAAGCGGCCGCGTTCACGCGGATCGGCTGGTTCCGCTCGGTCTCCAACATCCCGCGCGCCTTCGCGGTGCAATCCATGGTCGGGGAAATCGCGCATGCGACGGGCCGCGACCAGAAGAAGATGCTGCTGGAGCTGATCGGAAGCCCGCGGATCGTCAACCTGTCCTCGGTGAAGGATCCCTGGAACTACGGCGAGCCCTATGACAGCTACCCGATCGACACCGCGCGCTTGCGCAAGGTGGTCGAGCTGGTCGCCGAGAAGGGCGAGTGGGGCCGAAAGGTGCCGAAGGGCCACGGCCTCGGCATCGCGGTGCACCGCTCCTTCGTCAGCTACATCGCGACCATCGTCGAGGTGGCGATCGACGACAAGGGCAAGTTCTCGGTGCCGCGGGTCGACACCGCGATCGATTGCGGCACCTATGTCAATCCGGAACGGATCCACTCGCAGATCGAGGGTGCCGCGATCATGGGGCTGAGTCTGGCCAAATACGGCGAGATCAGCTTCAAGGACGGCAAGGTGCAGCAGGGCAATTTCGACGACTTCCCGGTGATCCGGATGGACGAGTCGCCTGTGATCACCAACGTCTACATCGTGCCGCCCGGCGCGGACACCCCGCCGAGCGGCGTCGGCGAGCCCGGCGTGCCGCCGTTTGCGCCGGCGTTGATCAACGCGATCTTTGCCGCGACCGGAAAGCGCATCCGCGCCCTTCCGATCGGCAAGCAGCTGGAAACGTGAGAGGAACGTGAATCTATCAACTGCGTCATTGCGAGGAGCGACAGCGACGAAGCAATCCATCCTTCCATTTTGCCGAGCTATGGATTGCTTCGCTTCGCTCGCAATGACCTAGACAGAGTCGTGCTCATCTTATCCTTCAGGATGGAACGACGGACGAGATAGGCAGTTCTCATCGATCGCGCTTTATAGAGGAAGCAGATCGATGAGAACCCCGCCTCAGACGTTCGGGACGCTCGCGGCAGCCTTGTCCGCGGGCGTCTTTCTTTTTGCGACGCAGGCTGCGCTCGCACAGACGGACTCGCCGCCGAAAGCGACCGCGACGCGCCCGGCCAAGGTGCTGCCCGACCAGAACTCGGTTCCGAGCAGCGGCCCGCCAGCGACCACCGGCCAGACCACTGGCGAGGCCAGCCGCGATCCCACGATCAAGCAGATGAACGACGACGAGAAGCGGAAGGTCGATACCAAGGGCAAATAAAGCAAGCGCGGACCGGGAAGCGGCGGTCTCCCCATCCGCCGCTTCCCGATCGCATCGCCCCCTATAGGTGAGAAGCGTTTTCGAACGGAACGAACACCGTTTCGCTTGGAGAAAACGCGTCATAACAAGCCGGCGCTTCGGTCCTGATTCAATCAGGACCGAAGCTCGGATCACGTGGCTTACTTCTTGTCGAGCGCGAACACCCAGATCACGCCGCCTTGCGGGACGTTGTTCTCGAAGCCCTTGACCTTGCCGGCCAGAGCATCCTGGATGCGTTGCGCGTCGACGCCCCAACCTGACTGGACCGCGATGTATTGCGTTCCGTCGACCTCATAGGACATCGGCATCGCCATGATGCCGGAGTTGGTCTTCTGCTCCCACAACAGCTCGCCGGTCTTGGCGTTGAAGATTCGGAACATCCGGTCGTTGGTGCCGCCGGCGAGAACCAGATCGCCCGCGGTCGCCGTCACCGAGCCGAACAGCTGCGAGGTCTTGAAGTCGTGCTGCCAGACCTTCTTGCCGGTGGCCGGATCCCACGCCTGCAACTCGCCGAAATGATCGGCGTTCGGTGCCGGCGTCAGTCCGATGTCCTCCGGCTTGGTGCCGAGCCAGAGCTGGCCGGGTACCAGCGGCTGCTTCTCGCCCGTGAAGCCGCCGCAGAAGTTCTCGTTGGCGGGAACGTAGACGAGCTTGGTGCTCTGGCTGTACGCCGCCGACGGCCAATCCTTGCCGCCCCACAGCGACGGGCAGAACTCGACCCGCTTGCCGATCACCGGCTTGTGCTCGGGATCGACGATCGGCCGACCGGTCTCGGCCTCGATGCCCTTCCAGACATTGGTCTTCACGAACGGCCAGCCGGACACGTAGTTGATCTTGTCGGGCTTGTTCTCGAGCACCCAGAAGATCGCGTCGCGTCCCGGGTGGATCAAGCTCTTAAACGAACGTCCGTCACGCTGCAGGTCGACCAGCATCGGCGCATCGACCTCGTCCCAGTCCCAGGAATCGTTCTGGTGATACTGGAAGTGCTTCTTGATCTTGCCGGTCTCGGGATCGAGACCGATCACCGAGCTGGTGTAGAGGTTGTCGCCGGCGTGAGCCGAGCCCGGCCACGGCGCAGCGTTGCCGACGCCCCAGAGGATCGTCTTGTTGTCCTTGTCGTAGGTGCCGGTCATCCAGGCCGATCCACCGCCCGACTTCCAGTCGTCGCCACTCCAGGTCTCGTGCCCGGGCTCGCCTTCGCCGGGGATGGTGAAGGTGCGCCAGAGCTCCTTGCCGCTCTCGGCATCGTAGGCGACGACATAGCCGCGCACGCCGAACTCGCCGCCGGAGCCGCCGACGATCACCTTGCCGTCGACCACCAGCGGCATCAGCGTCAGATACTGACCCTTCTTGTAGTCCTGGACCTTGGTGTCCCAGACCACCTTGCCGGTCTTGGCATCGAGCGCGACGACATGGTCGTCGGTGGTGGCGAAGTAGACCTTGTCCTGCCACAGGCCGACGCCACGGCTGGTCGGGTGCAGCTGGAACAGATCGTCGGGAAGCTGCCGCTTGTAGCGCCAGTACTCCTCGCCGGTCTTGGCGTTGAGCGCGATCACCTGCCCCATCGGGGTCGCGGCAAACATCACGCCGTTGTTGACGATCGGCAAGTCGGATCGTAGCCATGTCGTTCTGTGAGCCAAGGAGTTGAGTGTTATAGTTGTCTTCCTAAGACCGCTTGGCCTCCGACTTTCCGTCATAGGTCCGGCGATACAGCATCCAGTTGCCGGGTTCGGGATTTTCGAGACGCGCCGAGGTCACCGAACTGTAGTTTTCGATCGGCCCCGCGACGGCATAGGTCGAAATGAGGCACGTGAATGCGACACAACTCGACAGTAACCACTGCTTGCTTGTCATGAGATGCTACCTCCCTGCTCTGTTTTGATTTTTTCAGTTTAGGTCATGCAGAAATCCCGATGTGGCCTCATCCTCCCTGCTGAGCACCCACCTTTCCGACGAATGGCGCTGCGACCGTGATCGCGCCGTCGGCAACCGTCAGCGGCAATGCCGCGAGGCGACGTGGCGCCGGCCCGAACACGACCTGCGCATTCTGCCGCGGATCGTATTCGGAGTTGTGACAGAGGCATTTCAGGACGTTCTTGTCGCCCTGCTCTTCCTTCAACCAGGCAGTGATCGGACATCCGGCATGCGTGCAGATGACCGAGTAGCAGACGATGCCGTCAGGGGCGCGGGCGCGCGTGGCATCGTCGAGTTCGGCGGGATCGAGCTTGACGAGCACGACCTCGTTCAGCCGCGAGCCCTTGCGGATGACGGAGGTCTTCGGATCCTGCGGCCAGGCGCGAATGGGCGGGCCGCCCAGGGTCAGATCGTCCGACTTGATGACCTGGCCGGCCTTGTCGCCTTCGGCGCGCACGAGCCGATCGGCTTTTTGCGGCCGCTCGCTGGCACCGGGCAGTTCTTCATCATCGGCGGCGGCGGGCTCGATCGCGGCGAGACAGGCGCAGCCTGCGAGCGCGGTCAACACCCCGCGGCGCGTCGGGTCGGCGCACGACCCTGCCGCATCGGATTCACCGGACTGTTCGATCGAAGCGCTGGAGTTGGCTTGCGACATGGCGCAAGCTGAACGTGCAACTCGGCCGAAAAGATGGCGACACACCTTCTCGATGCGAGAACGCATGCGCAAAAAATACGCTGCAGCTTTCGGTTGATCGACGGCGCGGCTTCGCGACTGCTGCGATCAGGGTTCGTTGACGAAGCTCAGCCTGCCGACAGGTTTCAGCGTCTTTGCATCAAATGTGCGAATCTCTGTTGCACCGCCCACGTCAAGCGTGAGGACCAATCGTTCGCCGGCGACACCGGTGGCGACGATGCGCGCGCCTTTCGGCAGCGCAGCAGTGACGTCGGAAACGGAAACGGGGCTTCCCTCGCTGCGATAAAGGCGGTAGCCGATGGCAATCAATACGACGGCCACGGCCAGTGCCGAGGTCAGGCCCGCGATCAGCATCATGCGCCGCACCCGCGCGATCAGCGCGGCCTGGTCGGGGGTCGGTTCGGTCACAGCGGTGTCGGTCATCACAAGGCTCTATCTTTGCAAGTGTCTTCGCAACAAGTCTCTTCGAATGGCGGTCGGAAGCTGGAGGTCGTCGTCGCCGGCGACGAGGGCTCGGCCCGGCTCGACCGCGTGCTCGCGCAGCGCAGTCCCGAGCTGTCCCGGTCCCGGCTGAAGGCGCTGATCCTCGCCGGTTCCGTGACCGTCAAGGACGCCGTCGTCCGCGACCCCGCTTATCATGTCGCCAAAGGCGATACGATCATAATCGACGTGCCGGAGGCGGCGCCCGCCGAGCCGCAGGGCGAGGACATCGCGCTCGATATCGTGTTCGAGGACGACGACATCATCGTCATCGACAAGCCGAGGGGCCTCGTCGTGCATCCCGCCGCCGGCCACGCCAGCGGAACGCTGGTCAACGCGCTGATCGCGCATTGCGGCTCGAGCCTGTCCGGCATCGGCGGGGTCAAGCGGCCGGGCATCGTGCACCGCCTCGACAAGGACACCACGGGGCTGATGGTGGTCGCCAAAAACGACCACGCCCACCAGTCGCTGACCGCGCAGTTCGCCGACCATGGCCGCACCGGGCCGATGGAGCGCGGCTACATGGCGTTCGTCTGGGGCGTGCCGAACCGGCCCCGCGGCACCATCGACGCGCCGATCGACCGCCACCCGCATGCCCGCGAGAAGATGGCGGTGCGCCAGGGCGGCCGCGAGGCGATCACCCATTTCGAGGTGCTATCGAGCTTTGCCGGCCGCGACGGCAAGCCGGTCGCCTCGCTGCTGGCGTGCCGGCTCGAGACCGGACGCACCCATCAGATCCGCGTGCACCTCGCCCATCTCGGCCATCCGCTGCTCGGCGACAGCGTTTACGGCGCCCACTTCAAGACCAAGGCCGGGCAGCTCGGCGCGGAAGGTAAGGACACACTCACTGCGCTGGGCCGGCAGGCCCTGCACGCCTATCTGCTGGCATTGGAGCACCCCCGGACCGGAGAACTTTTGCACTGGGAGGCGCCTTTGCCGGAGGATTTACTTCTTCTGCAACGGGCGCTGGAAGCGGCGGTATGACGCACCTCTCCCGGAAAAGCCGCGTTATGACAACAGGTTATACCTGCCACACGGGGACGTGACGTCAGCAATCCTTCCCTATCACGGACAGTTTGGTGTATGTTGCACCTGCGCTGAATATCCAGCGCGGAACATCGCAGCATGGCCGGCTTTAACCCAGCGGCCACCTGCCGGGCCCGCCGCTATCGGGGGCCTGAACCACTGGAGGGCGCTCAAATGGCCCGTACAGCTACGTTGCCGGTCCTCAATGGAGAATCCGGCCTCTCTCGATACCTCGCCGAGATCCGCAAGTTCCCGATGCTGGAACCCCAGCAGGAGTACATGCTCGCCAAGCGTTGGCGCGAGCATGACGATCGCGACGCGGCGCATAAGCTCGTCACCAGCCATCTCAGGCTCGTGGCCAAGATCGCCATGGGCTATCGCGGCTACGGCTTGCCGATTTCCGAGGTCGTCTCGGAAGGCAATGTCGGCCTGATGCAGGCGGTGAAGCGATTCGAGCCCGAGAAGGGCTTCCGTCTCGCCACTTACGCCATGTGGTGGATCAAGGCGTCAATACAAGAGTACATTCTGCGTTCCTGGTCGCTCGTGAAGATGGGCACCACCGCGAACCAGAAGAAGCTCTTCTTCAACCTGCGCAAGGCGAAGAGCAAGATCTCCGCCCTGGAAGAGGGTGATCTCCACCCCGACCAGGTCAAGCTGATTGCCAAGCGCCTCGGCGTGACCGATCAGGACGTGATCGACATGAACCGCCGCCTCGGCGGTGACGCGTCGCTCAACGCCCCGATCCGCGACGACGGCGAAGCCGGCGAATGGCAGGACTGGCTGGTCGACAACTCGCCCAACGCCGAAGCCCTGATGGCCGAGAGCGAGGAGTTCGATCATCGCCGCCAGGCCCTGAACGGTGCGATCGGCGTGCTCAACCCGCGCGAACGCCGCATCTTCGAGGCGCGGCGTCTGGCGGACGAGCCGATGACGCTGGAAGACCTCGCCGCCGAGTTCGGCGTGTCGCGCGAGCGCGTGCGGCAGATCGAGGTCCGCGCGTTCGAGAAGGTGCAGTCGGCCGTGAAGGGCACGATTGCCCGGCAGGAAGCCGCGCTCGAAGCCGCGCACTGATCGCGCAGCAGCGAGCCAACAGACACGAAAGCCGGCGGCAACGCCGGCTTTTTTGTTGTTTGCAAAGTGGTGCTCGGCACGCACCTCGATCCGGGGCGTGTAGCCATCAATCCGCCTGCCGACGAATGTCCGCATCAGCCTCGGGTGCGCACTCGCGAGGCGCACTCGGTCATGCCGGCTAAGGGGCCAGTTTCGGACCTTCCCGACAGGCTGCAGTGTCTTCGTGCAACGCCACCTGTTCCCCGGATGCGTCAGGTGACGTAGAATGTCGTGGCCCTTGAAGCGGGACGTGCCGAAATCACCGTCCGGGCAAACGAGCAGCACAGGTGCTATCGGCAGGCACACGCTCTCCTAGAGGCCGTTCTTTTTTCGGTTTCACACCACCGTTCACCACGAACTTTGCGCGCTGCATTTGCGGCCGCTCGTTCGGTAACGTCGGGAGAAAAGCGATGAGGAAGGTCGATCGAAGGTCCGCACTGGGAATCGCGTTGGCAGCGGTTTCGACTGCCATGATCAAGCCCGCCAAGGCTCAAGCCACGGGCTACAAGGATGCGGCACCTTGGCCAGGTGTCGTGGTGCGTGAATATGAAGGCGAGACACCATCCCTGATCCCAGGATTTAAGACGGTCTCAATGCGCGATGTCATTATGCAGCCGGGATCGAAGACCATGGGCCCCCCGATGATGAATGCCATGATCTGCCATATCACCGAAGGGGAGCTTCGGCTTGAGCAGGACGGAAAGACCTTTACGGGCAAGAAGAATTTTGTCTGGACCTGTAACAAGGAAACAAAAGAGCAGGCGTACAATGATGGGAATGTGGTCGCGATCATGCGGATCACGGACCTGAAGGCCTGAGGCTCTTTTTCTTCGCAAGAGATAGCAAGCGATAGATTGCAGGAGCGGATGGCGCACGCGACGACGCGCCATCCGCGTGCAGGACCGCTTCGGGTCTTGGTTGTGTGCAAACGGATAGGTCGGACGTGGCCGTGGTCGCCAATTATTGCAGGCGGCCGATGTTGTCGCG
>NZ_JAUMTJ010000024.1:0-130801 GCF_032654765.1 Bradyrhizobium sp. 33ap4 | reverse complement strand
CCAAGGCGGCCTCCCCAAAAGCAGCCTTGAATCTGATTTGCTCCTAAAAGGGAATCCCTAGAGTCCACACCACCTAGTGCGAAAGCAGGGACCCATACTCCGCGGCGGTTGTTGTGAACGGGACTCGTCGTATCAGCATCGCGCAACAATCAGCATTTGTGGTTATGGGTCCCTGCTCCCGTGCGCAATTGCGCACTAGGCAGGGACGACACTGGCTGTGTTGCGCGGTCAGTGGTTTGACAGGTTTTCACTGAGTTGCCCGTCGGGTCGACTTGCCGCGGTGACAGAGGCTCGCGAGCTCGCGGACCTCGCCAGTCCTCTCACGCGAAGCGCCGGCCGCACGCGCTGCCAATCACGACGATTTGTCCTCAGGGATGCCATGCGCGTTTATCGGATGCGACACGTCGCCCTCACCGATACGCTTCGGCAGAATCTCGCAGCCGTCGGTCGCGGCACGTTCCGGATTGCACTGGAATATACCGTCGCCGAATACCGGCGGCCAAAAACACTGCACAAGAAGAGCCGGCCACGAGCCGGACAAGAAGAAAAACAATGGATCAAGTGGCGTTGGTCGTCGTTCGGGCGGTCGAGAGCGGCGCGACGACGACGAAAGATATTATCGGCGTGACCAGATTGTCGCGTCTCAAGGTCGAGCGTGCACTGAGCACGCTGGAGAAGCAGAAGCTGCTCCTCCGCGAACGGCAGGGCTCGTGGGCCCTCGGCTTTCCCGTGGCTCCGACGGTCAGAAAATGTGGATCATGCACCCTCTGCTGCAAGGTGCTTGAGGTGACCGATCTCAGCAAGCCGGTGAATACGGTCTGCAGCCACATCCTGGCGGGTGGCGGATGCGAGATCTACCACGAGCGTCCCCGGCAGTGCCGCTCATTCAGCTGTGCCTGGCTGCAAGGCCACCTCGATGATGATTGGTTTCCCGAGACCACGGGCATGGTGCCGCATTTCGGGCTCGACGCGCTGAATGTGCAGGTCGACCTCGATGATCCCGACCGCTGGCGCGAGGAACCCTATTTCAGCAAGCTGTGCGAACTTTCGTTGAAGGGCCTCAGGGTAAGTGAAGGGCGGCCGTATGCCACCCTCGTCATCGTCGGTCAGGACCGCTACCTGCTGCTCGGGCGGACCATCGTGCCCGATCCAACGCTGTTCGGCACCGCCTTCGTGCCGATTACGCTCGACACCTTCCGCTACTGGAAGGCAACATCGCTTGAGCATCTGCAGCGGTTGAACGATCGGGTCATGGAGATCCAGCGCATCCAGCAGGAGTTCGGCCATTGCGCCATCCCTGACGACGACGATCCCTCCCCGCCTTACCGGCCGGCTCTTCTCCAACGGTCGAAGGAACTGGGCGTGATACGCACGACGTGACGACAGCCGGACACAGCGCAGGTCAGTTCGTCATCTCAGGTGATACTTCCTGCCGTTGGTATTCGGTTCGGTGTTGTCGCTTGTCGAGAACATCAAGGCCGGGCCAAAGTAATTCCAGGTGTCCCGGTAAAATGCGAAGCGGCCGGCACCCTTGTCGATGATCTCTTGCTGGGCGGTGTTCGCGGGGCCGAGCAGCCGGTCGTCTTCGTACAATCGGGCAGTCTCGAGCGTGCCGTCCACGTATTTGACGGGGATGAGATACGCATATCCCTTGTAAACACGGAAGGCGCCACGCAGCAGGTTCCTGTCGATCGGACTCGGAGGAACCAGAAAAAGGAATGCGCTCGACGCCAAGGCAAAGAGCGTCGATCCGATCACGATGCGCGTGCTGGCAGATGTCCTCAACGATACTTTTCCCTTGGCTCTTGCTTGCGAAGCTTCCCGCCTTCTGTAGCGCGCGCCTGCGGCGCAGACAACCGACCGCCCGCCGCCGCGCCTTGTGGCGAGTGGGATCTGGCTCGCGATATTTCCGCATCGAACGACAATCAGATTGTCGCCGCACGGCCGGCTGATCGGCCCAGGACTGCCATCAACACCGTCGCGACGACGCAGCATGCGAGCGCAACCTCCCAGCTTCCGGTCGCATCATGGGCAAGTCCGGCGAGCGGCGGGCCCGCGGCGGCGAGCGAATAGCCCAGGCACTGCGCCATGCCCGACAGCGCTGCCGCCTGATGGCTGTGCGAGGTACGCAAGCTGACGAATGTCAAGCCGAGGATGAAGGCTGCACCCGCCCCGAAGCCGAACAGCGCGACCCACAGCATTGCGAGCGACGGACACTGCCACAATCCCAGCAGCGAGAGGCAGGTCGCAAGCGACACGGCGATCGCAATCCCGCGCTGGTCCTTCATGCGCCGGACCATCGGCCCGAGGATCAGGCCGGGAAGCGCGGTCGCCAATTGCAGCACACCGTGCAGCGTACCCGCCGTCGCCGCCGCGTAACCTGCCTGCACGAGGATGGCGGGCAGCCATCCGACGATGATGTAGAACACCAAAGAGGTCGGGCCGAGGAAGCCGGTCACCTGCCAGGCGAGCAGCGAGTGCCAGATGCGCCCGCGATGCGGCGGCGAGGCCGGCTCGACCGTCGGGGCCGCGTGCGTGCCCAGCTGGGGTGCCCAGGCTATCAGCGCCACCAACGGAAAGATCAGCGTGCTCGCAAGCGAGAGATGCCAGTTCGATCCCGGCAATTGCGCGAGCGGGATGGCCACGACAGATGCGAGCGCCTGGGCCAATGCGGACGTGATCGCGTAAGCGCCGGTCAGGCTGGCGATGCGAGTCGGAAAGTCCCGCTTGAGCAGGCTCGGCAGCAGCACATTTCCAACGGCGATTCCGGCACCAATGGTGGCGGTGCCCGCGAACAGCGCCCAGACCGGACCGGACGAGCGCAGCGCGATCCCGGCCGCGATGACAAGCAGCGCACCGAACAGCGACCGCTCGATGCCCCATTCGCGCCCGAGCACAGCTGCAACCGGTGAGATCGCGGCGAACGCCAGCAAGGGCAGCGTCGTCAGGATTCCGGCCTCGGCCGCGCTGATCCCGATGGTCTCACCGATCATGCCGAGCATCGGCGCGACGCCGGTAATGGGCGCGCGGAGCGTGGAGGCGATCAGCAGGATCCCCATCAACAACAGCCCCTGCCCGCCCAGCGTGCGCATCGGCGCTATCATCGTCATCGCATGCTCCTGCCCATCTGCGCCAAGCTATCGACTTGGCTGTCGGAAGAATTTACATATCTATTCTATCGATCGCTAAATTCGGTCACTCGACGGGTTTCCAGCTCCGTTATGGGCTTTCAACTTCGCTATCCCTGGCCGGACCTTGATCCGGATGACGTCGCGGCAACGGCCATCGCCGTGCGCCTCGACGTCACCGAAAACAAGGTCGAGGCAGCCGAGCATGCACACCGGAAGGGACAGCTCGTCTTCGCACTCGGCGGCGGCGTGATGTGCCGCGTTCCGAACGGGTTGTGGATGGTGCCGCCGCATTGCGGCGTCTGGCTTCCCGGCGGCACGCGCCACACCAATATCGCAACCGCCAATGCACGAATCTTCTTCGTCTTCATCGAGCCCGGTGCGGCCGACCTGCCCGACCGCTGCTGCACATTGTCGATCTCACCCTTGCTGCGAGAGCTGATCATCGCGCTTTCCGACCGTATGCAGCAGGACCACGGCACTGAAACCCTCGTTGCGCAATTGCTGCTGAGCGAATGGCCGCGCATGCCGCTGCAGCAGCTGCATCTGCCGATCTCGCCCGAGCCACGCTTGCGACGGATCGCGGCAGCGCTCGCCGACGATCCGGCCGATCGCCGCACGATCGCTGAATGGGCCGAACGCGTGGCGCTGAGCGAGACCAGTCTCGCGCGTCTCATCCTGAGGGAAACCGGCCTGACATTCGGACGCTGGCGTCAGCAACTGCATTTGATCGTCGCGTTGCGCGAACTCTCCGCCGGCGCGAGCGTTCAGCAGGTCTCGTCCGAGCTCGGTTATGAATCCGTCACAGCCTTCATCACCATGTTCAAGAAGGCGCTCGGCAAGCCACCGGCGAAATATCTCAGCGATATCATGCAAGGGAGCGGCTCGGCGTTCGCGGCTGGCGGGCGAATTTAGGAACACCGGTCGGCAACGGACGTTTTCGACATATCGGGCGAACGACAAGCGAGCCGCCTACGCCAAGCCAATGCAGCGAGGATGCCAGATGCCCTACGCGCTGTTCGATCGCGACAGACAGATCGACAAGGCTTTTCCGACGGAGAAGCAAGCGTGGGAACATGCACTGATCTGCGGACTGATCTTCGACGTTCCGGTGGCGGATGAAGCGCCGGGCCAGGTGCTGCCGGCCGGCTATCACATGAAGCGAATTCCCGGCGACAGCGAAGTGTTCGAACCGGCGCCCGAATGGAAGTTACCGAACGAAATTTCGTGATCGGCCCGCGGCAGGGTTGCCGGTTGCGATCGTGACGTTGCGCGATAAGTAACGCCGAACCAGACCAACAATTCAGGATGAGCGCATGGCCGAAACCGGCAAGATTTTTCACGTTCGCTGCGTCGACAACACGTTGCAGCGGGAGACGCTCTCGCTCGGACGCGTCTACGAGGTGACAAAGGATATCGAACGTGACGGCTATTACGAGCTCAGCGGATTGGGCCGCTTCAGCCGGTCCAGATTCGAGGTCGTCGAGCCGAACGACGACACGGCCGAAGTCCGGCGGACGTCTCGATCAAAATAGACAGGAGAGCGCGATGCCCAGAGGCGACAAGTCGAGCTATACCGACAAGCAGAAACGGCAGGCCGAGCACATCGAGGAAGGCTACGAGACGCGTGGCGTTCCGGATCGCGAAGCCGAGCGGCGCGCATGGGCGACCGTCAACAAGGAGACCCACGGCGGCAAGAAGAGCGGCTCCGGCCGCGGCACGCGCGAGGATCATTCCCCGTCGCGCAAGGGCGGCAAGCTCGGCGGCAAGGCGGCCGCGAGCCGCCCCGCGGCGGAGCGGTCGCGCTCGGCGAAAAAGGCGGCACGTACCCGCAAGCGCCGGGCCGCCTGACCGGCCGCGGGCGCCCCCACAGACAGCAAGACAATACCGCACGCCCGAGCATGATCCGGGAAAGTGCGCAGCGATTTTTCGAAAAAATCATGCTCAAACAACGAGCTAGAACGCGATGACGACGGCACCCGATCTCATCGCGCGTTAGGCGGCGGGCTCGCAAATGCGTGATCGGGTGCCACCACCGGTTGCCTTCATTTCGGCACCTATCGGGAACAGGCTGTCGGCCCAGGAAGCAAAAGCGAAGCGCAAAAGCGAAGCAAAGGCGGCCACCGCAGGGGGTGCCTGCAATTGACGTATCGGTCCCATAGCAGCTGGCAGGACGTGGATTTGCGCAATCTCGTCCGGGTCATATCGGCCTGCACCCTCGGGCTGTGGGCATTTGCGGCCGGCCTCCTGATCGGGACCTTCCTGCTTTGATGGATCAGCGCGGCACGCGCCGCCTTCCTACCCGCCGCTCAAGTGATGCGCGGCGACGAACAGGACGAGCGCACTAAGCACCAATGCCGATGTAGCGCCGGCAACGCTACGCGCGAGTTCAGCCTTCGAAAGATTGGATCTGGTTGCCATTGCAGCCTCCCGTTCGCGCGAGCTGAGCCACAGCCGCTCCGGCGGTCAGGCTCGCTCATGGAGACATTCGCATCACCAGGATGAACGCATCCTGAGCAAAACGAACCGCCGGTGCCTCTGTTCCAAAATCTGACCCAGGGGATCGCTTTCGGAACCCGGGCGTTGATCGCATGCGGCAAGCCGGCCGAGCCGCGCCGGAATTGGAAATCGGAGATGCCATGGTGATCCGCTGGGGGACACCCTCGGCTGGATCATCATCGCTGTCATCTTCAGCCTTGCCTCGCGCGGCAGCCTCGACATCCTCTCGGTCGCGCAGGCGCAGTTCTCCACCCTCGCCTTCCTCGCGGTCAGCTTCACGATCGGCCGGCGGGTGGTGTTCCGGCTGATCCGCTGGGCCAACGACAATCTGGTCTCTTCGGCGGCGGTGATCACCGCGATCCTGCTGTTGATGAGCGGGATAGCGATGATCACGCATCTGATCGGCGTGCACACCGTGCTCGGCGCCTTCATCGCCGGCGTGCTGGTCGGGGAATCCCCGATCCTGACCCGGCAGACCGACGAGCGGCTGCGCGGGCTGATCTCGAGCCTGTTCTTGCCGGTATTCTTCGGGCTTGCCGGCCTCAGCGCCGACCTCACGGTGCTGAAGGATCCGTCGGTGCTGGGGCTGACCGCGGCGCTGGTGCTGATTGCGAGCATCGGCAAGTTCGGCGGCGCCTTTGTCGGCGGTGCGCTCGGCGGGCTGACCCGGCAGGAGTCCTATGCGCTGGCGAGCGGCATGAATGCGCGCGGCTCGACCGAGGTGATCATCGCCACCATCGGCCTGTCGATGGGGGTGCTGAGCCAGACCATGTTCTCGATGATCGTGACCATGGCGATCCTGACCACGTGGCGATGCCGCCGATGCTGCGCGGCGCGCTGGCGCGGCTGCCGCTCGGCCGGGACGAGAAGGAGCGGCTGGAGCGCGAGGAATATGAGCAGCGCGGCTTCGTCGAATGCGCGGAAGATCCTGGTGCCGGTCTCGGGCAGCAACGTCTCGCGGCGCGGCGCCGAGGTCGCGATCGCGCTGGCGCGCCTTTCGAGCGAGCCGCTGCAGGTGGTCTACGTCTCGACCACACGCGACAAGGGCGCCCGCCGCACCAGCCCCAGCATGTCGCTGGCGCATGAGGAAGCCATCCTGAAGGACATCGCGGCGACCGCGGCGCGCTACGACATCAACGTAACGACGCGGCTACGTGCCAACACCGCACCTGAGGTCGCGATCCTGCAGGAAATCGCGTCAAGCCGGGCCGACCTCGTCGTGATCGGCGTCGACCGCATCCAGGGCGACAGCCTGAATTTCGGCAGCATCGCAGCGGCCGTGCTCGGCAAGTCGAAGGCGTCCGTGCTGCTGGTGTCGGATGGCGACGTCAGGCCCAAGACCTGAAACCCGAAGACTTGAAGCCCGAAGACCTAGAACAAGGACCTGAGGAAGGAGGTTCGAAGCGCGAGCGCGTCCGCGCCTACCACTCTTCCGGACAGGGATCGACGATCTTCCAGAGATCGATCCCGTTCTTGATCTTCTTCATCTCGGTGGTGAGCCCGCCATTGCGGCGGATCCAGTCCTTCACCGTATCGGGGTAGTAGGACATCAGGTCGGAGGTGCCCTCGAGGCTGGTGACCTTGATGCCGAAGGTGAAGGCCTTGTCGTAATAGGCCTGGTGGAAGCCGATGCTGGCCCGCGGCGTAACGCAGATCTTGTTCAGCGGCACGATGCCGAACACCAGCGTGCAGGCCGAGTTGCAGATGCCGTCGATCACGACGCGCTCGCGGCGCTCGCGGATCTGCTTGTACTTAGCCTTGTACTCCTCGACATAGCCGCCATGGTCGCGCGTGATGTGCAGCACCGCCCGCGCGGGCGTCGCGGCCAGAACCGAGAGCAGCAAGGCGACAAGGGGCGTGATGCGCATGGATCGTTCGAAACCGCGGGAAAGGCCGGGCCCGGGGGGACCTGACCGCAAGACTCTGGCCGGACTGTGTTGGCAATCCGTTAAGCATCCGCAAAAAGGCAAAATTTGGCGCGCTGTGGCTGATTTCCCGCAGCTTTTGGCCCCGCTTCCGGGTTAAATGGACCCCGGGGCGGCCCACAATGCCGATTCCCGTAAATGACCGGAGGCCGCCCATGACCAAGACCAAGCTTTTCGCCGCCCTCGCTCTGGCCGTGATGGCCCTGACCCCGGCGGCTGCGGCCGACCTCACGGCCCATCCGCGCCACCACCGGCATCACCACCACGCCCATTGGGGCCTGCCCTACCACATCAGCTATCTGCACAATTACGGCCCCGGCCCGACTGCCGGCAGCTTCGCCTATTACGACGGCTCCCCGCGCAACAAGTGCTACCAGAGCGCGGCCGCCTATATCGGCCAGGACCACCGCCGGCATCCCTGCTTCTGACGGCTATAAGGGAGACGGCGGGACGTGCCGGCACCGCTGGGTGCCGCGCTCCGTGCCTGCCTGCTGGCCCTCCCCGCCCAAGTCTGATAATCGACCCGCTACGCGCTCGTAGCTCAGCTGGATAGAGCATCGGATTTCGATTCCGAGGGTCGGGAGTTCGAATCTCTCCGAGCGCGCCAGCGATTTTACCGATAGATCAATAATTTAAGCCGCGCTCATTTCGTTCTGAGTGAGCGTTTTCGCGTTGCGTCTCTTCTGAAGCGATGCTGCAAGATGAGAACGACCCCGACGCCGCGCGCCGAGGCCGCCCCTGTGGCTCCCAGCCGGGTTGGGGGTATGAGAGCCGGGAGCCGGAAGACACTACTTCCAAAACCACCGCTCGTTCCTGCCGCCAATAGCACGAATAGGGATTACCTCCCGGCCAGGCTCGCCGAAAAACGATATCAGAATTGGAGTGATGGTATCGGCCGCCCTGCCGACGAGAGGGGACGGTTAGCAAATCGGCAACTAGATCGGCGCAGGCTTCTCAGAGGGACGGGACCGTTGGGGACGCAGCACGGTCACGTTTCGGAGGAGCTGACGTGTAGGCCCTGGCGTCGGCTCCTCTCTTAGAAGCTTGTGTGAGTTCGGCAACAGCCGTCTCTCCGCGGATCTGCTAAGGAAATGACACTGGGAATTTCAGGGCCCTAGCGCTGGGAATGACAGGGCGCCGCCGGGACAAACCATTTCGGGCCCGGCGGCGTAGCTTTTAGGTCGGCGTCACAGTATCGATGCCGAGCGATCCGAGCACCGCGCGAGCTCGATCCGGCAGCCGATTGTTGCAGCGATCCTGCCACGAAACCATTTTCATCAGCGGACGAAACCGGGCGGAAACATTTGACCGGTACCACTTCTCCCAATTAATAATGGGGAAGTGTCATGATGGAAGCGACCATTGTCGCGCTGCTGCTCCTCAGCGCCGCTGTGTTTTTTGCGCACGCCTACGACGCCCTGCATACGCATTGACGGGATCGGCATCGCTTAAGTCTGCGTATCGTCCACCAGGGTCTGTGGGCTTGCGCGAGCCATTGACCGCGCCCTAATCCCGCCCGCCCTTCTCTCCGAACCACCGCCGGCACGCCCGGCTGAAGCTCGTCGCGTCGGTATAGCCGAGCGCGGCCGCCATTTGGTCGCGCGATTGGGTGCCTGCCGCGAGCATGATCCTCGCGCGCTCGCGTAGCACGCCGTCGAGCAGCGGGCGGAAGGCGCAGCCGGTCTCGGCGAGCCGCCGCACCAGCGTTCGCCGCGAAGTGCCGACGAGGCGCGCGGCCTCCTCCTCACCGAGGCGCTGCGGCAGGCGCGCCGCGATCAGGCGCTCGACGATCCCCGCCAGCGCCGCGGTGTCGGGCTGCGGATTTTCGATCGCCTCGAGCGCTTCAATGGCCTTGGCGTGCAATTGCGGATCGGCAAACGGCGACGGCCGTGCGCCGAGCGCTTTCGGCACCTCGAAGATGAAGGCGGCGGCGTTGAACTTCACCGCGCAGGAATAATGCTCGAGCAGCCGCTCCGCGCCCGCAGGCGGCGACCAGGGAAATTGCAGTGTCGCCTCACCGATCGCATCCTCGAGCAGCTGCTCGTACACGGCGTGCACGTTGAGGCTGACCGCCAGCGCCACGGCGTGCCACAGCGCTTCGTCCATCGCGACGGCGGGAGAGATTTCGATCTGGATCGCGCGCGCTGTCTTGCGCAGCCGGTTGCGGACGAAGGGCGCGCGGGTCGACCCGAAGCGCGCGCCGGTCGCCAACGCATCCGCGATGGTCGGCGCCGTCCTGGTCGCGACATCGAGCGCGCCTTGCAGCGATGTCGACCACACCGCCGCGGCCGACAACGGCCACAGCTCGCCATGCCGGCGGGTGATGTTGGCCGCCAGCACCACCAGCGAGGATACCGGCATGTGAGCGCCGGGCTGGTCGAGCGCCTCGAGCCGAATTCCGGTGCCCTTCAGCAGCTCGTCGCGATCGCCTCGCGTCTGGCCAAATGCCCGCACCAGGGCCCGCGCATAGACCGCGGAGACCGGCGTGCGAAGGGCATCGGATTCCGATCCGTGCATGGCGTCGGCGACCTCCCCCTCGCGAACGTCCGGCCGAACAAGCTTGGCGCAAAATGCCACAAAATTGGCCTGTTGTGAACTGGCGGCGCAGGCCCGCCTGGCGGCATGCTTGGCCCAACAATGGCGAACGCCGCCTCGCAAGAGATGCTGGAGGGAATGCGATGATCTTCACGGGCACCAATGCTGCTGGCGAAACGATCACCTACCGGGACGGCAAACGCTATCTCTGGATGCTCTCGTTCATTCCGCCGCTGATCCCGCTGTTGTCCTACTGGCTGTTCCTGCGGACACACAATCCGCTGGTGACGCTGATCCCCTTCGTCTTCATCTTCATCCTGATCCCGTTGCTCGACGTCGTGTTCGGCGAAGACACCCACAATCCGCCGGCGGAAGTGGTCGCCGCGATGGAGGCCGATCCCTATTACCTGCGGCTCGCGCGCATCACCGTGGTATTTCCCTGGATCAACTACGTCGCGCTGATCGCCTTCTTCGGCACCCAGGATCTGCCGTGGTGGTCCTATGTCGCCTTGCTGCTCGGCGTCGGCACCATCAATGGCGGCGCGCTCCTGATCGGGCACGAGCTCGGCCACAAGCCTGACAGGCTCAACATCCTGTTCGGCATGCTCGCCAACTGCGCGGTCGGCTACGCGCATTTCCGCGTCGAGCACAATCGCGGCCACCACACCTGGGTCGCAACGCCCGAAGACCCCGCCAGCGCGCGCTTCGGTGAATCGATCTATGCGTTCGCAACGCGCGAGCTGCCGGGTGCGTTCAAGCGCGGCTGGCGCAACGAGGCCGAACGGCTGACCCGCCGCGGCGAGCCGGTCTGGTCGATCAACAACGAGATCCTGCAGGGCTTTGCGCTGACGCTCGTCGTCGCGGCCGTCCTGATCGCGCTGTTCGGCTGGAAGGTCGCGCCGTTCATCGTCGCGCACCATTTCCTCGGCTGGTACGCGCTGACCCAGGCCAACTATGTCGAGCACTACGGGCTGCTACGCGAGAAGCTGCCGAACGGCCGCTACCAGGCGGTCGAGCCGCGCCACTCATGGAATACCAACCACATCGTCTCGAACCTGATGACGTTCCACCTGCAACGTCACTCCGACCACCACGCCAACCCGATGCGCCCCTACCAGTCGCTGCGCGATTTCGACGACATCCCGCGGCTGCCGAACGGCTACACCGGCATGTTCGGGCTGGCGGCGATCCCGCCGCTCTGGTTCCGCGTGATGGACCCGAAGACCCTGGCCTGGGCCGGCGGCGACAAGAGCAAGCTGAACCTCCGCGATCGGCCCGCGAGCTCGTGATCGCGGCGATTGCCCGGCTACCGGTCCTACATCTGGGCCGATCGCCGCTTCATGGCGCCGATGCCGAGGAATGAGCCATTCACCGACGGATACTGGCTGGTGAATTCGAACGTATCGAAGCTTGGTGCTTCCAACTGCTTCAGCGCCTTCCAGAGCAGCGTGGTATCCGGACAGGCTTGGGAATGGATGTCATGATGCACGATGATGCGGGCGTGGGAACGCACCAGCAGATGATCCTGTAGCGCACCGCGCAGGCTGTGATCGCCGTCGATAAAGACGAAGTCGGGCTTCAGCCGGTCGACATGCGCACCGACCAGCGGCGAGGTCGAAAAATCCTGCATGTAGATCGGCTCGATAGCGGCCTGCTGCTGCAGCAGATCGAAATAAGTCGAGATAAAGGGCGTCGGCGCGATCGGATCGAGTGCAATCACGGTCTTGAGGTCGGCGCCGCTGTTCCTGAGCCACTCCGTAACCAGGATGAACATGCCGCCCCAGCGGCAGCCGATCTCCATGTATGAGGAGATGCCGGACGCATTGCGCGCAAGCCAGGCGAGATATGGCGCAAGCTGGTTCGGATATTGCCAGAGGTGGAGGCCCTTGCCGAAGTTCGGCGCCAGCTCCGGCGGCTGCTCATGAAGCAGTTCGTCATTGAGCCCCATTGCAGGGATAAATTCGCGTTCGAGGAAGTCCACGTCTGTACGCTGAGCCGGATTCAACCCGGCGATCGCATTGATCGCGTCACCGACGGTGACAGCGAGATCGGCGAAACGCTGGTATCGGTCGGCTTGGTATCGGTCGGTTTGGGCTGGCTGGGCGTTGAGCATCGGCGCAATCAGATCGGTGGGCTGAAGAGGACACAGAGAGGCCGCAGGTCGTCGCGACCCGATGATTGAACGGATGGGACATCCGTCTCGGGCGCGAAATCTTGCGTTCGCTCGCGAATAGTCCGCCTTCCCCCACCGGAAGAGCGAGCCGCTTCGGCATGGCGCGCCCGGCGTGCAGCCGGCATTCCCTTCAGCCGCTCGGAATCTTCCGCCGCACCGCCTCCACGCCGGCATCGGTCACGTTGTATCTGCGCCCCATCTCCGGGACGATCCAGCCCTTCTCGATCATTCCGGCAATGGTGCTCGGGCCGACGCCCGCGGGAAACGGACGGCGGTTGCGGATCGCGTCGATCGCGACCCGCTCGAGATGGGTGGCGACATGCGAGGGGCGCGCGCGAAACGCCTTTGCCATGATCAGGACCGACAGGACCTCGGCGCGCCGGCGCACGGCCGAAGCGCTGCGGGTCAGTTCGTTACTGATCTCGAGAGCGTTCTTGCCGGCCCTGGCGAGTTCTCTGAGCTTCTCGTCCTCGTCAGGGCTCCAGCGCCGCACGATCCCCATCTGCCCCTCACCGCCTGGATACCCATCTCAAACCGATGCATACGCAGGCGGCGCTGATTTGCCATGTGACTTTCGGCACCTCTTGATGCGACGTCGGGGCTGTCGCCATCAGGACGGCCGATCGCGGTGTCGCACGATGCAGCACAAAGAGCATGATCCGATTGAATCGGATCATGCTCTCAATCCCCTTGCTTGATGGCGTTTTGGTTGCGCGAACCGGTATTCACTTCGCGCTGGAACGCTTCAGTGCTTGCTGGGTTCAAGCGCGATGAGCACGCCGGTCGGCTCGGGCTCGTGCGGCCGAAGCGAGGTCAGCTCCGGATCGCTCCACTCGGCGAGACTGACGACTTCGCCGGTCTGCCCCGGCATGTCGGAGGTCTGGGCCGGTTCAAGCACCTTGAGCCCGCTGGTGTCGACGAAGAACGTGTGCTCACCGAACACGCTGTTCAGTTGCGCCACGGCCGGGTGATCGTCCGGAAGCACCTGGGCATTCAGTTGCGTCATGGTCTGCTTGACTTGCGTGGAATTGAGTTTCATCCGCTGCTCCTTCTCGTTGGTTCCGGCCGCGATGGCTTCCTTGACAGGTTTCCTTGACAAGTTTTCCTTGGCTGGTTCCTCCCCGCCCGCACCCCACATCGGGGGCTTCAAGGTCTCGAACCGATCAGGCACCGAAACGTTCCGCACGCGCGACGCATTGACCGCCTGCGCAGCGGTTCCCCGCGTATCAGATGTTAAGTGCGACCCTGAAGTCACGCCCATCGCTACGAGACGGGAGGCTTCTTCCTTGCGAGTCCCTCCAGATGCACGCGGCGTGCGGCGGATTTGCGCGCGCGCTCCCTGGTGCGGCAGGCCCGGCAGCGCACCGCCGCGGTAAATACATCGCCCTTGGCGGTCTCGTACCACCATTTCTGCTGCAACGGCGTCCAGACCTCGGCAACGCCGCAGTCTTTGCAGATGAAGGGCTCCGGTCGATAGGTTCCGCGCAGCACGAAGTCGGGGGTCGAATAGCTGTTCGAGGGCGCAAGCCGCGTCGTATCGACGGCAACCTCGTCGCGCGCCAGCGCAATCTTGTAGTCGCGAAGCCGTTGCCGTTCAGCGGCGCGTCGGGTCTGCATGCGGAGCCATTCCTCGGCCTTGCGCCGCCTGGCTTCGATCTCTCCGTTCGTCTGCTTGCTGCGTTTCACGGCGGCACATCCGTCTGGGTCGAATGCGTTCGGCGCATCGACGAAGCAAATACCGGGCAGCACGACCTCGTCGATGATGACGTCATTGATGCGCTGCCGTTCTGCCGCCGGCTTGTCATAATTGCCGCAACATTGCGCGACGACAAGGTCGCGTGTGGGGAACACGTAGAGGCGCTGACGGCCGTCCGAGGCGGATGACTTCGGGATGCCCCTCAGGCCGCGCCTATGCCGGCCCCTGCTCCGCCGGCCGCATGCGGATCAGCGCGTCGAGCACGAGGACAAGAACCGGGCGCTGCTCGTCGTTGACCAGCTCCGTCTTGAAGATCACGACAGCGTCGCGCCGCTCCGGCCTGATGGTGATCTTCTGGATCTGGGATTGGCCGGTGAGCGTGGCGCCGGGCCGAACCGGGCTCGGCAGGCGGATCTCGAAGCTCCGCCCGACGATCCCCGCCACCTTGGTCCAGATCGCCTCCACGACGAGCCGCTGATAGATCGCAATGGTGTTGAAACCGCTTGCGATCAGTCCGCCGAACGGGCCTGCCGCGGCCGCGACGGGATCGGCATGGATTGGCACCGGATCATATTTGCCGGCGAACTCCAGGATCTCGGCCTCGCCGATCGTGTAGCTGCCAAGCTTGAACGTCTGGCCCTCGGTGAGATCTTCCGCATACAGCATCGCGCGCCTCCATCTGTCGCGCGACAATAGACGAATGGTGCGGGCTTTCCATTACCCCGGACGTCATGAACTTCGCGCGCGATACGCGAGCGACACCCGCCGCTCGCATATCGCCACGGGCATCCCGCGCTATTGCAGCCGGGCCGCCCTCGCCTTTGCGGCCTTCAGCGTGTTCTCCATCAGGCAGGCGATCGTCATCGGGCCGACGCCGCGCGGCACCGGCGTGATCGCGCCGGCGACCTGCACCGCCTCGTCGAACGAGACGTCACCGCACACCGCATAGCCGCCGTCCGGCCTCTCGACGCGCGTGGTGCCGACGTCGATGACGATGGCCTGGGGCTTGATCCAGTCGCCGCGCACGAGGCCGGCCTTGCCCACCGCACTCACCAGGATGTCGGCCTCGCGGCAGATCGTGCTGATGCCGCGGGTGTGGATATGGGTCTGCGTCACGGTCGCGTGCTCCTGCAGCAGCAACGCGGCCATCGGCTTGCCGACGATGTTGGAGCTGCCGATCACCACGGCATGGGCGCCGGTGAGGTCTGATCGGACCGACTTGATCAGCCGGAGACAGCCGAGCGGCGTGCACGGCACCAGCGCGTCATCGCCGTGAAACAGCCGGCCGGCGTTCAGGGCGTGCAGGCCGTCGACATCCTTGGCGGGATCGACCGCCGCCATCACGCGCAAGGCGTCGATATGCGCCGGCAACGGCAGCTGCACCAGGATGCCGTCGATATCGTCGCGCGCATTGAGCGCCTCTACTCCGGCAAGCAGATCGGACTCGCTGGCATCATCCGGCAGGCGTGCGACCTCGCCGCGCAGGCCGAGCCGCTCGGCCATCCTGACCTTGCTCTGCACATAGATCTGGCTCGCCGGGTCGCAGCCGACCAGCACGACCGCAAGCCCCGGCGCGCGGGGCAGCCGGTCGAGTTCGCCAGCAATCTTGTCGATGACAATTTGGGCATGTGCATGCCCATCGAGAATGTTCGCCGTCATGGCACCTCCGTTTCGAAGCGGTGCCCAGGCGCGCGGCGTTCAGTCTCTGCGCTCCCCGATGGTCAGATGGCGTGGTCATAGCCGCCCCGCCGGGCAAAGGCAATTCACGCTCTCCCGCGGGTCGAACGGCGACGAATCGCCCTCACTTTTGCCGGTGGATCGGTGCCGGGCGGGTCACCTCTGGGGGTAGGATTCGGGCAAGACTTGCGTTAAGTCTCGGCGCTTGCCGGGCTTTTCCGATCCCCGGCGCCATCCTTCCGGTCATCACGCCATTTCGGACATTTTCGACATGAGACATATCATCCTCGCGCTGGCGCTCTTCTGCCCGGCTGCCGCGCTTGCCCAAGGCACCACGCCGGCCCCCGCCGACGCAGACAAGCCGGCGGCGGCGACCTCGCAGCCGATGGTCGGCGACAAGCCGCTGGTCCAGGTCGGCAAGAAGTCGGCCGCCAAGAAGGGCGAGAAGCCTGCCGCGCCCGGCAAGCCTCAATCGGTCGCTCAGAAGCTTCAGGCCTGTCAGGACATCGACGACGCCACCAAGGAGCGACTGATCTGCTACGACGAGATTTTCAAGCCGCAGCCGAAGCCGAAGGCTGCCCCGGCCAAGGGCGTCAACGATTGCCGCTTCGTGAAGGAAGAGGACGAGCGGCTGACCTGCTACAACGGCTTCGCGGACAAGATTCCGCGCCTGCCGCGCTAAAGGTAGCGAGCGCCGCTCGGACGCCGTCCCGGATCCGGCCACCCGCCTGATCGCGGACATAAAAAAGCCGCCGCAAGTGTTTGCGGCGGCGGATTGATTGCCGGCTGCGGCAGCCCTTTCTTACCAGGTGCCGAAGCCGCCGAAGAAGCCCATGCGCTGCTGCTGCGCGACGCGGTAGGGCTGATACATGCCGGGCTGTGCCAGCCGCATCGGCTGCTGGGGATGGGCATGGTAGCGCGCGACCTTGTGCTTCTTCGGCGCCTGAGGCTGGGCCTGCGCCGGTTGTTCAGCCGATTTTGCCTCAGCCGCGACCTTCTGCGCATCAGCCTTCTCCGGCGGAATGAACTGGGCGAACGTATTGCGGACGCGGGCTTGCGCCGACGCATCGCCCGTAGCCGACGGGATAGCCGCGGCGACCGCGTTGACCTGCGCCGGAACAATGGTCGGCAAATTGGTGTCGTACACCACCCGCTCGGGCAATTTCTGGGTCGACTTGATGCGCACCATGGTCTTGTCGACGCCCGGCGACGACAGTCCCTGGTTCTGGCCGGCGACCACGGCCTCCTGCGGCACGATGGCATTGACGACGAAGAGCAGCGCGAGCAGCACTCCACCAACGAACAGGAAATAACGCGCCACAGGCATTTTGGTAGCTCCCCCCGCGCAGCAGGGCGCGGTTCATCTCGGCGCGACGACATCAGTCATCGCGCGGGCGATTTCATCGTCTGCGCATGATCACCCGGACGCTGTCCGCGCTCCCGGGTCGTTCGCTAACGGCTGGTTTATTAGTTAGTTCCTGTCCGGCCGTTACGGTTCACCCGACAAGTCAATTCGCGGTCACTTTTTCGAGATGCCGGGAATTAGAGGCGGCTCGCCGTCACGACCGAACATTTCGCCTTGTTTGCGTTCACGTTGACGAACCCGACCAACATTTGCGAGTAAGTCTTGCGGCTCTTCATGGCGATGGTGTCGGAGATCAGCCGCTTGCGCTCGGTCAGCGGCCGACCGTCCCGGCGGATGAAGGCGCAGGCGATCTCGATATCCTTGACGGCGAAATCATTGGCATTGCGCAGCGTCAGGGTGACCAGCGCCTTCGAACCTAGCCCGCCGCGCCGCCACGATTGCGAGGCGATCCGCAGCTTATCCAGCGGCGACCTTTCAGCGCCGGGCCCGGACGGCTTGGCCTCCTCTGCCCCCTGTGGAGCGATGGCCACACCGACGGTGGTCGGCTCGTCCGCCGGTGCGGCAAGCGCATCCCTCGCGGTCTGATTTGTGATTTGGGCTGGTTGCTCGCCGGTCGGGGCATTCTGCGCGGTGCGGATCATGGACGACACCGGCCAGACGTCCTGGTCCCCGGCGTCGCTCGGCTCGGGGAGCATGAACCATGCGGCGATTCCGGCGAGCGCAATCAGCGGCAGCAGCAGGCCGGCGTAGAAGCCCCCTTCACCGAGACGTCCGGCGGCCAACCTCCGAAACGACGCCAAGCCGATCCGCATCGTCGTGCCCTCACCCTGGCAGCCTGATCGGGCCGCCCCCACACAGAGAGGAAGCCGCACCGCGCGGCTTCCGGGACGGCCGCAGGTCGAGCGGCCACGCAAAAACAATCGCTGACGGCCGCAATGGTTTCATTCCCGGACGACAATCTTGGGCAGGCATAACGAGGGATGGTATCCCAGCGAACCGCTCGCTAGATTTGCGCCGCCCGAGAGCGAGTGCCGCGCACCGAACAGCGGCACGACAACAACAAGGAGATCGCAATGCCTGTCGTCACCTGGGACCACGTCCACCTGCGCAGTCCCGATCCCGAGGCCACCGCGACCTGGCTGCGCGACATTCTCGGCGGCGAGATCATCCGCGGCCCCGGCCGCATCGACGTCCAGCTCGGCGGCGCCAAGGTGTTCATTGCGGAGGTGACCCAGGGCGACGGCGTCAACGCCGCGCCGGTGACGCCCTATCAGGGGCTCGACCATTTCGGGCTCACGGTGAAGGACATCGACGCGGTCGCGGCCGAGATCAAGGCCAAGGGCGTCGAATTCTCCAAGGAGCCAACCACGATCCGTCCGGGCGTGCGGATCTGCTTCATCCGCGGCCCGCAGGGCATCTCGATCGAACTGCTCGAGCGCGACCAGAAATACGTCTGAGCCACGCGTGCGGCGCTAAGTCATGCTGCCAGGCATGAAGCAGCGGATCGTCACGCCCATGTAGCTGGGAATCGGCCAGACCATGGCGCGACCGACCCGGTTGGGCTCGGTGACCACGGCCTCGTCGGGGACATCGATCCACGCCCCGTCGAGGCGCACACGATAGTGCCCGTCCTTGGATTCCCAGTCGACATCGCTGACCGCTGTGCCGTCGGCATCCGAACAGCACGGCCCTTTGCCGCTGCGCAGGCCGTCGAACCACTCCTTCAGCGGCGAATTGGCGTAGCGGCCGTCGGGATCGCGCGCCTGCGCGATTCGCATGGCCGCGACCAACACCAGCGTTATCAGCACGAGGGATGCGATCATGTGGCCCGCATAACGGGCCGAAGTTCCATTGAGCCTGCGAGGGCGTGCCCAATGGCCGCCGGATTCAATCCAGTCAGACATGTGTTTGCTCCAGCACTCACCGGCCAGTGCAACCAGAGCTATGCATTTCGCGGGCCACTTTGATTCGCGCGTACGGTCCGCTGTCATTGCGCCGTCACACTGCCTGGCAGGAACCGAGGGTCACCCGAACGCGGGACACCCGGGAATCAACCTGCCGCATTGCACGAGGTTGCTCGCTTTGGCATAAAAAACCAACTGGCTTGCCGTGGGCGTGGCGGCCAGCAATCGGGACGTCATGAAGAACGGACTTTACTCAATTCACGTCACCCTGCTGGACGGTCGCGTCGGCAAGGGCAGCGGCGTCATTCTCTTCCGCGACGGCCAGATACTGGGCGGCGACGCCTATCTTTACTACACCGGCAGCTACACGGTGAAGGGCGATGCCTTCAAGGGCGAAATCCTTGTGCAACGCCACACGACGCCGCGCGACACCGACAACCCGCTGTTCGGCGGGCCCGCGCCCGTCGGCATCGGCGTCTCCGGCACCTTCACCGACACCCGCGGCACCATGAGCGGGACCGCGCTGGTCGGCAAGGCGAGCCTGATCTTCGGCGCCACGCTGCACAAGCTCGCGGATATCAATTAGCGGTTTGAAACCATTAGACCCGTCATCCCCGCGCAAAGGCTTCGCCTTTGTCGCTGGAGGCGCGAGCACAGCGAGCCTCGAAGGATCGACGGCCACGAGCCGGGCCGTGCATCCTTCGAGACGCGGCTTCGCCGCTCCTCAGGATGACGGATCGAGAGCAAACGCGTGGTTGGCCACTACGCTTCGCGCTATTCCGCGGCCTGCTCCAGCGGCGCGACGCGCGGGAGGATCATCTGGATGCGTGTGCCGTTGCCCGGTGCGGAATCCAGCGAGAGCCGGCCGCCGAGCCGCGTGGTGACGATGCTGTAGACGATGTGCAGGCCGAGCCCGGTGCCGCCCTGATCGCGCCGCGTCGTGAAGAACGGATCGAAGGCACGGCGGCGCACGTCGAGGCTCATGCCGCAGCCATTGTCTGCGAAGATCACCTCGACATTGTCGCCGCCGGCGGCGTGGACCTGGATCTCGACCTCGCCGGCCTTGCCGTCGGGGAACGCATGCGCGACCGCGTTGAGGAACAGATTGGTCAGCACCTGGCCATACGGTCCCGGATAGGAATTCATGATCAGGTTCGGCTCACAATCGACATTGAGCGTCAGATTGTGCTTGCGCAGGCCGGGCCTCAGACTCATCACCACCTGCTCGGTGAGATCGCCGAGGTCGAAGGTGCGCTGGTCCGAATAGTTGCGGTCGGCGGCGACCTGCTTGAACGACTGGATCAGCTCCGCGGCGCGGTTGAGATTGGCGACGAGTTGCGAGGAGGCATCGCGCGCCGTGTTCAGGAAATCGTTGAGGCTGGAGCGGCGCAGGTCGCCGCGCTCGACCTGGGTGGCGAAATTCGCGGTCTTGCGCTCCAGCGCGGACGCCACCGTCAGGCTGATGCCGACGGGATTGTTGACCTCATGGGCGACGCCGGCCACCAGGCGGCCGAGCGCGGCGAGCTTTTCGGCCTCGATCAGCGAATTCTGGGTTTCCCGCAGATTGCGCAACGCGGCCTCCGCGGAATCCCTCGCCTTGCGCATCTCCTGCTCGGAGCGCTTGCGCTCGCCGATGTCGAGCGCGACCGTGACGATGTTCTCGATCTCGCCTTGCGCGTCGAGGATCGGCAGCTTGTTGACCAGCCATTGCCGCATGTTGCCGGCGACGTCCTTGTACTCCTCTTCATAGAAGCCGAGCTCGCGGCGCGCCGACAGAACGCGCTTGTCGTTCTCATCGGTCTTCGCCGCGCCATAGCGCGACATCAGCTCGCCGGTGGTCTGGCCGATCGCGTCCTGCGGCTCGATGCCGAAGATTCCCGCCATGTAGCGGTTCATCAGCACGTAGCGCAGGTCGCGGTCCTTGACGTTGATGACGGCGGGCACGGTATCGATGACCATCTGCAACAGCCGACGGCCTTCGGCGATCGCGTCTTCGGCGCGCTTCTGGTCGGTGATGTCGCGCACCGTGCCCTCGTAGCGGATCACTTCGCCCTCGTCGTTGCGGACGACGGTCGCCGAATCGGACAGCCACAGCACGGTGCCGTCGCTCGCGCGCACCTGGTACTCGTAGTCGCGCACCGTGCCGTCGCGCTGCATTAGCTGCTGGTACTGCTCGCGCGCCGCCGGATCCACGTAGACGGTGGTGGCGATGTCGTCGATGCCCTTGATCAGGTCCTGCGGCGCGGCATAGCCCATCATCCGCGCCAGCGCCGGATTGGCGTTGAGCAGCGCGCCGCCCGGCGTCGTGACGTAGATGCCCTCGACCGACGCCTCGAACAGCTTGTGGTAGCTCTCCTCGGCGAGCCGCTGCTCGGCGAGCGCGCGCAGCGCCGCCTCGCGCGCGCTGTCGGCGTCGACCAGGGTCTGGCGGAACACTTCGGCGGCGCGTGCGATGTCGCCGATCTCGTTGTCGAGGTCGGCGCCGGGAATGAACGCGCTCTTCTCGCCGCCGGCGACCTTGCGGATCGAGCCCGCGATCCTGGCGAGCGGGCGGACGGTGCGGCGAACCACCAACACCGACGCGAACAGGCCGATCAGCACACCCGCCGTGCCGAGCACGATGCTCTGCCATTTTGCTTCGGCCAGCGTCCGGGCAAAATCGCGCGACAGCACGTGGCCGCGGCGAGAGCTGAGCTCGCGGAGCAGCTCGGTGACCTTCTGGATCAACCGGCCTTCGGCGCCGAGCACCTCCTTGTCGATGTCGGCGATCTGGCCCTCGCGCACCGAGACCGCGATGATCGCCTCGGCATAATTATCGACGGCGCCGCGCAGCGCGGGATCGGAGATGGTCATCGCCCGCATGCTCTGCGCGGCCTGCTCGGCAGCGGACGTGTTGTGCGCCAGCAATGCGGTGGCAATCCGGCCCTGGGATTGCGACAGCGCATTGGCCAGCGCCGCATCGTTGCTCGCGGCGACCGCCTTGTCGAAGGCGTCGCGCAGCGGCGGCAGCCCGGCGACCAGCTCGGCGCGGCGGCTGAGTAGCGCCGAGATGCGCTCGATGCCGTTGCGATAGGTCGCCAGCCGTTGGGTGACGCCGTCGATCATGTCCTGCTGCTCGGGCGCCAGCTTGATGCGGGTCTTTTTCAGGATCTCGCTCAGCGACTGGGCCGCCTCCGCGACCTGGACCGACTGGCTGCCCGGCTCGGTGACGAAATCGCGCGCCGCGAGCCGCAGCTCGTTCATGCGGCGGTCGATATCCTCGGCGATGTCGCCGACACTCTGCAGCCGCTGCAGCTCGGCGAAGGTGGTATCGATGTGGCGGATCGCGATCACGCTGGCGGTGGATGTGATGATGATCACAGCCAGGACCAGCAGGAAGCTGCCGAACGTGAGCTGGCCAATGGAGAGGGAGAACGCACGCGGCGCTTGCGAATTCGGCGGCAATTCAGCGGTCATGTCATCAAGGCCGGGGTCCAATGCGCCCTAATATACGGGAAATTACGGGCTTTGGGGAAACATGCTGCACGGCCCAACCCGCGGGCGGTGTGACCGGCGTCACCCCGGGCGGGTGCCGGTGGCCGATTCCGGCACAGGGCGGCGGGGCTCAGTCCGGCGGGATGCCGGCCTCCTTGACCACCCTGGCCCAGAGCGCAACGTCCGCCTTGATGATATCGGCGAACTGCCTCAGCGGCGCGCTACGGGCGTCGCAACCGGCGACATCCAGCTTCTTGCGCACCTCGGTGGAAGCCAGCGCGGTTTCGAGCGCGGCGCTGATGCGTTCGACCACCGGCTGCGGCGTGCCGGCCGGCACCACGAAGCCGAACCACGGCGTCACCTGCGCCTCGGCAAAGCCCTGCTCGGCCATGGTCGGCACGTCGGGGAAATACTTCGAGCGGCCGTCGCTGATCGCCCCGATGATCCGGATGCTGCCGGACTGCACCTGGGCCAGCGCCTGGTTGGCCGACAGGAAGCTCGAGGTGATCAGGCCGCTCGCGATATCGGGCACCATCTGCGGATAGCCGCGATAGCCGATCGCGGTGACGTCGATGCCGGCGAGCCGCTTGAACAGCTCGAAGCCGAGATGGCCGGTCGAGCCCTTGCCGGGATGGCTGTAGTTCAGCGTCCCCGGCTTGGCCTTGGCCAGCGCGACATAGTCGGCGACGGTCTTCACCGGCAGCGAGGTCGGCACGATGAAGAAGTTCGGGGCGAGACAGATCTGCCCGACCGGCACGAAATCCTTCACGGGATCCCAGCGCAGCTGCGTGTTCAGCGCCGGGCTTGCGGTAAAGAAGGTCGTCACCAACAGCCATGTGTAACCGTCGGGAGCGGCGCGGGCGACCTCCTCGGCCGCGATCGAGCCATTGGCGCCGGATTTAGCCTCGACGACGATCGTCCCCTTCCATTGCTCCTGCATGTCCTGCGCCATGATGCGCGCGAACACGTCGGCGACGCTGCCCGGCGCGTAGGGAATGACGATGCGGATCGGCCGGCTCGGGAAGTCCTGTGCGCGCACCGTGCCGGCCATCGCCAGCAACGCCATGCATGCACCGGCAATGAGGCTGACCCGCCGCAACATCGTCCGTTTCCCGCCCTGTGGTCTCGTTGCGGGCAGCATGCAGGGATTGCCTGACGTCAGCAAGGCGCCGGTTTCAGCGGGCGAAACTTCAGGCTGTAGCGATCTTACGCGCAGGAATCGTCATCGCGGCGATGACGTCAGGCCGTGGCGATCCTTCGCGCGGGAATCGTCATCGCGGCGATGACGTCAGGCTGTGGCGATCCTTCGTGCAGGAATCGTCATCGCGGCGATGACGTCAGGCTGTGGCGATCCTTCGTGCAGGAATCGTCATCGCGGCGACGCCGATCACAACGCAGGCGAGGCCGATCCACGCCGTCGGGCTCAGCCGTTCGCCCAGCACCGTGACGCTGAGCGCCACCCCGATCGGCACCCGCAAGTAAGCTTGCGCGGTGGTGCCGACCGAGCCGAGGGTCTGGATCAGGCGGAAGTAGATCACGAACGCGATCGCGGTCGAGAACACGGCAAGCGCCAGCAATGCGGTGAGCGATGTCGTCGACGGCGAAAGCGTCCAGGGCCGCTCGACGACAAGGCTGAGCGGAACGAGGATCGCGGCGCCCGCGAGCAGCGAACCCGCCGCCGGCGCCATCGGATCGAGCTCCTTGAAGCCGCGGCTGAAGATCGCGGCACAGGCGTAGCAGATGGTGGCGGCGACGATCGCGACCTCGGCCACGATCCCCTGCCCGAGATCGCGGAACGCATCGACGCCGACGATCAGGCAGATGCCGGCCATGCCTGATATCACCCCGAATAGCTTGCGCGGGCTCGCCCCCTCATGGCGGGTGATCGCGGCGGTGAACAGGAAGGTGAAGATCGGCGAGGCCGAATTGAGGATGGTGGCGAGCCCGGCATCGACGAAGCGCTCGCCCCAGGCGATCAGCGTCCACGGGATCACGCTGTTGAGGCAGGCCTGAAAGATGAAGCGGCGCCAGGTCGCGCGATCGGCCGGCATCGATACGCCGCGCATCCGCATGATGACGAGCAGCAGCCCCGCGATCGTGGTGCGCGCCGCGATCAGCGTGATCGGCGGGATGGTCGCGACACCAAACTTGATGAAGGTATAGGAGCCGCCCCACAGGGTGGCGAGCGCGAGCAGCAAGGCGAGCTCGAAGGCCATGCTCGGCTGTCGTGGGGCGGTGGTCATTGGCGGGATTCCGTCTCGATGGTTGAGACGGAAGCTACATCGCTGCGAGGTGATGATATTTCGATATAAGTCGAAATGTGGAGAAGCGACTCTCCTTCCCCGTCGTCCCGGCGAAGGCCGGGACCCATTCAGGGTTGTGTTGTTGGAAAAAGCTGCAGCCTCGGCGTCGCGCAGCAATGCAGTTCGGTGGTTATGGGTCCCGGCCTTCGCCGGGACGACATAGCGCTGCCTGTGAGTCACGCACTCGACGTCTCTCAGGACGACGGACCTACCCCAGCGCCCCGACGTCGAACACCTCGCCGTCGTAGCCCGCTTCCTTGGGGATGCGGAGCTGGCGGCCGGTGGCGGTCTTGGTCATCACGGGCATCACGGCGACGATCGGCTTGCCCTTGCTGTCGGCGAGCGCGGCGCCGACGTTCGGCTGCTTGCCGAGCCTGATCAAATTGCGCGTGGTCGGGAACGGCAGCTTGAAGCGGCCGGTCTCGCCGCCCTCCAGCGCCTCGCGCGTCGACACCCAGATCGAGTCGGTCGATTCCTTGCCGTCATGGGCGCCGAGCTGCTCGGGCGGTGCGGCGGCCAGGAAGAACCAGGTGTCGAAGCGCTTCGGCATGCCCTCCGGCGTGATCCAGTGCGCATACGGCACGAGCTCATCGAGCGCGAGCACCATGCCGTTGTCGGTCAGCACCTTGAGGAAGCTGATCTTGCCTTCGTTCAACGGCGCGCGATGCGCGGTCGCAATCTCGTTCGCACGCATTGCATCGACCAGGTCCTTCGACCCCTGCGGCCGCGCCAGCAGGATGCCGCTCTCCTCGAAGGTCTCGCGGATCGCTGCGATCCGGAAGCCGAGCGCGTCGCCGTCGAGCCCTTCGCCGCCGGAATAGAGCGCGGGATCGGCGGCGATCTCCTTGTCGTTCTTGTCGACGCTGCCGCCCGGAAACACCAGCGCACCCGAGTTGAACTCGATCTGGTGATGGCGGACCATCATGAAGACTTCGATTTCGCCCGATGAGCTGCCGTCACGCAGCAGCAGCACGGTCGACGCAAGGCGCGGGGCAACGATCTCGGTCATGATTAACCTGCTGCACTGGATTGCGGTTGCAGATTGGCGCGGCGGTCGACGCGCGCCACGCGGGACAAGAGATAGTCGACCTCCGCCCTCGCCTGCGGCGTGATGACGGCACCGGGCTTGCGCTGGGCACTGGAGGAAATGATGCCGCGCTTCTGCAGCACGTATTTGCGCACGGTCAGGCCGACGCCGGGCTGCTGCTCATAGCGGATCAGCGGCAGATGCGCGTCGAACAGATCATGCGCGGCATCACGCTTGCCGGCCTTGGACAGGTTGACGACATCGATCAGCAGCTCGGGGAAGGCATAGCCGGTCATCGCACCGTCGGCGCCGCGCTCCATCTCGAAATCGAGGAAAAGGCCGCCATTGCCGACCAGGATCGACAGCGGCCGCAGCGAGCCGTCCTTCTGGAAGTTGCGCAGGGTCGAGATCTTCTCCAGGCCCGGCCAGTCCTCGTGCTTGAGCATCACGCAGGACGGCGAATCCATCACGATCTTGCGGATCACGGCCGGCGTGAACACGACGGTCAGCGTCAGCGGATAGTCCTGCAGCACCCAGGGAATATCGTCGCCGATCGCTTCCTGCGCCTGCTTGAAATAGCCGATGATCTGGTCGTCGGTACGCAGATGCGGCGGCGGCGCGATCATGACGCCGGCGGCGCCCGCATCCATCGACTTCTTCGCCAGCGAGCGCATCGTGGCAAAGCCCGGCGCCGAGACACCGACGATGACCTGGAGCTTCTTGGCGCGCTTGACGAAGCGCAGCGCGACCTGCTCGGCCTCCGCGGCGTCGAGCTTCGGCGCCTCGCCCAGGATGCCGAGCACGGTGACGCCGTCGCAGCCGACCTCGGTGTAGAAATCGGTCAGCCGGTCGATCGATGCCTCGTCGATGCGGCCGTCGTCGTGGAACGGGGTCGGCGCGATCGCAAAGGTTCCTGCGGCCTGGGCGGTGAGTTTGGTCATGGGTGCCTCGTTTGTTTCGCCCTCTATACAGCGTCATTTCCCGATGCGCCATTGCGCATCGGGAAGCCGTCCCGCGGTCGCGGGTGCCAATCCTTACTTGAACCGCCGCGCCGACTTCTTGATCTCCTCCTCGGAGAAGAAGATCTCCTTGGCGTGGGTGACGATGTCCTCCGCCTTCCATCCCGTGAACGGCGGCGTCCAGCCCTCCATTTCCATCATCCGCATCTCGCGGACGCCGCGCGGGCCGGAGACGCCAAGCACCTTGCCCGTCTGGTCGCCGGACAGGTCGCTGACCATATAGAGCACGGCCGGCGCGATGCCGTCCGGGCCGAGCGCCGCACCCGGGTTCTCTTTGTAACGCGGCAGGTCCGCGGTCATGCGGGTCAGCGCGCCCGGCGCCAGGGTCCAGATCCGGATGTTGTACTTGCGGCCCTCAATCGCCAGCACGTTGGACAGGCCCCAGATGCCGCCCTTGGCGGCGCCGTAGTTGGTCTGGCCGAAATTGCCGATCAGGCCCGAGGTCGAGGACGTGTTGACGATGACGCCGCCGCCATTGTCACGCATCCATTTGAACACCGGCTGGGTGCAGCAGAAGGTGCCCTTCAGATGCACCTTCATCACCTTGTCCCAGTTCGCTTCCTTGGCCTTGTGGAAGGTCTCGTCGAGCAAGATGCCGGCATTGTTGACCAGGATGTCGGCGCGGCCGAAATGCTTGATGGCGTCGTCGAACACCGACTGGCCGCCGGCCAAGGTCGAGATGTCGGCACCGTTGGCGACGGCGCGGCCGCCCTCGGCCTTGATCGCGTCGACCACCTTGTCGGCCATCGACTTGTCGGAGCCCGAGCCGTCGCGCGGGCCGCCGAGATCGTTGACCACCACGGCCGCGCCCTCGCGCGCAAACAGCTTCGCATAGGCTTCACCAAGCCCGCCGCCGGCGCCCGTGATCAGCGCCACCTTGCCGTCGAGTAATCCCATGGTTGTTTTCTCCGTTTTGTTCTTGATTGCCGTCATTCCGGGGCGCGCGCAGCGCGAACCCGGAATCTCGAGATTCCCCGGTGCGCAATTGCGCACCTGCGGTCTGGTCCTTCGGACCATCCCGGAATGACGGAAAGCTACGCCAGCACCGTCTTGCCGCTCTTGATCACGGTGACGCCGCGCGACTTCACCTTGGCCTCGAACGACACCACATTGCCGTCCTTCCACAGCTCCATGGTCACGGTCTCACCGGGGAACACCGGCGAGGAGAACCGCGCCACGTGCTGCTTGAAGGCGGACGGATCGTAGTCGGCATAGGTCTGCAGCACGCCGCGGCAGGTGATGCCGTAGGTGCACATGCCGTGCAGGATCGGCCGCGGGAAGCCGGCCTTCCTGGCGAACTCCGGATCGGAATGCAGCGGGTTGCGGTCACCGCACAACCGATAGACCAGCGCCTGGTCCGGCCGCGTCGTGATGTCGACGACCTTGTCCGGCGCGCGCTCCGGCACCTTGTGCGGCTCGGGCTGGCCGTCGGACGGGCCGCCGAAGCCGCCATCGCCGCGGGCGAAGCGCGAGGCGACCAGCGTGGCGAGCTTGTCGCCCTTCTCGTCCTTCAGCACGGTCTGGTGGCGGATCACCGCGCCCTTGTCCTTGCCCTTGTCGAACACGTCGAGCACCGTCGAGTCGGCCGTGATGTGCGCGGCGGTCGCGAACGGCTTGTGGAAGGTGATGTCGCGCTCGCCGTCGACCACCATGACGCGGTTGAGATTCATCTCGCCGGGACCGGCGCCCCAGGCCGCGACCGAGGCGAACGTCGGCACCACCTTGAGCGGGCGCGGCGTCAGCACGCCCTCATTGACGAAGGCGAGCTCGTTCTCGTCCATCGGATCGGCCCCCAAGCCGATGCCATAGGCATAGAGCATCACGTCGCGGTCGCTGTAGCTGTATTTCTGGCCGAGATTCTTCAGGGCCATCAGCTGTTCGTACACGATCGGCATTGTTGTTTTCTCCCCGAACTGTTCCCTTGCGCTGCCAATTGATGCGCCCTCTCCCCTTGGGAGAGGGCAACACCGGCAGTCGTCTCAAACTCGCTTCGGTGAGGGGTTCGCGCCACAAAGAGATTCTCTACGCGGAGAGAGACCCCTCACCCGCCTTCGCTTTCAGCGAAGGCACCCTCTCCCACAAGGGGAGAGGGTAAAATCAGGCCGGCGTGAAGAACGGCAGCGGGGCGCCGTCGGTCGGCTTCCACACCACCTTCACCTTCTGGCCGATCTTCACCTGCTCCAGATCGCAATCGACGATGTTGGTCTGCAGCGACGGACCTTCCTTCAGCGTCACATAGGCGATCGCATAGGGACCGGTCGGCGACTTCCGCATCAGGCTGTAGGTGTAGACCGTGGCCTCGCCGCTCGACGCTTCCCACACCGTCTTGTCCGAGAAGCAGAACGGGCAGATCGCGCGCGGGAAGTAATGCGCCTCGCCGCAGGTGTTGCAGCGCTTGATCATGAACTTGCCCGCCTTCGCCGCCTCCCAGAACGGCGCGGTCTCCGGGTTGGTCACCGGGGCATTGTACTTCTTCGCTTCAGACATCACGCACGCTCCAGAATGCAGGTTGAGGCGGCGTGGCGAACGCCGAGCAGACCGCCGGTGCCGTGGGCGATCGCGAGGTCGCAGTTCTTCACCTGCACCTTCGGATGCGCCTCGCCGCGCAACTGGCGCACAGCCTCGAGGATTTTCGTCATACCGCCGCGATTGACGGGATGGTTGCTGCACAAGCCGCCGCCATCGGTGTTGAACGGCAGCTTGCCGACGCCCGAGATCAGATTGCCGTCGGCGACGAACTTGCCGCCCTCGCCCTTCTTGCAGAAGCCGAGATCCTCGAGCTGCATCAGCACCGTGATGGTGAAGCTGTCATAGATCGAGGCGTATTTGATGTCCTTCGGCGTCACGCCCGCCTCCTCGAAGGCACGCGGACCGGACCACACGCCGGCGGAGTAGGTCAGATCGAGATCCTTGCCGCCGCGCGGGCCCTTCATCGCCTCGCCATGGCCGATCAGACGCACCAGCGGCTTCTTCAGGCTCTTGGCGATCTCGCGCGTCGTGACGATCATCGCGCCGCCGCCGTCGGTGACGACGCAGCAATCCATGCGATGCAGCGGATCGGAGATCATCGGCGAGTTCAGCACGTCCTCGACGGTGACGACCTCCTTCAGCATCGCATTCGGATTGTATTGCGCGTGATGCGAGGCGGCGACCTTGATCCAGGCGAGCTGTTCGGAGGTGGTGCCGTAGTCGTGCATATGGCGCATGGCACACATGCCATAGGCATTGTGCGTGGTAGCCCCGTAGGCGGATTCGAAATCGGCCTCGGCGCCCGACGCGCGCGGCGGCATCGGGCCGGTGCGCGGTTTTCCCGCCAGCGTGACCAGCGCGACCGAGCATTTGCCCGCGGCGATCGCCTCGGTGGCGTGGCCGAGATGGATCAGATAGGAACAGCCACCGGTCTCGGTGGAGTCGACATGACGCAGCTTCTTGGTGTTGAGGCCGAGATAATCGACCATCGGCCACAGCCCGCCCGGCGCGTCGCCGGCGCAGAAATAGCCGTCGATGTCGTCCTTGGTGAGCCCGGCATCCTCGATCGCGCCCTTGGCGACCTCGGCGTGCAGCTGTGCTGTTGATTTATCGGGTGCGTGCCGGGTGGGATGTTCGTAGATCCCGGCAATGTAGGCCTTGCCCTTGATGGTCAAATCGCTCTCCGCTGGCGTTTCTTCGCTCGAGCGTTTTTCTGAACCGACGACGCGACCTTGGCAAGCGCGGAAATATTCCGTCAGGCGAGACTGCGCGTAGGCACGGTACGCGCTGCCAAAACACCAGGTGTCGTCCCGGCGAAAGCCGGGACCCATAACCACAGGATTGTGTGGTGAGAGTGAGCCGTGGCCCCAGCGTCGCGCTACGACAAAGTGCGGTGGTTATGGGTCCCGGCTTTCGCCGGGACGACACCGCGTGTGTGGCTACACTACTCCGCCGCCATCTGCCGCGGCGCGGACGGCGGGTTGGCGAGGTCGGCGGCGAGTTGCGCGTAGCGAACCTTCGCCTCCTTGATCGCCTTGTCCTTCACCGGACCGTAGCCGCGGATGCGATCGGGCAGCGCCAGCAATTCGACCGCGATGTCGTGATTGAGCGGCGACAGCAGGCCGAGCACGGTCGCGACATCCTTCTCGTAGCCCGCGATCAGATCGCGCTCCAGCTTGCGGTCGGGGTTGTAGCCGAAGATGTCGAGCGGCGTGCCGCGCAGAAAGCGGAATCTCGCCAGCACCCTGAAGGCTGACATCATCCACGAACCGAAGGCGCGCTTTTTCGGCCGGCCCTGCGCGTCGAGGCCGCCGCCGAGGATCGGCGGCGCCAGATTGAAGTTGAACTTGAACTCGCCCTCAAACTGATCGCGCAGCTGCTTCTCGAAACGGCCGTCGGTGAACAGCCGCGCCACCTCATACTCGTCCTTGTAGGCGAGCAGCTTTGCGTAGTTGATCGCGACCGCGCGCGGCAGCGCCTCGCCGTAGCCGCCCTTGGTGGCGGTCTCGCGAACCTGGTCGAGCAGCTTGCGGTAGCGTTTTGCCAGACGTGCATTCTGGTAGCCGGTCAGGAACGCCATGCGATGGGTGATGATCTCGTCCAGCGACATCGCATCCAGCGATTTCGGTGGCGCGATTTCGTCGTCGCCCTTCATCATGCCGCTCAGCCGTGCCGGATCGGCGGCGGCCAGGCGCCCGAGCTGGAACGCCTGGGTGTTCATCTTGATCGAGACGCCGTTGACTTCGATCGCCTGCAGAATCGCCTCCGCCGACAGCGGCAGCAACCCGCGCTGATAGGCAAAGCCCATCATCATGATGTTGGTGGCGATGGAGTCACCGAGCAGCGCTTCGGCCGGCTTGGTGAAGTCGAAGAAGGCGGAGTCCTTGCGCAGCTCGGTCTCCAGCACGCTGTTGACCTTGCGGCTCTGGAAGTTGAAGTCGCGGTTCAGGATAAAGTCCGCGGTCGGGATCACGTGGCTGTTGATGATGCCGACGGTGCGGCTCGCATCGCACAGCGTGATGGTGTCCTTCGACGCCGCCACGACCTCGTCGGCCGCAAGCACCAGATCGGCCGTTCCGGTCACGATGCGCGAGCAGGTCACGTCGGCGGTGTGCTCGGAGAGCCGGACGTGGCTCAGCACCGCGCCGCCCTTTTGCGCGAGACCTGACATGTCGAGGATCATCGAGGCCTTGCCCTCGATATGGGCGGCCATGCCGAGCAGCGCGCCGATCGTCAGCACGCCGGTGCCGCCGACGCCGCCGACCGCGATGTTGTAGGGCCGGTCGAGCGAGGGCTTGGAGGCCGGCTCCGGCAGATTATCGATGCTGCCGAGCTCGGGCGGCGCGCGCCGCCTGAGCTTGCCGCCGTCGACCGTGACGAAGGACGGGCAAAAGCCCTTCACGCAGGAATAATCCTTGTTGCAGGTCGACTGGTTGATGGTGCGCTTGCGCCCGAGCTCCGTCTCTAGCGGCTCGACCGAGATGCAGTTCGACTGCACCGAGCAGTCGCCGCAGCCTTCGCAGACCGCGGGATTGATCAGCACGCGGCGCTGCGGATCCTCCATCAGGCCGCGCTTGCGGCGACGGCGCTTTTCGGCGGCACAGGTCTGCACGAACACGATCGCCGACGTGCCCTTGGTGTCGCGGCACATCTTCTGGACGTTCTCGAGCTCGTCGCGGTGATACAGCTTGACGCCGGGCGCGATGGTGTCGGCCGGATAGGCGTCCGGATTCTCCGAGACCAGATAGATCTCGCGGATGCCTTCGGCATGGAGCTGGAAGGTGATCTGCTGCGGCGAGAGATCGCCGTCGTGGCGCTGGCCGCCGGTCATGGCGACCGCGTCGTTGTAGAGGATCTTGTAGGTGATGTTGGCCTTGGAAGCGATCGACTGGCGGATCGCGAGAATGCCGGAGTGGAAATAGGTGCCGTCGCCGAGATTGGCGAAGATGTGGTTCTCGTTGGTGAACGGCGCGATGCCGACCCACGGCACGCCCTCTCCGCCCATATGGGTGAAGGTCTCGGTTGACCGGTTCATCCACAGTGCCATGAAGTGGCAGCCGATGCCTGCCAGCGCGCGGCTGCCTTCCGGCACCTTGGTCGAGGTGTTGTGCGGGCAGCCCGAGCAGAAATACGGCGTGCGGCTGACAGGCGCGGTCGCCTGCATCTGCGTCGACTGACGGCCGTTGAACCAGTCGGCCTTGGCGCGCAGCATCTCGGCGATTTCAGGATTGAGATTAAGTCGAAGCAGCCGTTCGGTGAGCGAGCTCGCAAGCGAGGCCACGCTGAGCTCGGCGGCGAAGGTCAGGAAGCGCTTGTCGTGATCGTCCATCTTGCCGACGATGCGCGGACGCACGTCGTCGCGCCAGTTGAACAGCTCCTGCTTGACCTGGTTCTCGACGATCTCGCGGCGCTCCTCGACAATGAAGATCTCCTCGAGGCCGACGGCGAAGTTGCGCACGCCTTCCGGCTCCAGCGGCCAGGGCATGCCGATCTTGTAGAGGCGGATGCCGATCTTGGCGGCGATCTCGGGCGTGATGCCGAGCTCGCGCAACGCCTGGCGGATGTCCTCGTAGCTCTTGCCCGAGGCCATGATGCCGTAGCGCGCGTTCGGCGAATCCATCGTGATGCGGTTGACCTTGTTGGCGCGGGCGAAGGCGATCGCGGCAAAGCCCTTGTAGTCCTGCAACCGGCGGTCCTGCTCGAAGCGGTCGTCGGGCCAGCGGATGTTGAGGCCGCCCGGCGGCAATTCGAAATCGGTCGGGATCACGAACGGCGTCATCTCGTCGGTGAGGTCGATCTCGGCGGTCGTCTCGACCGTCTCGGTGATCACCTTCATGCCGACCCAGCAGCCAGAGTAGCGCGACATCGCGATACCCAGGAGGCCCATCTCGATCATTTCGTGGATGCTGGAGGGGTAGAGGTAGGGCATCAGCGCGGAGATGAAGGCGTGGTCGGACTGATGCGGGACGGTGGAGGATTTCGCGCCATGGTCGTCGCCGGCAAGGCAGAGTACGCCGCCATGCTTGGCGGAGCCGGCCGCATTGCCGTGGCGGAACACGTCGCCGCAGCGGTCGACGCCGGGGCCCTTGCCGTACCAGATGCCGACCGCGCCATCATATTTGGCGCCCGGCGACAGGGCGAGCTGCTGCGAGCCCCAGATCGCGGTGGCCGCGAGGTCCTCGTTCACGCCGGGCTGGAATTTAATGTTGTACTGCTCGAGATGCTTGCGGGCGGCGAACAGCTGCTGGTCGTAGCCGCCGAGGGGGGAACCGCGATAGCCGGAGATGAAGCCTGCCGTGTTGAGGCCCGCGGCGCGGTCGCGCCTGATCTGCGCCATCGGCAGGCGGACCAGCGCCTGGATGCCGGTCATGAAAACGTGGCCGGTGTCCTGGGTGTATTTCTGGTCGAGGCTGATAGGCCCTTGGTTGATTCCCATTTAGCCCTCTTTTCGCTGGTCGCGACGACTGCTTTTAGCTAGTCATCCGAGCTTGTTAGAACCAGTCTATGTCGGATTTTCCGGCCCGCGCAGCACAATTCTGGGCGACCAGGCCCGTCGCTCAAAAATCGCAATTTCGTGCCGGGAATATTGCAGGGCCGTTTCGGTTTCTGTCGCAGGACAGGCCCGTGGCGAAATGGCGTGACGCGTCTTGTGGACCGGAAGGTGATCGGATGCGGCGACGATTTCGAACGACGGGTGCGATTCTGGTTGCAGCGCTGTTGTGCGGCGCGCTCGCGACCCGCGAATGTGCCGCCGCGCCGACCGACGACGTCATCGCCCGCGGCAAGGCGCTCACGATCGCCGGCGACTGCGCCAGCTGCCACACGGCCGATCCGGCAAAGCCTTTTGCCGGGGGGAAGCGGATCGACACGCCGTTCGGTGCGGTGTTCTCGCCGAACCTCACCCCCGACCGCGATACCGGCATCGGCGGCTGGAGCGACGACGATTTCCTGCGCGCGCTGCGGAGGGGCGTCGCGCCGAGCGGCGCGCATTATTATCCCGCCTTCCCCTACCCGTACTTCACGAAGCTGATCCGCGGCGACATCCTGGCGATCCGTGCCTATCTCGCGACGCTGGCGCCGGTCAACGACAAGGCGCCACCGCCGGAGCTGCGCTGGCCATTGAACTACCGCGTGCTGATGCGGGCGTGGAACGCACTGTTCTTCACGCCGGGCATCATCCAGCCGGACCAGGGCAAGGGTACGGAATGGAATCGCGGACGCTATCTCGTCGAGGCCCTCGCCCATTGCGGCGCCTGCCACACGCCCAAGAACGCCTTCGGCGCCGACAGGCGTGACCAGGCGCTCAGTGGCAGCACGGTGCAAGGCATGTTCGCGCCAAGGCTCGATGGCGCCGCGCGCAGCGGGCTGAAATCATGGAGCGTCGCTGACATCGCCGAATATCTGCAGAGCGGCCGCAACGTGCACAGCCATGCCGGCCCCCTGATGTCCGAGGTGGTGCTCAATTCGACCTCGAAGATGCGCGACGCCGACGTGCGCGCCATTGCGGTCTATCTGAAGGGCCTGCCCGCCGGCGCGCCGGAGCCGGAGGTCACCCCGCCCTCGCCGGCGCAGATGAGCAATGGCGAACGCATCTACCGCGGGGCCTGCATCGCCTGCCATGAGCTCGACGGCTCCGGCGCGCCGCGGATCTATCCGCCGCTGCCCGGCAACGCCAATCTGCAATCGGCCAATCCAGCAAGCACGCTGCGCATCATCCTCGACGGCGCACAGACCGTGACCACGCTGCGCGCCCCGAACGGCGGCTCGATGCCGGCCTATCCCAAGCTCACCGACCAGGAGGTCGCGGACGTTGCGACCTACATCCGCAATGCCTGGGGCAACGCGGCGCCGGCCGTCACCGCGGACGAGGTCGCCAAGGCGCGGACGGCGAAATAGCCGTTCAGCGCTCCTCGTCGCTGAACACGAATTTCGGCATCTCCCATCGGTAGCGGATCGCAAGCATGCGGAACGTCAGCCCGAGTGCGAAGGTCAGCGCGGTCCAGAGCTGGGTGTTCACCTGCAGCCCGGAGCCGGTCACATAGAACAGTCCCGTCACCACGGAGACGCTGGCGTAGAGCTCGCTGCGAAACAACAACGGCACCTCGTTGCAGAGGATGTCGCGCAGCACGCCGCCGGCGCAGCCGGTGATCATGCCGGCGACGATCACGATCGGCAGCGGGACGTCGACTTGTGAGGCCACGTCGCAACCGGCCATGGTGAACACCACAAGTCCGATCGCATCGAGCACCAGGAATGCGAGGTTGAGCCGGTGCACGAGCCGCGCCAGGAGGATGGTGGCGAAGGCGCCCGCCGCCGCGACCGCAAGGTAGATCGGGTGCGCGACCCAGAGCAGCGGATAATGTCCGAGCAGAACGTCGCGGATGGTGCCGCCGCCGAGCGCGGTGATCGCGCCGAGCATGCAGACGCCGGCCCAATCCATGCTGCGCCTGCCTGCCGCCAGCGCCGCCGTCATCGACTGCGCCGCAACCGCAATGAACGAGAGCAAGTGCAGCACCGAATCGGTGGGCGGCATGGTCCACATTGAAAAGGCCTCATGAAACAGGTTGGAACCCGAGGAATCGGCGGTTCCTGCATGAACAGGTTGCAACATTGGCGCGGAACATCCTCGCGCGCCAGCCATTGTCCTCTGCGTTTAGCTTTCAGGTGCTAACGGAGGAACTTTGCAATGGCCCATCAACCTGACGATCCGTATCGCGCCAACCTGACCGAGGACGAAATGCGCCGTCAGGCGCGCTTCAACAGCCTGGACAACGAGCTGCAGCCGGACCCGGAACTCCAGGAGGGACCGGCCAGCACCACCAAGATCGCGATGTTCGCCGTCGCGGTGGCCGTGGTGCTCGGTGCGTTGTTCTACGGCTTGAACAATACCTCGGTGCATGAGGCGGGTACCACGCCGTCAGCGCAGACCGCGCAGCAGCAGCCGGCCAATCCGGCCGCGCCGCCTCCGGGCATGCGCGACGTGACGCCGAAGCCGAACAGCCAGCCCGGCACGACCACGGGCGCGGCACCTGCGCAGCCGGCCTCTCCATCGGCCAACAAGCCGACTGGACAGGAAATCGACCGCTCGGCGGCGCCGGCCGACTCGACCGGCGACAAGAACAAGTAATCCGCTCGCTATCGTGAGCGATGAAGCAGCGGGCCCCGGCGGCCCGCTGCTTTTTTGCGTGTGAGTCTACTTGAACATCTTGTTGAGCTCGCCGCCGGGATAGCCGTTGGCGAATTCCGTGAAGGTGCCCTTCTCGGCCATCTCCTTGGCCGCCTTCATCACGCCGGTCCAGGCCATCCGCGCAAGCGCTCCGCCGACGCTGATCCGGCGCACGCCGAGATCGGCGACCGATTGCAGCGTCAGCTCCGACGCGCCGCCGATCAACAGATTGACCGGCTTTGGCGCCACCGCCTTCACAACCGCGGAAATCTCCTCCTTGGTCGCGATGCCCGGCGAATAAAGGACGTCCGCTCCTGCTTCCGAATAGGCCTGCAGCCGTTCGATCACCAGATTGAGGTCCTTCTTGCCCCACAGGAATGCCTCACAGCGGCCGGTGAGCAACACACCGCTGTTGTCGGCATCGATGGCCTTGCGCGCCGCCTTGATGCGCTCCACCGCAAGCTTGTGCTCGAACAGCGGCTTGGCGGCGTCTCCGGTGGAATCCTCAATGGAAAGCCCGGCGACGCCGGTCTTGACGCCGCGCGCGACATTGGCGGCGACCTTGTCGGGCTCGACCGCGAAGCCGCCCTCGAAATCCGCATTGACGGGAATATCGACCGCCGCGCACAGTGCGGTCAGGTGGTCGCAGACGTCATCGACGGTGACGCGGTTGTCGGCCTTGGCGATGGTCCATGCAAAGCCCGCGCTGGTCGACGCCAGCGCCTTGAAGCCGAGATGCTGCAAGGCGCGGGCGCTGCCGACATCGAACGGATTCGGAATGATGAAGCACCCGCTCTCATGCAGCTTCCTGAAGGCGGCGCGTTTGTCAGCAGTTGGCAGTGGCATTGGTCGCTCCCTGGAGTCATTGGCCGCGCACAGATAGGCACCCACGCATCCGCCCGCTAGTGCGGCTCATGCGCCGCGCGGCTGTCCTTCGGCGCCTGATCGCGTTCGTTCAGGCCGTAATCACGGATCACGCTTGCCACCCGCAGCCGGTAGTTCTCGAAGATCCGCGCGCGGCCCTTGGCCTGGGTACGGCGATGTTCGATCGTGTTGCGCCAGGCTTCCACCGCAGCCTCGTCGCGAAAGAATGACAGCGACACGAACTTGCCCTTCTCGGTGATGCTCTCGAACCGCTCGACCGAGATGAAGCCGTCGATCTCCTGCAGGATCGGCTTCAGCTCGGCGGCGAGGTCGAAATAGAGATCCCGTTGCTCAGGCTTGGGCCAGACTTCGAAGATCACTGCGATCATGGGCGCCTCCCGCACATTGCTGTTGTGGCCCTACTATACCTCGACCTTGCGGAGAAATGTCCGTTCCTCGGCGAGGATGAAGCGGTTTTCTTCCGCGAAGTTGAAGTTCGCCACTCCCTCCTTGTCCTGGCGCAGCCGCGCGCGATAGGCCTCATAGGCGGCAAGGCTGTCGGACGAGATCAGCGCAAAGGCGATGTTGTTGGTTCCCTCATGCGGCATCCAGTAGCCGATGAGGTCGCCGCCGCAGCGCGGGATGATCGAGAGCCAGTTCCGCGAATACTCCTCGAACATCGCGCGCTTGAACGGATCGAGCTGGTAGCGGATGAAGACGGTGACGGTCATTGATGGCCTCCAGTCATGTTTCCGTTATTGCGAGCGTCAGCGAAGCAATCCTCGCAATGACGGCCCGTTGAACAATAGCGGCTTGTCCGACCTCGATGCTTCGGCTATCATCGAACTATGAAAGCAGGACCCGACATCTCCCGGATCGCCGCTCTGGTCGGCGATCCCGCGCGCTGCAACATGCTGACCGCGCTGATGACCGGCCGGGCGCTGACCGCGAGTGAGCTGGCGCAGGAGGCCGGCATCACGCCGCAGACGGCGAGCTCGCATCTCTCCAAGCTCGAGGCCGGCGGGCTGATCGAGCCCGAGAAGCAGGGCCGCCACCGCTACTACCGCCTCTCCGACCCCGACGTCGCCGACGTGCTGGAAGGCCTGCAGGGCATTGCCGCCCGCGCCGGCCATATGCGGGTGCGCACCGGGCCAAAGGATCCGGCGCTGCGCCGCGCCCGCATCTGCTACGACCATCTCGCCGGCGATCTCGGCGTTCAGATGCTCGACAGCATGAAGCGGCAGAAGCTGGTCCGCCAGAGCAAGCAGGCGATCGAGCTCACCGGCGAAGGCAAGCGCTTCATGGCCGAGGAGCTGCAGATCGACGCCGATGCGCTGACGCATCCGCGCCGGCCGGTGTGCAAGGCCTGCCTCGACTGGAGCGAGCGGCGGCATCATCTCGCCGGCACGCTGGGCGCTGCCATGATGGACCGCTTCACAGAACTGAAATGGGCCGCGCGCGACGCTGCACCGGGCAGCCGCGTGGTCAATTTTTCGCGCAACGGCGAGAAGCGATTTGCCGCGCTGTTCGGCCCAGACCAGTAGCGGTGCGCCTTCGGGCAAGCGTCGATGAACCGCCGGTCTCGTTTGCCTCGCCTTCCGATGTATTCTCGTACGCTCGCCAACAGCGCGCGGCTGCCCGGCGTCCGCGAAATATTTCGAAGTGATGCTGAGCCGGCTTGCGGCGTGCTGACGCAGCTGTGAGCTGCAACATTCATGTCGCATTCAGGCCGCAACATTATGGTCGGCGACATCGGGCACGCCTTCTGCAATGATCCGGCCGGGCGAATCGGTAGACGAAAGCTTGTTGCGGTGCCGCAGCGCGGCCCAAAATAAAAAAGGAGAAGACATGAAGTATCTTTTTGCTGCAGCAGTTCTGCTGACGACCGCATTCGCCGGCATCAGCGCCGCTGATGCGGCCGGTGGCTGCGGCCCCGGCTGGCACCGTGGCCCCTATGGCGGCTGCGTCAGGAATCGCGGCGTCGTCGTCGCGCCGGGCGCCGTTGTCGTGCGCCCGCCGGTCGTGGTCGAGCGCCCCGTCGTGGTGGCGCCGCGTGTCCGCGCCTGCCCGTACGGCTTCGTCTGGCGCTACGGCCGTTGCCGCCCGATCTGATCGCGGCAGATTCCGAACTAACAAAACCCCGCCTGGCGCGGGGTTTTTCTTTTCGTCATGGAGTCGATATCACCAGCGGCGCCAGTGATGACGGCGCCAATGGTGGCGACGCCAGCCCCAATGCCTGCGGTGCCAGTGCCGGTGACGCCAACCCCAATGGCGATAATGCCAGCGTACTTGCTCGGGCTTCATGCGGCCGACCTCCTCGGCCGTTGTGACGGCGGGATGCGCTTCGCCAGCCGCTGGTGCGCGTGCATCCTGGTTGAGGGGAAGCGGCGCGAGCGGCGCCGCCTGCGCCGTCGCTGCGAAGGTGACGGCTCCGGCGGCGACACCGAAGGCCATCTTCAGAAAATCCCGACGTTCCATGAGCGTTTCCCTTTGTTGCTGAGTTGGACCAACTGCAGCAGTAAGTTTTTGCCTCGCGAGCTGAACGCTCGCTGAACCGCGCGTTCACGTTTCATGGAACTCGAGCGTTGTCGACGTCGTGACGTCACGCAACCATCATGCCGCCGTCGCCTCCTCCGCCAGCACCAGGAGATCGCGCGTGCGTGTCACCTCCGGCCAGTCACGGTTGAAGTCGGCGACCAACCGCTTCATGTGATCGCTGCTCACCGCGCGCTCGAGCGCCTTCTCGTCGGCGAACTGATAAGTCGCCTGGTGCAGCGAGGGATCGCTCAGGCTCCAGCATCGCCAGGCGCGCTCGGCGCCGAACGATTTCATCGCGTCCGGCAGATGCTCGCGCGAATACCAGGCGTCGAAGGCGGCACGCCGGGCGATGTCCGTGACGGTGGCGCGGACGACGAAATAGGCTGCGGGCATTGGTTTTCCTCCATGGTTTCATTTCGCACAGGCGGCCGGCATATGCTCCGTGATATGTCGGCCTGCTGACAATGCCTGATCAGGGGGATCACCCATGCTTGCCCGTCACCGCACCGCCCTGCTCTCGTTCCTGCTCGCCCTCGGCGCCGCGCTGCCCGTCGCCGCCGGGGAGATCGCGCTGCCGCGCGAGGCGCAGCTCGGGCCGCGCCCGTTCTATCTGGTCGACAAGATGAAGGACGGGCCCCTGAAGCAGCAGCTCAGCCAATGCACCGGGCCGTTCCACAAGACCGATTTTTCGATTGGCCATCGCGGCGCCGCGCTGCAATTTCCCGAGCATAGCCGCGAATCCTATCTCGCCGCCGCACGGATGGGCGCCGGCGTGATCGAATGCGACGTCACCTTCACCAGGGACCGCCAGCTGGTGTGCCGGCACTCGCAATGCGACCTGCACACCACGACCAACATCCTGACGGTGCCGGATCTCGCTTCAAAATGCACGCAACCCTTCAGCCCGGCCGATCCCGCCGCCGGCAGGAAGGCCTCGGCGAAGTGCTGCACCAGCGACATCACGCTCGCCGAATTCAAGCGGCTCACCGCGAAAATGGACGGCTTCAATCCGGATGCGAGGACGCCCGAGGAGTACCAGAACGGCACGCCGCGCTGGCGCACCGACCTCTACGCCAATTCCGGCACGCTGATGAGCCATGACGAGAGCATCGCCTTGATCAAAAGTCTCGGCGCAAAATTCACGCCCGAGCTGAAGGCGCCGGAGGTGGCGATGCCGTTCGACGGCGACTACACCCAGGAGACATATGCGACCCAGATGCTCGCCGCCTACAAGGCCGCCGGCATTCCGCCGAGCGACGTGTTCCCACAGAGCTTCAGCCTTAAGGACATCCTCTATTGGGTGAAGACCGAACCCGACTTTGCCAGCCAGGCGCTCTATCTCGAGGACCGCTACGAGAAAGCGGGCCTCGATCCGAACCGGCCGGAGACCTGGAAGCCGTCGATGCAGGAATTGAAGGCCTCCGGCGTCGCGATCCTGGGACCGCCGATCTTCGCGATGCTGGCGCTGAACGACAAGGGCGAGATCGTCCCGTCGGCTTACGCCAGGGCAGCGAAGGCCGCCGGCCTCGATCTGATCGGCTGGTCGCTGGAGCGCGACGGGCCGCTCAACCGAGGCGGTGCGTTCTACCACAAGTCGGTGAAGGCGGCGATCGACCGCGACGGCGACACGTTGACCGTGCTCGACGTGCTGGCAAGACAGGTCGGCGTCCGCGCGATGTTTTCCGACTGGCCGGCGACGACCACATTCTATGCGAACTGCATGGGGATGAAGTGAGATCTTGCGGGGCAGGTTACAGCCGCGCCTGCCCCGCCCTACGCACCGTGCGCGCCCGCCATGACCATTCCGGCCGTTCCGCGCGCGGCAGAACGGGACTAGCATCATCGCCTTCCCGCCCGACGGGACAACACCACAGGAAGGCCGCCATGAAGCCAGGACAACCGGTCAAGGACGCCAGCCATCTCTACGAAGTCGAGCGCCGCGCCCAGCACGCCGCCCGCCCCGGCTTCCGCATCATGGAGCTGCAGCTCTCGCCGACCCAGAAGGTGCCGTGGCACACCCACAGCAACATCTCCGACATCTTCTATGTGCTGGAGGGCCAGATGCGGCTGTTCCTGCAGGAGCCCAAGGAGGAAGTGAACCTGAAGGTCGGCGAAGTCTACGCCGTCCGCCCGACCCGCCCTCACCTCGTCACCAACGCCGGCACGACGTCGCTGACGTTCCTGATCCTGCAAGGCGTCGGCGAATACGACTACGTACCGCTGGCGTCGAAGTAACTCCCTCCGCTGTCGTCCCGGCGAAAGCCGGGACCCATTACCACCGCATTTCGGTGATGAACGGGATCGCCCCAGCGTCGCGCAACAATTGAGACTTGGGATAATGAGTCCTGGCTTTCGTCAGGACGACACTGAGTTTGCGGCGCCGCTTTGCGCGCCCGCCGCGCCTCACATCAGTTTCAGCGGCGCGTCGTGAACCAGGCGCAGGTCGATATTGCCGATCAAACGCGCGCGGCGCGCCTCGGCGGTGCTGATCGCAGCCTCGGTCTGCCGCAGTGTGCTGACATTCGAGCCGAGCGACACGATACCACCGAGCACCAGTGCGATCGATCCGAGTGCCGCGGTCTGACCGGCGCCCAACAGCTCGAGCAGCGCGACGGCCAGCAACGCGAACCCGCCTGCGATCGCGACCTTCGAGCCGAGAATGATCCGCCGGGAGCGCTCGGCGCTCTCGGCAAGCTCCTCGATCTGCGCCTCGATCTCGGAGATCTCGTCGGTCGGCTCGTCTTCGGTCATCGGGTTCGGACCTGTAGGGCGGGTCAGGCGGAAGCCGTAACCCGCCGTGTTCATTTTCGCAAGAAATCGCTACGCTTCAGGCGCGCGCTAGCTCTTGGTCATCCGATTCGGACTCAAATCAAATGTTAGCCTGTTCAACGCTCGACGACGGATGGGTCGCTGCGGCTCCCGCCGAGGTCGGCTTCGATGCCGAAAGCCTCTCCAGACTCGACGCGTTTCTCAAACAATGGCCCAAGCGCAACGTTCACGCCGTTGTCATCGTACGGCGCGGCAAGCTTGTGTTCGAGCGCTATTTCGCCGGCCGGGAGCGGCGGTGGATGGAGTGGTCGGCACCGGTTCAATTTTCGCCGGAAACGAAGCACGACATCCGCTCCATCTCGAAGAGCGAAACCTCACTTCTGATCGGCTTGGCCATCGGCAAGGGACAATTTCCGCCGCTCGATTCCGCTGTTATCGACTATTTCCCCGAATATGCCGATCTTCGTACGACGAGGAACGCTCGCATCACGTTCCGGCACCTGCTCACCATGTCGCACGGTCTACGGTGGGATGAAGCGCGCGGCTGGAACAGTCAGGCGAACAACGAACGGCATCTGCTCGAAGCGAAAGATCCCTACCGCTATGTTCTGCAACAGCGGATGGCGCTCCCGCCCGGCGTATCGTTCAACTATAGCGGCGGCGCCACCAGCCTCCTGGCTGCGGCCCTTGCCAAGAGCGTCGGCCAACGGATCGATGCTTTTGCCAGAGACAAGCTGTTCGAACCGCTCGGCATCACTGATGTCGAGTGGCTCAGCTTTACCGGCAGTGCCGAACTCGCGGCCTTTGCCGGATTGCGGCTACGGCCGCGCGACGTCGCCAAGCTTGGCGAACTCGTCGCGAATGATGGACGCTGGAACGGCAGACAGGTCCTGCCCGCCGCGTGGATCGCCGAGTCGACCAAGCCGCGGGTTAACGCCGGAGGGCACGTGGTCGTCTACTATGGTTATCACTGGTGGCTTGGCCGTTCCTTGCTGAACGGTCACGACCTGATCTGGATCGCCGCGTACGGCAGCGGTGGCCAACGCCTTTTCATCGTGCCCGGGCTCGATCTGGTGGTCGTCGTGAACGCCTTCGACCACGATGCCATCTCAAACGCCATCCTCAACCAGTTTCTCCTGCCTGCCGTGACGGACTGTCCGCCCCTTTCAGCGTAAAGGGTTGGAATGGGGCTGAGCTCAGCTCTCTGTTCGCAGGGCCGGTTACGCGACCGGGTCCGCGCGCGTAGCGCAGTGAGCGAAGGTGGAAGCCGCAACCCGCCACGGATCGTACGCCCCTGGAACCTCGAGATTCCGGGTTCGCGCTCACGCGCGCCCCGGAATGACGACAACAAGAGCAACAAAGGGAGACGCGCATGCGAAGGTCGTGGGTTACGCTTGCGCTAACCCACCCTACGCTCTCCTCACAACGGCAGATTGTCGTGCTTCTTCGCGGGGATCTCCACCTTCTTGTCCTTCAGCATCGCCAGCGCCCGCGCGATGCGGCGGCGGGTCGAATGCGGCATGATGACGTCGTCGATGTAGCCGCGTTCGGCGGCGATGAAGGGCGACAGGAAGCGGTCCTCGTACTCCTTGGTGCGGGCGGCGATCTTGTCGGGGTCGCCGATGTCAGAGCGGAAGATGATCTCGACCGCGCCCTTGGCACCCATCACAGCGATCTGGGCGGTCGGCCAGGCGTAGTTCATGTCGGCGCCGATTTCCTTCGACGCCATGACGTCGAAGGCGCCGCCATAGGCCTTGCGGGTGATGATGGTGACGAGCGGCACCGTGCACTGCGAATAGGCGAACAGCAGCTTTGCGCCGTGCTTGATCAGGCCGCCATATTCCTGCGCGGTGCCCGGCAGGAAGCCCGGCACGTCGACGAAGGTGACGATCGGGATGTTGAAAGCATCGCAGAACCGAACGAAGCGCGCAGCCTTGCGTGAGGCGTCGCTGTCAAGCACGCCCGCCAGCACCATCGGCTGGTTGGCGACGAAGCCGACGGTGCGGCCGGCGATGCGGCCGAAGCCGGTGACGATGTTTTTCGCAAAGGTCTCCGAGATCTCGAAGAAGTCACCCTCGTCGACGACCTTCAGGATCAATTCCTTCATGTCGTAGGGCTTGTTCGGATTGTCGGGGATCAGCGTGTCGAGCGACATGTCGACCCGCCCGATATCGTCGAAGCTCGGCCATTCCGGCACGCCGTCGCTGTTGTTCGAGGGCAGGAAGTCGATCAGGCGGCGCATCTGCAGCAGCGCGTCGACGTCGTTCTCGAACGCGCCGTCGGCGATCGAGGAGCGCGTGGCATGCACCGAGGCGCCGCCGAGTTCCTCGGCGGTCACCACCTCGTTGGTGACGGTCTTCACCACGTCGGGGCCGGTGACGAACATGTAGCTGGTGTTCTTCACCATGAAGATGAAGTCGGTCATCGCGGGCGAATAGACGTCGCCGCCGGCGCAGGGGCCCATGATGACGGAGATCTGCGGGATCACGCCCGAGGCCTGCACGTTGCGGCGGAACACGTAGGAATAGCCCGCCAGCGCCGCGACGCCCTCCTGGATACGCGCGCCGCCGGCGTCATAGAGACCGATGATCGGCGCCCTCGCCTTCATCGCCATGTCCTGCAGTTTCGTGATTTTCAGCGCGTGGGTTTCGGAAAGCGAGCCGCCGAACACCGTAAAATCCTTGGCAAAGACGAACGTCTTGCGGCCGTTGACCGTGCCCCAACCGGTGACGACACCGTCGCCGGGGATCCTGGTCTTCTCCATGCCGAATTCGATCGAGCGGTGCTCGACGAACATGTCGAATTCCTCGAACGAGCCCTTGTCCAGCAGGAGCTCGATCCGCTCGCGGGCGGTCAGCTTGCCGCGGGCGTGCTGCGCCTCGATGCGCTTTTCGCCGCCGCCCAGCTTGGCGCCGGCGCGCCGCTCTTCGAGGGTATCGAGGATATCTTTCATTTGTTTCCGCCCGTGTTAGCTACAGTCCGCGTCCCGGCGCGAGCCGAGGTCCGCTTCGTTCGGAAATGGCTTAGCACGGCCATTTCGGAACCGGAAAGGCGGTTGTGGACGGGTTCGGGCGCAAAAACGGTAGGATTTTCCGATATCTGGGGAGATGGCGATGACCGACACGAGCACGGCCACGGTCGAGACCGGCGCACCGACCGGCGGGGTGCGCACCCTGCTCCGGCTGGAGGGCCTCGTGCTGTTCCTCGGCATGACCGTGCTCTATGCCCAATGGGAGGGCTCGTGGCTGGTCTATGTCCTGCTGTTCCTGGTGCCGGATTTGAGTTTCGCGGCCTATCTCGCCGGCCCGCGGGTCGGCGCCATCGTCTACAACGCCGCCCACAGCTATCTGGCGCCGGTCGCGCTGATGACGCTGGGCTTTGCCGCCGCGGCGCCGCTGGTGCTATCGATCGCGATGATCTGGCTCGCCCATATCGGGATCGACCGCGCGCTCGGCTACGGGCTGAAATATTCCAAGGGCTTTGGCTTCACCCATCTCGGGCGGATCGGGAAAGCGCAGGAGCCCGCCTAGCGCCCGCTTCCTGACGTCACGCACGGCCGGTCAAATTGACAGCGTGCGCGTCGATTGCTGCGTCTCGAAGGATGCAGGCCCGCCTGTGGCCTCATGGTTCGAGACGCGCGTTCCGCGCTCCTCACCGTGAGGAGAGACAGACGTCAAGCAAAGCGGCGCGCGAACACCACACAGACGACGACGAGCATGGTCGCCACGATCATCGACCACGGCACCTGCTCGTGCAGCAACAGGCCGGCCAGCGCGAGGCCGAAGAACGGTTGCAGCAGCTGCAATTGGCCGACGCTGGCGATGCCGCCGATCGCAAGGCCGCGATACCAGAACACGAAACCGACCAGCATGCTGAAGATCGAGACATAAGCGAGCCCGAGCCAGGCCGGCGCGCCGATGCCCTGCCAGCTCGGCGGCAGCGTCATGATCGTCATCACGAGCACCACGGGCACTGAGAGCACCAGCGCCCAGGAGATCACCTGCCAGCCGCCGAGCCGCCGCGACAGCGCCGCGCCCTCGGCATAGCCGAGGCCGCAGACGATGATGGCGGCGACCATCAGGAGGTCGCCGGTCAGCGACGCCGATCCGTCGCTCGACAAGGCGAACGCGCCGACCGTCGCGCTGCCGATGCAGGAGAACAGCCAGAACAGCGGCTGCGGCCGCTCGCCGCCGCGCAGCACGCCGAACACGGCGGTCGACAGCGGCAGCAGCCCGATGAACACGATCGAATGCGCCGAGGTGATGTGCTGGAGCGCGAGCGCGGTGAGCAGCGGAAAGCCGATCACGACGCCGAGTGCGACGATGGTCAGCGACACCAGATCCTTGCGCTGCGGCCAGGGCTGCCGCAGCGCCGCAAGCAGCGCGGCGCCGAGCAGCGCCGCGATCGCCGCCCGCGCCGAAGTCAAGAACAGCGGCGAGAACTCTGCCACGGCCACGCGGGTCGCCGGCAGCGAGCCGCTGAAGATAATCACGCCGAGCAGGCCGCTGCCCCAGCCGTCGATCGAAGCCTTGTCCATCGTACTTTGCTTCCCAAAACGTAACTGCGCCCCCTCGCCCCGCTCTTGCGGGGCCGAGACGAGCGAAGCTCGCTCTTAGAGGGTTGGGGTGAGGGGCCGCCCCGCATACTCGGTAACGGCCGAACCCGTGGAGACTCCCCCTCACCCGGAACGCATCTGGCGATGCGTTCCGACCTCTCCCCGCAGGCGGGGCGAGGTGAAGCCGAGTCCGACCTCGCACCGACCATAGCCGGCGGAGGCTCGCCAAGGCAGCTACAGATCAGTACAATATCGCAAAACTGTATGGGCAAAGGTAGGCATACACTTGCAACAGCAATCCGATGCGCCAAAGGCGACGCGGACCACCGACGTGATGAACGCGATCCGCGCCAAGGTGGCGAGCCGCGCGCTGGTCGCCGACGACCGCCTGCCCTCGATCCGCGGCCTGGCCGCGACCATGGGCGTCTCGCCCTCCACCGTCGTCGAAGCCTATGACCGGCTGGTGGCCGAGGGCCTGATCCGCGCCCGGCCCGGCTCCGGCTTCTATGTCTCGTCCACGGCCCTGCCGCCGCTCGCGCTCGCCAAGGACCAGCCGCAACGCGACCGCGCAGTCGATCCGTTCTGGGTGTCGCGGCAATCGCTTGATGCCGAGACCGGCGCGCTCAAACCCGGCTGCGGCTGGCTGCCCGCCGAGTGGATGCCGACCGAGGCGCTGCGGCGCGCGCTGCGCGGCCTCGCGCGGGCCGACGACGCCGTGCTCTCCGACTATGGCGCGACACGCGGCTCGCTCACGCTGCGTCGGATCCTGATGGCGCGGTTTGCCGACGAGGGCCTCGAGGTGCCACCCGAGCAGCTCTTGCTGACCGCGTCCGGCACGCAGGCGATCGACCTCGTCTGCCGCTTCCTGCTGCGGCCGGGCGACACTGTGCTGGTCGACGATCCCTGCTATTTCAATTTCCGGGCGCTGCTGCGCGCGCATCAGGTTCGCATCGTCAGCGTGCCCTACACGGCATCGGGCCCCGATGTCGCAAGCTTCGAGGCGACACTGGCCGCCGAGCGGCCGCGGCTCTATGTCACCAACTCGGCGCTGCATAATCCGACCGGTGCGACGCTGTCGCCGCAGACCGCGCACCGCGTGCTGAATGCCGCCACCGCCCATGATCTCACCATCGTCGAGGACGACATCTTTGCGGACTTCGAGCCGGAGCCTTCGGCGCGGCTCGCCGCGCTCGATGGCCTGAGCCGCGTGATCCGGATCGGCAGCTTCTCCAAGACGCTGTCGGCATCGGTGCGCTGCGGCTTCATCGCCGCGCGGGCGGACTGGATCGAGGATCTCGTCGATCTCCAGGTCGCGACCGGTTTCGGCGGCCCGAGCGCGGTCGCCACCGAGATCATCGCCGGCGTGCTGTCGAGCGGTTTCTATCGCAAGCATGTTGAGGAGCTGCGCCGGCGCCTTGCCCGCGCCCGCCGCGACGTCGGCGACAAACTGCAGCGCATCGGCGTCACACCCTGGCTGATGCCGCGCGGCGGCTTCTATCTGTGGTGCCATCTGCCCGACGGGTGCGACTCCGCCGACGTGGCGCGGCTGGCGCTAACGGACAATGTCGTGCTGGCGCCCGGCAACGTGTTCAGCGCCTCGCAGACGGCCGCCGCCTTCATGCGCTTCAACGTCGCGCAATGCCGCGACCCGAAGCTGATGCCGACCTTGCAGCGAGCGATCGGGCGCCAATAGCGACGGCGCCCTACTCCCTCTCCCGTTCTTACGGGGAGAGGGTTGGGGTGAGGGGCTGCTTCCTCTTGCACGGTGATAGCTGTGCCTGAGGAGAGTCCCCTCACCCGGAACGCATCTGCGATGCGTTCCGACCTCTCCCCGCACGCGGGGCGAGGTGAACGGAGTCCGCGCCGCCCCTACTTCTCACCAACCTTGAACGGCTCCTCCTTGCCAGGCGGCACGGTCTCCTCCGCCATCGCCAGGATCATCGCCACCATCACGTAATTGCCGGCGACCGCGGTGAGGTCGACGATCTGCTGATCGTTGAAAATCTTCTTGGCCCGCGCATAGGTCTCGTCGGAGACCTTCTTGGTCGTGGTCAGCTCGGTGACGAAGTCGTACACGACCGCCTCGTCGTCGGCCATCTTCGACGGCCGGTTGCCGGCCTTGAGCTCCGCGATGACGTCGGGTGGCAGGCCGGCCTTGGCGGCGAGCGGCGCGTGCGCGAACCACTCGACCTGCGAGCGCCACTGCCGGCCGATGATCAGGATCGCGAACTCGTTCAGCCGTGTCGGCACCGAGGTCTGCCAGCGCAGATAATAGAACAGATCGTAGAGCCGCTGGCCGAGCACCGGGCTCCGGATCATCGGATTGTAGGGACCGCCGATGCCGACGCTCGACACCTTCATGATCTGCTCGCCGAGCGGTTTTTGCAGGTCGCTGAGCTGCTCCATCGTGAGCTGCGGGAAGCGCGGCTCCTTGCTGGTGGCCGGCACCGAGAACACCGTCGCCGCGAGCCAGCCGCCGGCCGCGGCCAGCGTGAGCGACGAGAGCCAGACTGTTGCTGAATGCATGATTCCTCCGCTTGATTTTATCGGAGGATGCTAGTCGAGCTACGTAGCGCCAGCCAGCGATGAACACGCAGATCAGGTCATCACAGCGCGACGATATCGGTGAGGCATTGCTGCGTGACGCTCATCCGCGCATCGGTCTGCGCCTGCGTCTTGCAGTCCATGTTCATCGCGAACACCGTGATGTCGGTGCCCTTCTCGGCCCAGCCGACCAGCCAGCCGAGCGAGCCGTGCTCCTTGTCGGTGAGGCCGGTCTTGGCGCGAATGACGGCGTCGCCGACTTTCGTCACCGGGAGAATGTCGCACACCAGCTGCTGGCTGCGCTTGTCGACCGGCAGCACGCCGCGGCGCAGCCGGTCGAGGAAATCGATCTGCTGCACCGGATCGATCCGCAAATTGCCGGTCACCCAGAACTGGTCGATGCCGCCGCCGATGTCGCGGTTGCCGTAGTCGATGATCTCGAGATATTTCTTCATCCGCTCCTCGCCGATGCGGCGGGCGATCTCCTGGAACACCGGAAAGGCCGACACCGCGAGCGCGGAGCGCAGCGTGTGATCCTTGTTCCAGGCCTCGATGCTGCGGGTTGTGCCGTCCCACTTGAAGACGTCCTTGTCGGGGTCCTGCACCACCCCCGTCTCGAGCGCGATCAGCGCGTTCGGGATCTTGAAGGTCGAGGCCGGCAGCCTGCCCTCGCCCGAGCGGACCTTGTCGCTGGCGATGATCAGATAGTCCTCGACCTTGTAGCCGACGAAGGTGCCCTCGGTGCCGAGCTCGAAGAACCGCTTTTGCAGCTCCTCGCGAAACTCGCTGCGCTGGTAGGACACGTTGGCGAAGCTGCGCGATGGCAGGATCGTAGCGGCAGCAAGCAGACCGAGCGCATGGCGGCGATGGATCACGACAAGTCCTGGGCAGGTTCGCATTGACGACGATGGTGGATGCCATCGTGGTGAAAGGATGGCAAGAAGACTCACTTGTCTGTCGCGTTTTCTTCACGCGAACCGGTGCCCGCTTCGCTCGAAAACGCGCCCGCTAGCGCGCCCGGCCCGACATCCGCAGCACGAACACCAGCACCTCGGCGACGGCCTTGTAGAGCTCGGCCGGAATCTCGTCGCCGAGCTCGACATTGGAGAGCGCGCCGGCCAACACCTCGTTCTCCTCGATCGGGATGTCGTTGGCCTTGGCGACCTCGATGATCTTGGCGCCGATTGCGCCCTTGCCTTTTGCCACCACGCGCGGCGCACCGGCGTGGTCGTAATGCAGCGCGACCGCGAGCTGGTTGTTGGCCTCGCTCATGATGCGCGGTCCAGGAAATGGCCGGCGCGGGCGGGTGCGGGTTGCGGCGGGCTGCCGTCGCGGATCTCGATGTCGCCGGGCGTGAGCTCGGCCCTGGTCAGCGCCCGGCTCAGCTCGGAAGCGCCGGCGCGCAGTTGCGCGGCGGTCGAGGGACGCTCGGCCCACATCCGCACCGAGGTGCGCTCGCCGTTCAGCGACACCAGCGCGTGCACCGGGCCGGCCGGCTCGACATCGAGCGTGAAGCGCGCGCGCCACACCCGCTTGGCGGCTTCGACCTCATTGCCGCCGCCGTCGCGGGAAATCTCGAACTGCGCCATCGCCGTGCCCTGCGGGGTCAGGAACGGGATCTCGAAATTCCAGCGCGGCAGCATGGCGTCGAGCTGCGGCCGCGTAGCGTCGCCGCGGTCTGGCAGCGAGGCGACCTGCAGCAGCGTCTGCCGCGCCAGCGCGGCGTCGGTGTTTTCCAGCAGGCGATGCGCGGCGGTCGCGAGTGGCGCGTTTGGGGCGATCGACGGCTCGGCGACGGCCTGCGCCGACGGCAGCGCACCGTGAAACGGCGGTGGCGGTGTGTTGCCGCGTACCGGCACCTCGCCCGGCAGCATCTCCCTCGGCGCGGCGCCTTGCCGTGCGGGGTTGCCGAGTTCGTGCAGCGCTTGCTGAATGAGATTGAGCGCGCCGCCGGAGGACGGGCCGGCATCGAGCGCATCCGCGAGTGCTCCTGCGAGCCCTGCGGTGCCGCGGCTGACATCCTCGGCGACCGGCAGGCGGGCCTGCGGCAGCAGGATCTCCTGAACGTCGAGGTCTGGCGTGCCGGATGGCATGAGGCTCGACGCCGTCGCGGCGCTGGCCTGCGCCGGTTGCTGGAGCGGTGTGGCGGACGCGGGCCTGCCGGCATCAGCGGTACCAAGCGAGGTCAGCGCCTGGCGCAGCACGATCAGCGCGGCCTTTAGATCGGGCGCGCTGCCGCTCGCGGGCGCAATGCCCGCCGCCACCGTCGCCTCGAACAGCAGGCCGGATTTCTGCAAGCCGGTCTTGACCGCATCGCCGCTCAAATTCTCGTCGAGACCGGTCTGCTGCGCCAGCACCTGCGCGATCGCGGCCTGCAGCTTCGGCGGCAGATTGGCCGAGGCGACCGCGGCGAGATTGGCGAACAGCGGCGCCTGGCTTCCCTGCACCGCCGCCGCGGTCTGCGCCGTCGCGGTGATGGTGACGCGCTCCAGCGGCGTCAATACAGCCTTCGGTGCCGTGGCGACCGGCTGGGCGGCATCGGTGGCGTTGGCCGCTGCCGGCGACAGCCGTACGGCATCGCCGGTGTCCGGCCCCGGCCCGACCAGCTGCAGGCGGATGCCGCCATTGGTCTGCGACACTGCGAGCTGCAGGTTCTGGCCCTGCTGCAGCGGCACCTCGGTCTGGACGTCGATCGACAGGCTCGCGATCGCGATCCGCACCAGATCGGCGGACAGCACTTTCAGCACCTGCGCATTGACGACGCTGCCGGCCTCAAGCGTGAGGTCCGGCGCAACGCCGTCCGCCTCCGTCGAGGCGAGCACCGGCAGCACGGGATTGATGGCGAGTGCCATGTCGGAGGTCTCGGCCCTGCGCGAGGAACGTGCCGCAGGCTAGCCCGGCGCCGTAAACCCCTCGTTAACCGGCGGCCGGCTTGAGCTCCCTGAGCACGCCGGCGGCGGCCTTGAAATCGAGCTGGCGGGCGGCGCGGCGGACGGCGACCTCCTCGTCGACGCCCCATTTCTCGATGTTCCAGTCCTCGTCGACATGGGCGGCGGCCCAGACCTGGTCCTCGTCGCGGACGCCATGGGCGAGCGCCAGCGCCAGCAGCGCCGAGCCGGTCAGCGTCGTCACCACATGGAGCGCCGCGACCGACCATGGGTCGGTCGGGAACGCCGCCCGCGCCGCCTTGATCGCAGGCTCGGGCTGGCCGACATGCATCACCCCCTCGGCCATCACGAAATGGGCGCCGAGCGCGTCGGCGGCCCAGAACAGGATCGGATCCCAGTGCTGGGCCTCGCGCGCCACCAGCGTCTCTGGATGGCCGGCCCGGTAGAACAAGAGGTCGCTGCCGAGGAACTTGGCCGCATCGTCGGCGACCTCGTCGATGCGATCGATCACCCCCTCGATCACGCTGTTGGCAAGCCGCGTCAGCGGCATGGTCATGGGATCGATGGTCTCGCGCTGCGCATTCCATTCCGCCGCCACCGTGTCCGCAATGGCCCGCGTCGGCACCGCGATCGGCTTGCCGGACGGCGTGCGGATCGGCTTGCCGTCGAGCGTGATCGAAAATCCGCCATCGGCCTCGGCGACGCCGGCGCTGGTGTAGAACCGCTTGCGCTGGGGCGTGCGGATGTGGCGCCGCACCGCCTCCTGCGGATCGAACGGAGATTGTTCTGGGACATCGTCGAAAAGTTCGCGCATCGCGCCGGGTAGCTTTCGTTCATAGGGATTTCCCTGCAAGATATGTCAGGGGCAACGGCAAATAAAGCTGATGGGACGCGGCAAATTCCTTGCGGGTTTTTCGCTGGTTGCGGTGGTTTTCGCCTCCGCCACAGCCTGTGCCGGGTTCCGTTCGCCGGAATCCCTGATCCGCAATGTCTACGCCCATTATGGGCGAGGCAGCGCCGAATATTCCAACGGCCTGCCGCGCGACGAGGAAACGGCTCGCCGATTCTTCGATCCCACCCTGCGCGGTGCCTGGACCGCGCTGCACGATGCGCCCTACGATTTTCTGGTGCAGAGCCCGACCTGGCGGCTCGGCCCGATCTCGATCGCAATCCCGCGCCGGCAGTTCGACAAGGCCGACGTGACGGTGACATTCGACAATGAAGGCCGCGCCGTCACGCTCAACTTCATCGTCGTCAATGGTCCCGACGGCTGGGTGATTTCGGATGTCGAGAGCCCGCACGATTCCTTGCGGACGTTTCTGACGCAGTTTCGGCGGTAGTAGCTGCCCTTGCCCTTCCGGCGATCGCTGCTCCACCGGCCACGTCGGCAGCCATATCGGCTACAAGCCGATGCTTTGACGCTGCCGCTTGGCCCGCCTTGTGACTATGTCCGCCTACCTGTTCCGGTCACCACCAAGAAGATTCTTGTAGACCTTCCCATCTTTCATGATGACCAGGAAATTCTTCGCCGGATCCTCTATCAGCTTGATGTTGTCGATTGGATTGCCATCGACCAGCAGAAGGTCGGCCAACGCGCCTTCCTCCACCACGCCCAGCATGCCTGGATATGGATTTCGAAGCCCGGACAGACTGAGCAATTCGGCATTCGTCGATGTCGCCATGATGAGCGCTTCAGCCGGCGTGTACCATCGCGTGAGGGTCGTCAGCATGGCGCCTTGCCGGTCGGCGAGCGCTTTCGAGAACAACACGTCGGTACCGAATGCCGTCTTCAACTTGTACTTCTTCGCAAAGCCGTAGACCCTGTCGGTGCCGGCAACGACCTGCCGCATCTTGTCCTGCTCCGCAGGTCCAAGGGCGCTGGCTCCCGACATATCGAGGAAGGGCTGGGTGCTCAGCCAAATTCCCTTCTCGGCCATCAGGCGGGCCGACGCGTCGTCCATCAAATGACCATGCTCGATACACTTGACCCCCGCTGCGATCGATCGCTGGATCGCGACCGGCGTGTAGGCGTGTACGACGGCATAAGTACCCCAGTTCTCCGCAGCCTCGACCGCGGCGCGCAACTCCGGTTCAGTGAACGTGGACACATCGAGCGGGCTGAACGGCGACGCCACCCCACCGCCCGCCGTGAGCTTGACCTGCGTAGCCCCTTGCATGAGTTGCTCGCGCGCGCGCACGCGAACTTCATCCGGGCTGTCCGCGACCATGGCGCCGCCTATCCTCTCCATGCGGCTGAGCATGCCGCCGATTGTTCTGGGCAGATCGGACAGCGGCCGGAAGTCGCCATGGCCGCCGGTGATGGTGATCATGGCACCGGATGGGTAGATGCGGGGACCGGCGACGAGACCTTCGTCGATCGCGCGCTTGAGGGAAAAGGCCGGCCCGCCCATGTCGCGAATGGTGGTGAAGCCGCGCATGAGGGTGGCCGTTGCCTCGGCGGCCGCAAGAAGATTGATGTAACCGATGTCGCTGGCCATCACGGCCGCCGGCGTCGGGCGTACCAGCAGTGCATGCCAGTGCGCGTCGATCAGCCCGGGCATCAGCACCCGTCCGTCGCCGGCAATCACCTGAGCGTCGGCCGCGATCGGCCCAGTCGAAATTTTCTCGATCTTGTTGTTCCGGATCAGCACATTGGACGGCCCGGACAGCGCGCCATTCCTGCCATCGAAAATTCGCACGTTCTGAAACAGCACGTCGCCATTCTGCTGAGCTTGCGCGGGCAGCAAGGCGACGAGGCTCATCACGATCGACGCAACCAGCGCCGAAACTCTCACGCCCTTCCTCAAACCTGACATGTCCACTCTCCGCCGATGGCGCATCGCGCGAGACCGTCATTGATGTCGCGAGGAGCCGATTTGATTTCAGACGATTAATGAGAGTTCTGCTGCTCCCTAGAGGATCGACGGCCTATTGAGCCGCTCTGGCGGCAGGCTGTAAAGCGTAAGTCAGCCATCCGATGCCATGAGACAGCAGATCGATCCCCAGCAGCAGCCCGAGCACCCACAGCCCGGTCGCCGGAAATCCCGTCAGAATGATGAGGCCGGCCAGAACGCCAAACAGCCCGGATGCCAGCATGATCCAGCCGGACTGCTGCCAATGGCCGATGCCGACCAGCATGCGCACAATCCCTGAGACCAAAAGCATGAGACCGAGGGCATAGGTCAGGAGCAGCGCGCTCGCCACCGGTTGGCTGAGCAGAACGATTCCGCAGGCAAGGTAGAGCACCCCCAGCAGAAGCTGCCACACGAATCCACCCCAGCCCTTGGTCCAGAAGGCGTGCAGGATTTCGAACCCGCCGGCAACAATGGCCGTCCAGCCGATAAAGATGGCGCTGATCACGGTGAAAAGCACGACATCTCCCAGCACCAGAAGGCCCGCGGCGATCATGACGAGGCCCAGCAGAACGCAGACCCATAAAGGCGGGCCAGGCAGGCCGCGGAGCATCGTGGGACTGTTCTCATAGGTAGCCATGTCGTCCTCCTTGATCCCTGGCAGCCATGGCACGGTCGCGCATTCCAGGCCGCGCAACCGCGCCACTCGCGCCGCCGGAGCTTGTGCCTGCCCTCACCAGCGCCATCCACAGCGGCGGCGACCTCTGTGCCACCAACAGGTCCAGCGGCGGCGGCGCGGTGGCGGAGGACGCGGGCGCGGTGGTGGCCGGGCGACGACCATATGAAGCGGCCGCTCCGGATCATCCGTCTTCGCGACGAGGGCATCTTCGGGGGCGACTGGCAGCGCCTTGGCCGCCTGCATCAGCAAGCCGGTTCCGAGACCAGCGACTGCGACGCCGCCAAGCATTCTCCGGAGCACGATGCGACGGTCGAGTTCATCCATATCTGGCACCTGGTTATTGCAGAGACCTTCTTGCCCCGCGGCGCCCGACGTCCGATCAGGCCGATCGCTCGCCCTCGCCGGTCGCTCCGTCGTCCGGTATTTCGCCTGGCCGATAATTCGGCAGCCGTCCCGCGGGAATGACCGTAAGCAGTGCGAGGCCGGCCATGATCAGCAACCCGATCTTCAAAGCGCGCAGGCGCGCTTCGGTGTTGACCCGGACGGCTTCCTCGACCTGCTGTGGCGTACCGCTCGTGCCTTCGAGTACGCTGCGCAGCCGATCATTGCTGACGAAAGTGATGTTGCCGAGATCAACCTGGCTCTGAAGCTCCTTGGTCAGCACCGGACTGGCCGCGATCCTGCCGAGCGCGATCGTGCTCAAAAGACCGACCAGAAGAGCTCCGGCCACCGCGGTGCCAACGGCAGCCGCCAGATTCTGCGTGGTTCCGCGCAAAGACCCGACATCCCCCGCCAACGCCTTGGGCGAAGCAGTGACCAGAACGTTGAACAGCAGTGTCACCAGCGAGCCCTGGCCGATACCGAACAGCACGAGGCCAAGGAGAACGGGAATCTCGCTCCAGTCGTTGCGCACGACGAACGCGAGCCACAGCAACGCAACGGTGCAGAGCCCAAAGCCGAAGCGTCCGATCTGGCGGGGCGTCAGCTTGTCGTAGAGATTGACGATCAGCATCGCCGAGAGAAAGACGGTCAGATTGAACGGCATCATCGCGATCGCCGTCGCGATTGGCGAACGTCCCTGCACGATCTGGATGTAGAGCGGCACCGTGAAGTTCAGCGCGGCCTCGAGCGCCACGACCGCGAACAGCGCGTAGACCGCACACCTCTCCTCCGGCGAATCGATCACCTCCAACGCCAGCAAAGGCGTCCTCCCCGCGGCCTGCTGGCGATGCGTCCACATCAGGAATGCCTGCCCGAGCACTATGCCAAGCACGATCAGGACCGGTGCCGGCGAGACGCCCAGCAAGTCGAATGGCGCGTTAGGGGTCGCCAGGATCACGCCCCAACTGTTCAGATTATTGAAGCCGAAGCTGATGAAGATGATCGCGCTCGCGGCAAGAGCGACCCCGATCATGTCGATCTGGACATCCGGGCGACCGTGGTCCGGCCGCAGGCGGAAACTCAGAGCGAAAGCGATCGCCGAGGCAACGATGAGAATTCCAAACGCGGGGCGCCAGCCGATATAGGTGCCGAGCAACCCGCCGACGACAAATGCCAGCACGCCGGCGGCAGCCCGCGCCGAGCCCAACGCGCCAAGGGCCGTCGCCTGCTGGCGTCCGGCATAATTCTCGGCAATCAGCGCGACGAGCGAGGGCACGATCACCGCGCCCGCAGCGCCGCAAAGCGCCTGAGCGGAAATCATGACGGAGGCCGTAGGGCTGAACGTCATCGCAATCTGCGCTATCAGGAAAAGCACGACGGCACCGCGAAATACCTGCACCGCCCCGAACCTTTGGGCGAGCTTGGCGCCAAGCATCACGAACCCGGCGACAAGCATCGAGTACGCCACGATTCCAGTCGCGACCGTGGTCGGCGGCACGCCGAAGCTGGCCACCATTCCCCCCATCGCAACCGGCAACGACGCGACGTTGAACGACATGATCATCTGGCCGAACGCAATCGCGACCATGGGCACCCATGATGCGCGCTCTTCCTGATGAATGTCGCCGATCGAGATTGCTTGCGTTGCCATCGCGTCCTCCAACCTGCCCGACGTTGCGATCGATCGGGCCACGGCTCGACCGATCTTCAGTGCCTCTTGTTCACTCGTCCGGTTGGGACACGAACAGATCCATGCCCAGTCTTTGCGACAGGAACTTCGCGGCGAGCTGCCCTCGCACGCTGTTGCCGGCCGCATCCAGTGGCGGCCCGAAAGTGCCGAAACCACCCTTTCCTGGAGACACCGCGACGATGCCTCCACCAATGCCGCTTTTGCCGGGCAGACCGATGTCGTACAGCCAGTCGCCCGACGTCTCGTACAGTCCAGCAGTGACCATGACCGCCAACGCATAGTGGCACACGGCCGCATCGACCACCCGCTGCCGGGTCACGGGGTTCACCCCGCCGTCGGCCAGCGTCGCACCCATCACGGCGAGATCCCTGGCGCTCACATTCAGCGAACACTGCCGGGTGTAGAGATCGGTCGCCTGCCTGGCGTCGCAATAGATCCGGTCGTAGCTCTCCAGCAACCGCGCGATGCTTCGATTGCGAAAATTGGTCTTGGATGCCGATGCGTAGACTTCCTCGTTGAGCGAAAGCTTGCGGCCCGCGAAGCGCGAGAGACCGTCATGGATGAACCGCCATTGCTCGTCAGCGCTCGAGCCCGGCACAAGGCTTGTGGTCGCGATCGCGCCTGCGTTCACCATGGGGTTGGTGCGCCCGGCTCCATGCTCGATCGCCGCCAGTGAATTGAACGGCAGCCCGGTCGCGTTCGCGCCCAGTTTTGCACGAGCCTCTTCAGGGCCGATGGCCTCGCACACCAATGCGAATACGAATGGCTTCGATACACTCATGATCGAGAATTCGTATTCGGTATCGCCCGCGCCGTAGACACGTCCGCTGGTGCCGGCCACGCAGACGCCGAACAGTTCACTCCGCACCCTGGCCAGGGCCGGATAAACCTGCGAATTGGTCCCTTCGCTGTTCGACTTGAAGCGCTGATGCGCTTGAGACACGAGCTCCTGCACCATCTCGGGTTCGGGCAAGTGCCCGGTCGAGATGTAGGGCCGCTCCGCTTGTTCCGCGATCGAAGGCGGCCGCATTGGCTGTCCTTCCGGATTTCGACCTTATTGCTTCAGGTCTTCTAGTCGGCAACCAGAAGTAGGCGCCCAAAAAACCACGGAGTCAACGATCCACTCCCACAGCCTTTGCAATGCTTGCGTTGGTCCAGAACACTTTACGACAAATGCGCTGAACGCATTGCGTATCGCGGAATCGCAGCGCCGTTGCGCGATGCACATTCGATATAGTCATGCGACGTTTCGGCGCGGCTAGGTAAGCAAGATTGTCCAATCGCCCGCGGCGCAATTGAATCAAAAGAGAAGTCATCATGGCAGCAACGAGCGATTTCCATCATTGGCACGCGAGAGTACGATCATCGTGTGCGGATGTGAGCCCGCCGCTTGTCCAAGCAACACCGGCCCGCGGCGACGGTGGAATGACCGCATCACTTACAGAGTGAGGTTGATCATGGTGGCGCGCGCAAGCGACGGACAGCTTCTGTTGGTAAAGAAGCTTGGTGGGCTTATTGCTATCGTTGTAGGCTGCTTGCTGACAGCAGTCGGTGTGACATTCGAATCGACAAGCACAACTGTCGTCGGTGTCTTGCTTCTCGTGCTCGGGGCGGCCCTGCTCACGCTCAAGATCATGAGACGAAATCAAAGCGGTCCGTTTGGATAGCCAGACAGATTCGCACGGTCGACAGCCTTGAACCGGATCGCCGCGGCTCCGCCGGCCGATGCCGCTTGCCTGTTCGTACTCGCGCCGGCGCGACGACAATTCCTTCCATGCGTCAGCAAGGCTTGTCTAGCAGACCACGCCCTGCCCTAATCCCGGTGGTTGGCGCAGGATCGCGAATAGGCGGCACGCTCGGCCTGGTTCAGGCCGGCGGCGGCGGCCTCGTCGAGGCACCGGCTGACGCGGTCGCCGAACGAGCTGCGCGGCCGCGAACGCAGGCTCGGCTGCGTCGGCGCGTCCATCCTGGGGATCGCCGGCACCTCGATCCGCGGCGGCGGTGGGGGTTGAGGGACCGGCGGATCCCACGTCGAGCGGCCGGGCGCAAGGATTTGCGCGCTTGCCGCGCCCATGGCCCAGAGCAGAACGCCGGCAACAATCAGGGATCGCTTCATAGCCTATATGTCGTGACGCGGCAGCAACGGTTCAAGTGAACGCACCATGCGTCAACGCCCCCCGAGATGCGAGTTCCCCGCCCTCGTCACGGTTTCTGGTAGATCACGTGACCGGCACGGATCGTGCTGCTCACTTTCGCAAGATTGCCGACGTCACCGAGCGGATCGCCGTCGAGCACCACGAGATCGGCGTCGAAGCCCTGCTCGACCCGTCCCTTCTTCGCGGCCTTGAAGAACCGCGCCGGATTGGTCGTCAGCGAGGCCAGCACCTGCCGCTCCGACAACACGCAGTGCATCAGCTGAAATTCCTGCGTGGTGTCGTACACCGTGGTGAAACCGACATCGGTGCCGAACAGCACCGTGCCGCCATTCTCCGAAAACTGCTTGAGCTGGTTGACGGTCGAGGCCACCAGACGGTTGGTGACGTTCGGATCGAGCACCACGGTGGTGAACAGCGACAGTGTGGGAACGAGCGCAGTCCCCTGTGCCTTGAACCGCGCCAGCTGATCCGCGGTGTAGCTGGGTTCGCCGGGCGTGGTGTGCGCGAGCACGTCGACGCCGGACTCGATCACCGTTTCGACGCCGACCTTGTCCTGCGGATGTGCGAACACCGGCCTGCCCTGCGCATGCGCGACGTCGACAGCCGCCTTGGCGATTGCAGGGTCCATGTTGACGACGGGCTTGTCCCCCATGAAGGCGCCGGTGAACAGCTTGATGCCGTCCTCACCCATGGCGAGCCAGTCGCGCGCCCATTTCGTGGCCTCCTCCGGCGTTGCGACCTCAGGAAGCTGCACTTCGCGAGGGATGTAGACGGGGTGCCCACCCTTCGGGAAGATATTGCCGGCGAGCAGGATGTTGGGGCCGGCGACTTCGCCCGCGGCGATGCGCTTGCACAGCGGCAAGGTGTCGCTCGGATCGGAGCCGAGATCCCATACCGTCGTGAAACCCCAGCGCGTCAGCATCTCCTGCATGTGCTGCGTCAGCGCTGCGGCCGGCGCTGCGCCAGCGTTGCGCCAGACTTTTTGCGTGAAATGGACATGGCTGTTCCAGAAGCCGGCGACGATGGTCTTGCCGCTGCAATCGATCACGCGGGCATCCGGCGGCGCCTGGATGTCGCCGGACTTGCCGACCGCGCTGATGAGGCCGTCGGTCATCACGATCACCGCATCCGGCAGCGCTTGCGCATCGGCCGATGCGTAGAGCGTGCCGCCGCGGAGCACGATGGTCTCGGCCTGTGCCGTCACCGCGGCGACAGCTGAGCTGATCAGGAAAAGCATGACCCGCAGCCAGGTGCCGATCATGGAGAGTCTCCGTTGCAGGCCGGCAAAGGCCGGCGCGCGAGGATAGCCGCAAAGCGCGGAGCCGTTTGATCGTTGTTGCTGTCCGCGCCGGATATCGGCGCCCGACCGTCACTCCTCGGGCGCGTTCTCGATCGGGTCGAAGCGGTCGGCCTCGAGCCCGAGCAGATTCCAGGATTGCAGCATGTGCGGCGGCAGCGGCGCGGTGGCATCGATCACGCCGCCCCTCGGGTGCGGAATCACGATGCGGCGGGCGAGTAGATGCAGCCGGTTCTGCAGGCCGCCGGGCAGCTGCCAGTTCTCCTTGTTGAAATATTTGGGATCACCGACGATCGCGTGATCGATATGCGCCATGTGGGCGCGCAATTGATGGGTGCGGCCGGTCACCGGCTTGAGCGAGACCCAGGCGAGCTTGGTCGCCGAGGTCTCGACCACGGCATAATAGGTCACGGCGTGGCTCGCGCCCTCGTCACCATGCTCCGCGATCCGCATGATGCTGTCCTCCTCGCTCTCCTCCTTGGCGAGATAGGTCGAGATGCGGCCCTGCTTCGGCTTCGGCACGCCGGCGACCAACGCCCAGTAGATCTTGCGCGCGGAGCGATGGCGGAATGCGCCGGTGAGGTGCGTGGCAGCGAAACGCGTCTTGGCGACCAGAAGGCAGCCGGAGGTCTCCCGGTCGAGCCGATGCACCAGCCGCGGCTTCTGCCCCTTGGCGTCGCGCATCACCTCGAGCATCTGGTCGACATGGCGCGTCATGCCGGAGCCGCCCTGCACGGCGAGACCGGCCGGCTTGTTCAGCACCAGCACGTCGTCGTCCTCGTACAGCGTCATGTCCTTCAGCGCCTGCAGCGTCTTCGCCTCGGCCTCGGAGAGCGTGCCTGATGTCTTCGGCGTGTCGAGCCGCAGCGGCGGGATGCGCACGCTCTGGCCCTCCTCCAGCCGGTCCTTGGAATCGGCGCGCTTGCCGTTGACCCTGAGTTCGCCCTTCCGGACGATGCGCTGGATGTGGGAGAACGACAGGCCGGGAAAGCGTGCCTCGAGGAAACGGTCGACGCGCATGCCGTTCTCGTCGGCGGTGACGACGACGGTCTGCACCTTGGTCGGCAGCGGCTGCTCGGCCGCGGGCTTCGTAGCGGCGGGCTCAGCCCGCTCCTGCCGGTCGCGACGCGACTCGGCAAAGCGCGGCGGCTTTGCGGACGCCCGGTGCGCGAACGGACGCTCTCCAGACTTGCGCTCACCGAACTTGCGATCGTCCGGCTTGCGGGTGCGCTCCGCCGATCCGCTCTTCCCACGATCCTTACCACGATCCTTGCCGCGATCGCCGGCGCGGTCCCGGTCGCGGCCCTTGTCGCGCCCTTTGGCGCGGTCGCCCGGCGATGTAGTTCTCTTGATGCGGCGGCTCATGGTGATTTTTCGGCTCCAGACCTGCATTGTGCCTAGCGCAAATGCCGCGAATCGTCACGGCGAAATCGGTGTGAATCCGGTGCAACATCGGCCATGTTCGGCCGCATACGACAATCGACGGGGGCCCTGGAATCAGACTGGCGATATCGGCTTTGGCGGCGGCCCTGATGCTCACGGACCCTGCGCTCGCCCAGCAAAGTCCGATGCCCGAAGCCGCGATGCCGGAAGATCTGGCCTGGAAGCTCCTGGAACTCGGCCGCGTCATCGACCCGCCCAAGACCGCTGCACTCTACGCGCCGCTGCAACAGAAGGAGCCCTATCAGGGCGTCAAGGTCGAGCGCGACCTCAAATACGGCCCCGCCGACCGACATCTGCTCGACGTGTTCACGCCGGAGACGGCGGCGCCCGCACGACCCGTGCTGATCTACATCCATGGCGGGGGCTTCGTCGCGGGCAACAAGCGCGCGCCCGGCAGCCCGTTCTACGACAACATCATGCTGTGGGCGGTCAAGAACGGCTTCGTCGGCGTCAATGCCACCTATCGCCTCGCGCCGGCCTTTCCGTGGCCGGCGGGCCCGGAGGACATGGGTGCGATCGTGCAGTGGGTTGCGGAAAACATCGCCTCCCGCGGCGGCGAGCCGAGGCGCATCTTCCTGATGGGCCAATCGGCCGGCGCGATCCATGTCGCGAGCTATGTCTCCCATGGCGAATTCCACAAGGTGAAGGGCGGCGGACTTGCCGGCGCGATCATGGTGTCGGGCATCTATGATCTGACCGCCTCGCCGGCCGGCGACGCCGAGCTCGCCTATTACGGCTCCGACCCCTCGCGCTATGCCGAACGCTCCTCGCTGCAAGGGCTGGTCGCGAGCCCGATCCCGTTCCTGATCACCGCGGCCGAGCTCGATCCGCCGCGCTTCGTCGAGCAGTTCGAGCTCATGAAGCAGGCCAGTTGCAAGCGGCCGAGCGGCTGCGCCCGCAGCTTCATGCTGCCGCAGCACAGCCACATGTCGGAGGTCTATGCGATCAACACGCCGGACACGCGGCTGACGGACGAGATTTTGGAGTTCGTGAAGAGCGTCAAGTGACGCGCGAGCGCAATATGAGGTTATGGGCCGTCGCAGCGGGCGCTGGCAAAATATCGAAAACAACCCCATGCAAAGGAGCCGGCGGCGATCGGCGTGGCACCAAGCAACTTGACACGTCGGGCAAATCAGGAATATATTTCTAATATTCCGAAGTTACGCAAGCGTTCCCTGCCCGCGCCGCAGGTGGGAACGTGCGCTATTCGCGACCACGGCCCAATCTCGTCTTGCCCTAGCTCCCGCCCCGGTCCTTGCGCAGCCGCTGCCAGTAATCCAGCCGCTTGCGGATCTCGCGTTCGAAGCCGCGGTCGGGCGGATCGTAGAAGGTCTGGCGGCCCAGCGCTTCCGGGAAATAGTCCTGGCCGGAGAATGCGTCCGGCATGTCGTGATCATATTGATAGCCGGAGCCGTAGCCCTCCGACTTCATCAGCTTGGTCGGCGAATTCAAAATGTGCTTCGGCGGTAGCAGCGAGCCGCCCTGCTTTGCGGTCTGCATCGCAGCACCAAACGCGGTGTAGACCGCGTTCGATTTCGGCGCGGTGGCGAGATAGACCACGGCCTGCGCGATCGCGAGCTCACCCTCCGGCGAGCCGAGGAAATCGTAAGCATCCTTGGCGGCGTTGCACACCGCCAGCGCCTGCGGATCGGCAAGGCCGATATCTTCGACCGCCATGCGCACCACGCGCCGCGCCAGGAACAGCGGATCCTCGCCGGCATCGAACATGCGCGCGAGATAATACAGCGCCGCATCCGGATCGGAGCCGCGCACTGACTTGTGCAGCGCCGAGATCAGATTGTAATGGCCGTCGGCCGATTTGTCGTAGATCGGCGCCCGGCGTTGCAGGATGGCCTGCAACTGCTCGGCGTTGAACACCTCGCCCTTGCGGGCGGCGCGCCAGACCTCTTCGGCCAATGTCAGCGAGGCGCGGCCATCGCCATCGGCCATCCGCACCAGCACGGCGCGGGCTTCGGCATCGAGCGGCAGCGGCTTGCCCTCGATCTTCTCGGCATTGGCGAACAGTTTCTCGATCGCCGCCGTATCGAGCGAGTGAAACACCAGCACGCGGGCGCGCGACAGAAGCGCCGCGTTGAGCTCGAAGGACGGGTTCTCCGTGGTGGCGCCGACCAGCACCACCGTGCCGTCCTCCATCACGGGCAGGAAGGAATCCTGCTGCGCGCGGTTGAAGCGATGCACCTCGTCGACGAACAGGAGCGTGCCCTTGCCGGTCTCGCGGCGGGCACGCGCGGCATCGAACGCCTTCTTGAGATCGGCGACGCCGGAGAACACCGCGGAGATCTGCTCGAAATGCAGCTCGGTGGCGTCGGCCAGAAGCCGCGCCACCGTGGTCTTGCCGGTGCCGGGCGGTCCCCAGAACACCAGCGAGCCCAGCGTGCGCGTCTCCAGCATCCGCGTCAGCGCGCCGTCAGGGCCGAGGATGTGATCCTGGCCGACGACATCGGCCAGCGTGCGCGGACGCAGCCGGTCCGGCAGCGGGTGCGGCGCGTCCTGCTCCATCCCCGCCGCAGCAAAGAGGTTGCCGGCCTCTCGCGGTTGCTTGGGGCTCATCCGCCGAGCGTCACGTTGATCTGCTGGCCGCCGCGCACCAGCGTGATGCGCCAGACCCGCGTCCCCGTCTTCGATGCCTTCTCGAGGTCGCTGGTCCGCACGATCTTCTCGTTGTTGACCGCGAGGATGATGTCGCCCTTCTGGAAGCCGACATTGGCCGCGGTGCCGTCACCGGCGAGATCAGTCACCACCACGCCCTCGGCACCGGCGTCGAGATGTAGTTCGTCGGCCAGCGCCGGCGAGATGTTGGCGACCCTCGCGCCCTGGAACGGCGAGCGCGCGGTCAGCACGATCTCGTCGCGGTTGGTGTCGGGCGCGGTCTCCAGCGGTATGGTGAGCTTCACCGGCTTGCCGGCGCGCTGCACCTCGATCTCCGCGTTGCCGCCGAGCGGACGGGTCGCGAAGCGGTAGTCGAACGCGTTGGGATCGTCGATCGGCGTGCCGTCGATCCCGACGATCAGGTCGGAGAGCTTCAGTCCGGCCTTCGCCGCCGGGCTGTTCGGCGCGACGTTGGCGACCAGCGCGCCAGACGGCAGCTTCAGCCCGAGCGTCTCGGCAATCTCCGGCGTCACCGCCTGCAGCCGCGCGCCGAGCCATGGCCGCTTCACATTCTTGCCGCCGCTCTTGGCGGAGGCCACCACGACGCGCACCATGTTGGCGGGGATCGCAAAGCCGATGCCCTGCGAGCCGCCGGAGCGCGAGAAGATCGCAGTGTTGATGCCGGCGAGCCGGCCGGTCATGTCGACCAGCGCGCCGCCGGAATTGCCGGGATTGATCGCGGCGTCGGTCTGAATGAAGAATTGATAATCCGTGATCCCGACTTGAGTGCGCGCCAGGGCCGAGATGATGCCGTGCGTCACGGTCTGGCCGACGCCGAACGGATTGCCGATCGCGAGCACGACGTCACCGACCTGCAGCTGGTCGGAATTGGCGAAGTCGAGGGTCGCGAACTTCTCCTTGTTGGTGTCCTTCAGGCGCAGCACCGCGAGGTCGGTACGGCTGTCCTTCAGCACGATCTCGGCCTCGTATTCGCGCTTGTCGGCGAGCGAGACCTTCACCTGATCGGCGCCCTCGATCACGTGATTGTTTGTGACTACGAGGCCGGAGCCATCGACCATCACGCCGGAGCCGAGCGAGCGCTGCATCTGCTCGGGCTGCTGTCCCGGCACGCCGAAGAACCGGCGAAAAATCGGGTCATCCAGAAATGGATTGCGGTTCTGCACGGTCTTGGCGGCGTAGACATTGACCACCGCCGGCTGCACCCGCTGCACGATCGGCGCATAGGACAATTGCAGCTCGGCCTGCGAGGACGGCACGCGGCGGTCCTGGGCCGCGGCTGCGGAAAGATTCCCCATGAAGGCCAACGTGCACAGAGCGGATACGGCAGCAAAGCGGACAGGTCGGAGCATTCTCACCTCTCGTGGAAACGCCGGAATATAGGCGTGTTTGCCGGGCAATTGAAGGGCGCCCGGCCGGATAACTGGCCCCCCCGCCGTACCGGTGCACAACCCGCAGCGGCCGCGTTGAAGCGCGCCGCCAAGCTTCTATGATGGCTGTCATCTCGCTGCGCCGCTCCGCTTGTTGCCTGCGGACCACAAGCGGAACTGCGATGCCCGGAAGCACTGTCGTGCGTCAGTCACGATACGCTCCTAGGACCGTTCAGTGAGTGAGTGGGGAATTCAAACACAACGGGGGTGCACAATGGGTGCAACAAAAGTCAGTGCAATCGCCATAGGCCTGGCAGGGGCGCTTGCCGCCTCGCCGGCCTATTCGCAATCGGCCGGAGGCGGCAGCGATGCGGAGATCGCGCTGCTGAAGCAGCAGCTGAAGATGCTCGAGCAGAAGCTCGACAAACTGCAGAAGCAGACCAACGCCAATACCGCAAGCGCAGCCAGCGCAAACGCCAATGCGAAGGCGGCGGATGCCAAGGCCGCGCGGGTGGCGACCGCCAACGCCGCGATCCCGGTGAAGGGCCCGGTCGCGCCGTCCGGCGTCGTGGTGACGATGCCGAACAACCGGCCGACGATCTGCACCGCGGACGAACAGAACTGCGTTGCGATCACGAGCCGCGTGCACTGGGATGTCGGCGGCTACGACTATCGCCCGAACACCGCAGGCACCTCACCGCAGAAGCTCGACAGCGGCGAGAACGTCCGCCGCGCGCGCATCGGCATCGTCGGCAAGTTCTTCGGTGACTGGAATTACTCGCTGATCTACGATTTCGGCGGCTCGTCCGACGGCTTCGGCGGCGCGGCGCCGGGATCGCTGCCCGGCGGCGGCACCTCGGGCATCGAGAACGCGTATCTGAGCTACACCGGCTTCAAGCCGTTCGGCGGCAAGATGGCGATCGAAGGCGGCATCATGGACGTGCCGTGGACACTCGACGAAGCGACCAGCTCCAACGACATCCTGTTCATGGAGCGCGCCTCGGTCGGCATCATCGCACAGAACATCGCCGCCGGTGACTTCCGTTCGGCCGCCGGCACCCGCTGGTGGAACGACCAGTTCTGGATCGGCGGCTATGTCACCGGACCGACGTCGGGCGCCATCCACTCCGCGTCCTCCGCCTCGCCGGCCGGCACGTCCGAGCAGTATGGCGGGGTCATCCGCGTCGCCGGCAATCCGATCAGCGGCAAGAATTATTCGGTGCACATTGGCGCCGATGCGGAATGGCTGGTGCAGCCGCCGCGCAACCAGCTCACGCAGGCGCAGACGCTCACGCTCAGCGACCGGCCCGAGCTGCGCATCGATCCGACCACGCTGATCTCGACCGGTGCGATCGCCAATGTCTCCGGCGCGCAGGTCTACGGCGTCGAGGCGGCGGCGACCTATGGCCCGTTCATCGCGCAGGGCGAATATTACTGGTTCAATGTCGACCGCTCCGCGAACACCGGACTGCCGCCGTTCGGCGCGCCGAGCCTGAAGTTCGACGGCGGTTACGCGCAGGTCGGCTATGTGCTGACCGGCGAGAACCACGCCTACAACCCGGCGACGGCCTCCTATAGCGGGATCAAGCCGCATGATCCGTTCTCGCTCGCGGGCGGCGGCTGGGGCGCCTGGGAAATCGCCGGCCGCGTCAGCACGATGGACCTCAACGATCAGATCGCGCAGGCGGTCGGCATCGCGGGTGGACGGCAGACCGTCTACACCGCCGCGCTGAACTGGTACGTCAACAACAACGTCCGCTTCATGCTGAACTATCTGCACGGCGATATCGCCAAGCAGGCCTCGGCGACCTCGGCTGCGGACGTCGGTTCGAAGTTCGACGCGGTCGCGCTGCGCACGCAGGTTGCGTTCTGATCTGATCGGAGCTGAGACCAACTCATAGACGGCCGGGGCATCGCTCCGGCCGTTTTCATCGAGCGTTTGGTTCACGCGTTTCTAGCTGAATGAGATCGGTCGAATATTGACCAGGACGGCGCCGCGCTCCCTCTCCCCGTTCTTACGGGGAGAGGGTTGGGGTGAGGGGCCCTCTCCGCGTATTCGGCAGCAGCTGCGCTTGCTGAGGCTCCCCCTCACCCGGAACGCATCTGACGATGCGTCATAGCCGAAGCACCGCTTAGGCGTTCTTGAGAACGGCCGCCGTAGGCGGCCTATGCCTCTCCCCGCACGCAGGGCGAGGTGAAGCGGAGCGCGTCGCGCGAACATGCTTTCAGGCCGCGCGCTTCGACTTCTTCACAATGACCTCCGGCGCCGGCGCGCAGGACAGCCGCTCCTGATGGCCCTCGCCCCAGGCTTTCAGAATATCGATCACCGGGCGCAGGCTCTCGCCGAGTTCGGAAAGCGTGTACTCGACCCGTGGCGGCACCTCGGCATAGACCTTGCGGATCACGAGGCCGTCGTCCTCGAGCGCGCGCAGCTGCTTGGTCAGCATGCGCTGGGTGATGCCGGGCATCCGCCGCCGCAACTCGCCGAAGCGCTGGGTGCCGGCCTGCAAATGATACAGGATCACGCCCTTCCATTTGCCATCGATCAGGTCGAGCGCCGCCTCGACCGCGCAGCCCGGCCGGCGCGCGAAATTCTTCCGTTTCATGCAGTATTTTTCCAATAGTATACAAACAGGGACTAGTTCCCTGTTTTTACAGTACTTGCCAAATGGACGCCAGCGCGACAGTTAATCGGCAGGCAATCGCCCACCACGGAGACCAGGCATGAAGGCCGTCGGATACCAAAAATCGCTGCCGATCGAGGCGGCGGATTCGCTCGTCGATTTCGAGATCGCCAAGCCTGAGCCGAAGGGGCGCGACATCCGCGTCGCGGTGAAGGCCATCTCGGCCAATCCGGTCGACTACAAGGTGCGCAAGCGCGCGGCGCCGACCGACGGCGGATACAAGATCCTCGGCTTCGACGCGGCCGGCGTGGTCGACGCGGTCGGGCCCGACGTCTCGCTCTTCAAGCCCGGCGACGAGGTGTTTTACGCGGGCTCGATCCTGCGCCAGGGCACCAATTCGGAATTTCATCTGGTCGATGAACGCATCGTCGGCAACAAGCCGGCGTCGCTGTCATTCGCGCAGGCCGCCGCCCTGCCCCTGACCTCGATCACCGCGTGGGAGCTGCTGTTCGACCGGCTCGGCGCGGTGCCGGGCAAGAGCCTCGATCCGCGCACGCTTCTGATCACCGGCGGCGCCGGCGGTGTCGGCTCGATCCTGATCCAGCTTGCGCGCCGCCTCACCGGACTGACCGTGGTTGCGACAGCAACGCGGCCGGAGTCGCAAAAGTGGTGCCGCGATCTCGGCGCCCATGCGGTGATCGACCACTCGCAGCCGATGAAGGAGCAGATCGAGAGCTTGAGGCTGCCGCCGGTCGGCCTCGTCGCCAGCCTCACCTTCACCGACCAGCACTACAAGTCGATCGCCGACTTCATCGCGCCGCAGGGCAAGTTCGGCCTGATCGACGATCCGCCGGAATTCAACGTCGCCGCGTTCAAGGGCAAGGCGGTCTCGGTGCACTGGGAATCGATGTTCACGCGCTCCTCGTTCCAGACACCCGACATGATCGCGCAGCATCATCTGCTCAACGATGTCGCCGACCTGATCGACAAGGGCGTGCTGCGCACCACGCTCGACCAGACCTTCGGTACCATCAACGCCGCCAACCTCAAGCGCGCCCACGCTCTGCTGGAAAGCGGCAAGTCACGCGGCAAGATCGTGCTTGAGGGCTGGTAAGGCTCCTCACGTCCGCTTCCTCATGCCCGGGCAACATCCCGGGCATGATATCCCCACAGGCCGGCGGGTGGCTTTTGCCAAAGCCGCCGGCGCCTGTATGATTTGCGCAACGATCACCCCGTCCTCAATCCAACTGCGCAAGACGCGGCCGGAGCGGTGGTGACGCCCACGGGGATGGGAGGAAACCGATGAATTTGCTCACGGCCGATCCGTCGCGGATCGATCCGGAGTGGATGACGCGGGCGCTGCGCGAAGCCGGTGTGATCGACGAGGTCAGGGTCGTCGACCTCGCCTGCAAGCCGGTCGGCAATGGCCTCGTCGGCGACAGCTATCGATTTCGACTGACCTATGACGGTGACGAGCCGAACGCTCCCGTGAGCGTCGTCGGCAAATTCCCTGCCGCAGATCCCGACAGCCGCCGCTCCGGTTCTGCGCACACGCTTTACGTCCGCGAGGTCGCGTTCTATCGCGAGCTGGCCGCCACCGTCGCCATTCACACCCCCCGGCCGATTCTTGCCGAAATCGATCCGGCGACCGACGACTTCACCCTGATCCTGGAGGACCTCGCGCCCGCACGTCCGGGCGATCAGCTCGCCGGATGCTCGATCGCCGACAGCCGGATCGCCATGACCGAGGCCGCGGCGTTGCATGCGCCGCGATGGAATGACCCGAGCCTCGATGCGGTGCAATGCTTCGTGATGGCCGCAAGCCGGCGCAGAGACCTTCGCGCGGCGCTGCCCGGCATCATCGGTCACTACAAGGAGCGATATCGCGGCGTGATCGAGCCGGAATTCCTTGATCTGATCGACCGGCTTCCGGACGCGCTATTGCGCTACCAGTCCGATCGATCGGCGCCGCGAACGCTCCAGCATGCGGATTTCCGGCTCGACAACATGCTGTTCGACGTCCGCGGCAATACCCATCCGATGGCGACGCTGGACTGGCAGACGCTGACAGTGGGCCCAGGAATCGTCGACGTCGCCTATTTCCTCTCGGCCGGCATCGACCCGATCGAACGGCGTCTTCATGAGGCCGACCTGGTTCGGTTCTATCATTCGGAACTGATCCGGCGCGGCGTGCGGGACTATGAGTGGGATCGTTGCTGGCGGGATTATCGGCGCTACACGCTGCACGGCATCATGATGGGCGTCGTCTCCGCGCTCAGCGTCCAGCGCTCCGAGCGAGGCGACGCGCTGTTCCTGAAAATGACCCGCGGCGCCTGCGCGCAAGCCCTGGACCACGACAGTTTTTCATACTGGCAGGACTGACGCGCTATCGAGCGAAGTGGATACAACGCGTCAGGACATCGAAAGGGATCGGCGTGCTCAACAAACTGGACGATTTCCCCATCCACCAGACGCCGGAGCCGATCGCGGTTCCCTCGACCAGCGACCGCAATGTCTATGACCGGACCTGGTTCAACGGCTACACCGCCGACGGCGCGTATTATTTCGGGATCGGCATTGCGATCTACCCGCACCGCAAGATCCTCGATTGCGCCTTCAGCGTCGTGGAACGCGGCGGACGGCAGCACTGCTTCTACGGTTCGCGGCGCGCCCCGATCGAGCGCACCGAGATGCAGGTCGGTCCGTTCAGGCTCGAAGTGCTCGAGCCGATGCTGCGGACCCGGGTCGTGCTCGACGACAATGCGACGGGCCTCGCCTGCGACCTGACCTTCTCCGCGCGCACCGCCGCGATCCAGGAAGCGCGCCAGACGCTTTGGTCGGGCGGCCGCCGCGCGATGGATTCGACCCGGTTCGACCAGTTCGGCCGCTGGAGCGGTGTCATCAGCCACCCCGACGGCGGGATCAAGGTCGACGATCGCACCTGCTACGGCACCAAGGATCGCTCCTGGGGCGTGCGCAATGTCGGCGAACGCGACGTCGGAGGCGCGCCGATGCCGCCGCCGAGCGTGTTCTTCCTCTGGGCGCCGCTGGTCTGGGACGACCACATCTCGCACACGATCTTCTTCGACGGGACGCAGGGCGAGGCGCTGGTCCGCGAGGGCATCACCGCGCCGCTCTACCGATGCGAGGCCGAGATTCCCGGCGTGGTCGACGGCCTCGACCGCCGCATGGCGACCGCGCGGCATCGCGTCAAATACGTGCCGCACACCCGGCTCGCGCAGTCGGCTGAAATCGACCTCGTCGATATCGACGGCCACACCACGACCATCGCGCTCGACCCGATCCTCAAATTCCAGATGAAGGGGCTCGGCTACGGCCATCCGCAGTGGGGCCAGGGCATGTGGAAGGGCGAGCTCGAGATCGGCGGCGAGTCGTTCGATCCATCGACGCTCGACCCGCTGGCCCGCGAGAATGTGCACGTCCAGCAGGTGGTCCGCGCCTGCCAGGGCGGCCAGACCGGAATTGGCGTGCTGGAGCAGATTTGCTTCGGTCCCTACCGTCCCGCAGGCTTCAGCGAGTTCCTCGACGGCGCGAAGGGATAGCTAGAGCGTTTTCGAGCGAAGTGGATACCGGTTCGCGTGAAGAAAACGCGCCAAAACAAGAATCTAGAGCCCCGTTCCGATTCCATCGGAACGGGAAAAGCTCTAGATCGCCGGCACGCCCTCGACGAACAGCAGGCGTCGGTCCAGCGCGGTTGCGCGAAGCTTCAACGCTTCGGCATATTCCGGTGACGCATACCATTCGCGCAGGCGCGCCATGGTCGGAAATTCGATGATGACGATCGCGTTCGGTGGTGGACCGCCCTCCACCACCTCGACCGTGCCGCCGCGCACGACGTAGCGCCCGCCAAATTGTGCGATGGTGTTCGCCGCCTGCGTCCGATAGGCCTCGAACGCCGCGGCGTCGCGCATCTCGACCTCGGAGATCACATAGGCCGGCATGCGGCCTCATGCGATGGTGTTGACGATGCCGCCTTCGGCGCGCAGCGCGGCGCCGTTGGTCGCCGATGCCTGCCTGGAGCAGACATAGACCACGAGATTGGCGATCTCCTCGGTGCTGGCAAAGCGCTGCAGCAGCGAGGTCGGCCGGTGCTGCTTGACGAAGTTGGAGGCAGCCTCCTCGACCGATTGGCCGTTCTGCTTGGCGAGATCCTTGACGAAGGTCTCGACGCCTTCGGACATGGTCGGTCCGGGCAGCACCGAGTTGACGGTCACGGCGGTGCCTTTGGTCAGCTCGGCGAGCCCGCGCGCGATCGCAAGCTGCGCGGTCTTGGTCATGCCGTAATGGATCATCTCGGTCGGAATGTTGAGGCCGGACTCCGAGGAAATGAAGACGATGCGACCCCAGTTGCGCTTCAGCATGCCCTGCATGTAGCCGCGCGACAGCCGCACGCCCGACATCACGTTGACCTCGTAGAAGCGGCTCCAGTCCTCGTCGGGAATGTCGAAGAACGGCTTCGGCTCGAAGATGCCGGCATTGTTGACGAGGATGTCGACGTCCGGCAGCGCCGCGAGCAGCGCCTTGCAACCGGCAGCGCTCGATACGTCGGCGGCAATGCCGCGGAGCTTCGCGCCGGGTACCGCCTTCGTGATCGCGGCAATCGCGGCATCGACCTTGGCCTGACCGCGGCCGTTGACGACGACCTCGGCGCCGGTCTCGGCCAGCCCCCTTGCGATGGCATTGCCAATGCCCGCGGTCGAGCCGGTCACCAGCGCAGTCTTTCCGGAAAGGTCGATTTTCATCTGTCATCTCCATTGATGTCGATGGACATATCGGGCGCGGCATGCAGCGCCGCAATTGCATCTCACCGATGCGTGAGGAAGACAGTACACAAGACGACGTCGTCCTGGCGCAAGCCAGGACCCATTACCACCAGCCCGCGTTATTGCGCGACGGCGCGACCTCCAGCCGTCGCGACAACGTCCGCTTGCGATTGTGGGTGCTGGCTTTCGCCAGGACGACGTCCGGGATGGAGCGACGCCGACAAATAAAAACGGCGCCCGAAGGCGCCGCTTTCAAAACCTGGCTCGAAGCGGGGCTTACGCCGCCTCGGCTTCCTTGTCCTGGGTCGGACCGGAATCCTGGCCCTTGGCGTCGACGTCGCGGTCGACGAACTCGATCACGGCCATCGCCGCGTTGTCGCCGTAGCGGAAGCCGGCCTTGATGATGCGGGTGTAGCCGCCCTGGCGGTCCTTGTAGCGGGTCGCCAGCGTGTCGAACAGCTTCTTGACCTGGTCGACGTCGCGCAGCTCCGAAATCGCCTGGCGGCGCAGGGCGAGGCCGCCCTTCTTGCCGAGGGTGACGAGCTTCTCGACGATCGGCCGCAGCTCCTTGGCCTTCGGCAGCGTGGTGACGATCTGCTCGTGCTTGATCAGCGCGGCCGCCATGTTGGCGAACATCGCACGCCGGTGCTCGGCGGTGCGGTTGAGCTTCCGATGAACCTTGCCGTGACGCATTGACTTCTTCCTTCTTCAATTCTGCCGCGGTGGTTCAGCGACAAGTTTTGCAGGTGGGCATCCTGCGTTCGCCCGGACGTCATTCCGGGCGGCTCGCAGAGCCGAACCCGGAATCTCGAGATTCCGGATCGCCGCTTCGCGACGTCCGGAATGACCAAAGCTTAGTAGTGATCCTCGAAGCGCTTGGCGAGCTCGTCGATGTTCTCCGGCGGCCAGCCCGGCACTTCCATGCCGAGGTGCAGACCCATCTGGGCCAGCACTTCCTTGATCTCGTTCAGCGACTTGCGGCCGAAGTTCGGGGTGCGGAGCATTTCCGCTTCCGACTTCTGCACGAGGTCGCCGATGTAGACGATGTTGTCGTTCTTCAGGCAGTTTGCCGAACGCACCGACAGCTCGAGCTCGTCGACCTTCTTGAGGAACGCCGGGTTGAACGCGAGATCGGGGATGATCTCCTGCGTGACTTCCTTGCGCGGCTCTTCGAAGTTGACGAACACGTTGAGCTGATCCTGCAGGATGCGCGCGGCGTAGGCCACCGCGTCCTCCGGCGTGATCGCGCCGTTGGTCTCGATCGTCATGGTCAGCTTGTCGTAGTCGAGGATCTGGCCCTCGCGGGTGTTCTCGACCTTGTAGGAGACCTTGCGGACCGGCGAGAACAGGCTGTCGACCGGGATCAGGCCGATCGGAGCATCCTCGGGACGGTTGCGCTCGGCGGCGACATAGCCCTTGCCGGTCGTGACCGTGAACTCCATGCGGATCTCGGCGCCGTCGTCCAGCGTGCAGAGCTGCAGGTCGGGGTTGAGCACCGTGACATCGCCGACGGTCTGGATGTCGCCGGCGGTGACGGCGCCCGGGCCCTGCTTCTTCACGACCATGCGCTTCGGGCCTTCGCCCTGCATCTTGATCGAGATGTCCTTGATGTTGAGGACGATGTCGGTGACGTCTTCACGGACACCGGCGATCGAGGAGAACTCGTGCAGCACGCCGTCGATATGCACCGACTGCACCGCCGCGCCCTGCAGCGAGGACAACAGGATGCGGCGCAGCGCGTTGCCGAGCGTCTGGCCGAAGCCACGCTCGAGCGGTTCGGCGACCACGGTGGCGAACCGGCTCGCGTCCGAGCCCGGCGTTACCTGCAGCTTGTTCGGTCGAATGAGTTCTTGCCAATTTTTCTGGATCGTCACTGTTTCACCCATTTGCCGGTCACAGGGCCAAATCGAATGGCCGAACCCGGCGTTGGAGATCGCGGATCAGTCCGCGCGGTCAATTCCAAAAACCATCGCAGGGCGGCCAGAGGCCGCCCGCGACTTACAGATCAAACGCGCCGACGCTTGCGCGGACGGCAGCCATTGTGCGGGATGGTGGTCACGTCTCGGATCGAGGTGACGGTGAAGCCCGCCGCCTGCAGCGCGCGGAGCGCCGACTCACGGCCCGAACCCGGGCCGGCCACTTCAACCTCCAGCGTGCGCATGCCGTGTTCCTGCGCCTTCTTGGAGACGTCTTCGGCCGCGACCTGCGCGGCATAGGGGGTCGACTTGCGCGAGCCCTTGAAGCCCATGGTGCCGGCCGACGACCAGGCAATGGTGTTGCCCTGCGCGTCGGTGATGGTGATGGTCGTGTTGTTGAACGACGAATTCACGTGCGCGATGCCGGAGGCGATGTTCTTGCGTTCGCGGCGGCGTACGCGGGTGGCTTCCTTGCCCATTTCAAACCTTTCCTGTGATCTCGACGCCGCCGTAGTGCCAGCGGCTACACCTCAAAACGCAAATGGCGAGTAGCGAATTTCCATTCGCTACTCCCCACTAGCAATTCGCAAAACTTACTTCTTCTTGCCGGCGATCGCCTTGGCCGGCCCCTTGCGCGTGCGCGCATTGGTGTGGGTGCGCTGGCCGCGCACCGGCAGACCGCGGCGATGACGCAGGCCGCGGTAGCAGCCGAGGTCCATCAGCCGCTTGATGTTGATGCCGACCTCGCGACGGAGGTCGCCCTCGACCAGGTAGTCGCGGTCGATCACTTCGCGGATCTGCAGGACTTCCTGGTCGGTCAACTGGTTGACGCGACGGTCCAGCGGGATCTTGACCTTCTCGATGATGTCGGCCGCATTCTTCTGGCCGATGCCATGGATGTACTGAAGCGCGATCAGGACGCGCTTGTTGGTAGGAATGTTGACGCCGGCAATACGGGCCACGGACTTCTCTCCTGTCGCCGATCCATCACGGATACGGGCTTCTCAAGTGCTTGCTCTCTCGGGCTTGTGTCCACAAACGCGAACACGACGCCCTCCCCTCATGTCCTTCGGGGCCCGGCATCGTCATCAAACTATCCAACTTGGATGCGGGGCTTATTAAAGGATTCATGTCGGTTTCGTCAACCGCTCCTAGCGTTTAGCTCGCTTTTTCGTGAGCTTTTTTGCCGCCTTTTTGGCGGTCTTTGCTCCCTTGCGGGCTTTCGCGGCGCGGGCGGCCTTCTTTACCGCCTTCTTCGCGGCTTTCTTCACGGTTTTCTTCACGGTTTTCTTGGCCGCTTTGGCCTTGGAGGACGCCTTGGCAGCCTTCCGGGCCGATTTGGCGGCCTTTTTGGCTGGTCTAGCTGCCATCGTGGCCGGCTTCTTGCTGGCCTTCATGGCCGCCTTGGCGGCCTTTTTAGCCGCCTTCGGGGCGTGATCTTCGTGTTCCTTCGGTTCCAGCGCGCCGAGCGCGGTCAGGATCCGGTTGATCTCGCGGGTGACGTGCTCGATGGTCATCATGCCATCGACCGTCAGAAGCTTCCGCCGCTCCGAATAATAGTGAATCAGCGGCTCCGTCAGCGAACGGTACTGCGCCAGGCGCTTGGTCAGCACTTCCGGCGTGTCGTCGAGGCGGACTTCCTCGCCGCGCGCGCGGGTTTCCTCGGCACGCTTCTCAACGCGGGCGAGCAGCGCGCTCTCGTTAACGCGGAGCTCAACCACCGCGTCGAGCTTGAGGTGCTTTTTCCGGAGCAGATCGTCGAGCGCCTCGGCCTGCGGCACAGTGCGCGGGAAGCCGTCGAGAATGAACCCCTTCTTGGCATCGGGCTCCTCGATGCGGTCGGCGATGATTCCCACCACGACCTCGTCTGGAACCAGGCCGCCATTGGCCATGATCTCCTTGGCCTGGAGGCCGACCGGCGTGCCCGCGGCGACCGCAGCGCGCAGCATCTCACCGGTCGAGAGCTGGACGATGCCGTGCTTGTGCACCAGCCGCTGCGCCTGGGTTCCCTTGCCCGAGCCCGGCGGCCCCAAAAGGATCAATCTCATATCTGTTTCGCCCCCCGGCTAGGTGGGCGACGTCCGCACACCTGTGTTTTGAGTTCGAAGCCGAGCCGCGATCAGCGGCGGCGGCCTCCCCTGAGCTTCGACTTCCTGATCAACCCCTCATACTGATGAGCGAGCAGATAGCCCTGCACCTGCGACACCGTATCCATCGTCACGCTGACGACGATCAACAGCGAGGTGCCGCCAAAGTAGAACGGGACCGATGCGTAGGAAATCAGAATTTCAGGAATCAGGCAGACGATCGCGAGATAGACCGCGCCGAGCACCGTGATGCGCGACAGCACATAGTCGATGTACTCGGCGGTGCGCTCGCCGGGCCGGATGCCCGGGATGAAGCCGCCATGCTTCTTCAGGTTGTCCGCAGTCTCGGTCGGATTGAACACAATCGCGGTGTAGAAGAACGCGAAGAACACGATCAGCGCGAGATACATGAACAGGAACAGCGGCCGGCCGTGGCTGAGCTGGGTCGTGATCCACTGGAACCATTCCGGCCCCTTGCCGGCGTTGAAGTTCGCGACCGTGGTCGGCAGCAGCAGCAGCGACGAGGCGAAGATCGGCGGAATCACGCCTGACGTGTTCAGCTTGAGCGGCAGGTGCGAGGACTGGCCCTCGAACATCTTGTTGCCGACCTGGCGCTTCGGATACTGGATCAAAAGCCGGCGCTGCGCGCGCTCCATGAACACGATGAAGGCGATCACGGCGACCGCCATCACGATGACGATCAGGATCAGGCCGGTCGACATCGCGCCCTGGCGGCCCAGTTCCAGCATGTTGGCGAGCGCCGACGGCAGCTCGGCGACGATGCCGGACAGGATGATCAGCGAGATACCGTTGCCGATGCCGCGCGAGGTGATCTGCTCGCCGAGCCACATCAGGAACATGGTGCCGCCGGTCAGCGTGATCGCGGTCGAGATCCGGAAGAACATGCCGGGGTCGCTGACGACATTACCGGCGCCTTCGAGGCCGATCGCGATGCCATAGGACTGGAACAGCGCCAGGATCACGGTCAGATAGCGGGTGTACTGGTTCAGCGTCTTGCGGCCCGCCTCGCCTTCCTTCTTGAGCGCCTCGAGCTGCGGCGACACGGTGGTCAGCAGCTGCACGATGATCGATGCCGAGATGTACGGCATGATGTTGAGCGCGAAGATCGCCATGCGGTGGATGCCGCCGCCGGCGAACATGTTGAACATGCCGAGGATGCCGCCGGACTGGCTGCGGAACACCTGCTCCCAGATGTTGGGATCGATGCCGGGCAGCGGGATGTAGGTGCCGAGCCGATAAACAAGCAGCGCACCCAGGGTGAACCAGATGCGCTTCTTCAGCTCGTCGGCTTTCGCCAGCTGTCCGAAATTGAGGTTGGCGGCAAGTTGTTCGGCTGCTGAGACCATGTTTCGGCTTTCTCCCGGAGCCCCATTCGCCGGCGCCCCCAAAGAGATCAATTCCCTGGGCGCCGGCAGACACCGGACATTATCTGGTGCTCGGCCTCGATAAGTCCATCATTCGATCCGCGGATTGCCCGCGCGTCGCGGGCAATGACGCAGATGTTACGCCGCCTCGCCTTCTTCCTTGGCGGGGGCTAGGATCTTGACCGAACCGCCGGCCTTCTCGACCGCGGCAATGGCCGACTTGGAAGCGCCGTGCACCTCGATGGTCAGCTTGGTCTTGATCTCGCCGCGGCCGAGCAGCCGCAGGCCGTCCTTGGCGCGGCGCAGCACGCCGGCCTTGACCAGCGATTCGACGTTCACCGTCGCGCTCGCATCGACCAGCTTGTTGTCGATCGCTTCCTGCAGACGGTCGAGATTGATCTCGGCGAAGTCGAGCCGGAAGATGTTGTTGAAGCCGCGCTTCGGCAGACGGCGATGCATCGGCATCTGGCCGCCTTCGAAACCCTTGATGCGGACGCCCGAACGCGCGGTCTGGCCCTTGCCGCCGCGGCCCGAGGTCTTGCCCTTGCCGGAACCGATGCCACGGCCGACACGCATGCGCTTCTTGCGCGAGCCGGCGTTGTCGGCGATATCGCTGAGCTTCATCGCCCTTCTCCTTATCTCTGCTTACTCGCCGACGACGCGGACGAGATGCTGAACCTTGCTGATCATGCCGCGAACTTCAGGGGTATCCTGCAGCTCGGCAACCCGGCCGATCTTGTTGAGCTTGAGGCCGATCAGCGTCGAACGCTGCGAGTGATGGCGGCGGATTGCGCTGCCGATCTGCTCGACCTTGATGGTCTTGCTGGCCTTGGCCATGACAGTAACTCCGAATAGCGCTTCGAGAAGCGCGCGTTGTTATTCCGCCACCACTTCGGCGTCGCCGCCGACGCGGCGCGACTGCAGGGTGGAGACCTTGATGTTGCGGCGTGCCGCCACCGAGCGCGGCGAATCCTGATGCTTCAGCGCATCGAACGTCGCGCGAACCATGTTGTAGGGATTCGACGAGCCGATCGACTTCGCCACCACGTCCTGGATGCCGAGCGTCTCGAACACAGCGCGCATCGGGCCGCCGGCGATGATGCCGGTACCGGCCGGAGCGGCACGCAGGTAGACGCGGCCGGCGCCGTGACGGCCGGCGATGTCGTGATGCAGCGTGCGGCCTTCGCGAAGCGCGACGCGCGTCAGGTTGCGCTTCGCCGATTCGGTCGCCTTGCGGATCGCTTCCGGAACTTCGCGCGCCTTGCCGTGGCCGAACCCGACCCGGCCCTTCTGGTCGCCGATCACGACCAGCGCCGCAAAGCCGAAGCGCTTGCCGCCCTTGACGACCTTCGCCACGCGATTGATGTGGACGAGCTTGTCGACGAACTCGCTGTCGCGCTCCTCGCGCTCCCTGCTCCGTTCGCGTCCGCCGCGTTCGCGTTCACCTGCCATGGTGTTTTCCAATCTCTAGGAGGCCTTGCGCCTCTTTCCTCGTCATCGTTCGTAAAGTTTAGAAGCTCAATCCGCCTTCGCGCGCCGCATCCGCGAGCGCCTTGACGCGCCCGTGATAGATGTAGGCGCCGCGATCGAACACGACTTCCTTGACACCCTTCTGCGCCGCGCGCTCGGCGAGCAGCTTGCCGACGGCCTTCGCCGCGTCGATGTCGGCGCCGGTCTTGCCGGCGTCGCGCATGGTCTTCTCCAGCGACGAGGCGGAGGCGAGCGTCTCGCCCTTCTGGTCGTCGATGACCTGGGCGTAGATGTGCTTGGACGAGCGGAACACCGACAGCCGCGGACGGCCGCCTGCCGAGCGGCGAAGCGCAAGGCGCACGCGCTGCTTGCGCCGGGCATTCGTAACCTTGAGTGACATGACCGGCTCCGTTACTTCTTCTTGCCTTCCTTGCGGAAGATGAATTCGTTGGCGTACTTCACGCCCTTGCCCTTGTAGGGCTCCGGCGGACGGTAGGCGCGGATCTCGGCGGCGACCTGGCCGACGCGCTGCGGATCGTTGCCGGTGATCGTGATCTCGGTCGGCTTCGGCACCGCGATGGTGATGCCTTCCGGGATCGCGTACACCACGTCGTGGCTGTAGCCGAGCGCGAGCTGCAGGTTCTTGCCCTGCATCGCGGCGCGGTAGCCGACGCCGGTGATCTCGAGCTTCTTCTCGAAGCCCTTGGTGACGCCCTCGACGAGGTTGGCGACCTGCGCGCGCGCGGTGCCGTACATCGCCTGCGCGCGGTTGGTCTTGACCCGCGGAGCGACCTTGACCTGACCGTTCTCGAACTTCACCTCGACGTCGTCATGCACGACGAACTGAAGCTGGCCCTTCGGCCCCTTCACCTTGACGGTCTGGCCCTCGACGGTCGCCGTCACACCCGACGGGATCGCCACCGGCCTTTTGCCGATACGTGACATCGTAAAATCCTTCCTCAGAACACCGTGAAGAGAACTTCGCCGCCCACGTTGGCGTCGCGCGCCTGGTGGTCAGCCATGATTCCCTTCGGCGTCGACAACACCGAAATGCCGAGACCGTTGTTCACGCGCGGCAGGTTCTTCACCGAGGCGTAAACGCGGCGGCCCGGCTTCGACACCCGCTCGATCTCGCGGATGACGGGCTCGCCGTCGAAATACTTCAGCTCGATCTCGAGCTCGCTGCGGCCCGAGGCATGCTCGACGCTGGCGTAGCCGCGGATGTAACCCTCGGACTTCAGCACCTCGAGCACGTTGGCGCGCATCTTCGAGCCGGGGCTCGAGACCTTGGACTTGGAGCGCATCTGCGCGTTGCGGATGCGGGTGATGAGATCGCTGATCGGATCGTGCGTAGACATTGTTCCGACCCTCCCTTACCAGCTCGACTTCACGAGGCCGGGAACCAGGCCCTTGGAGCCGAGTTCACGCAGCGCGATGCGCGAGAGCTTGTTCTTGCGATAGTTCGAGCGCGGACGCCCGGTCAGCTCGCAACGGTTGCGGATGCGCGTCGGCGACGAGTTGCGCGGCATCTCGGCGAGCTTCAGCGTCGCCGCGAAGCGCTCTTCCATCGGCTTGGTCTTGTCGGCGATGATCGCCTTCAGCTTCTCGCGGCGCGGGCCGGCGTTCTTCGCCATCCGCTTGCGCCGGTTGTTCTTCTCGACTGAACTCTTCTTTGCCATGCTTGGCTCCTGGGTATCCGCGTTTGAGTGGCTTTGGCTCAGCTACTCACTGCCGGAACGGGAAATTGAAAGCGGTCAACAAGGCACGCGCCTCGTCGTCGGTCTTGGCGGTGGTGCAGACCGTGATGTCCATGCCACGCGCTTCCGAGACCTTGTCGAAGTCGATCTCGGGGAAAATGATGTGCTCCTTGATGCCGAGCGAATAGTTGCCACGGCCGTCGAAGCTCTTCGGGTTCAGGCCGCGGAAGTCGCGGACGCGGGGCAGCGCCACGTTCACCAGGCGGTCGATGAACTCGTACATATGGGTCTTGCGCAGCGTGACCTTGCAGCCGATCGGCTGGTTCTCACGCAGCTTGAAGGTCGCGATCGCGCTCCGCGAATAGGTCACGATCGCCTTCTGGCCGGCGATCTGGGTCAGCTCGGCGGCGGCGGTCTCGGCCTTCTTGCGATCGTTGACGGAGTCGCCCACGCCCATGTTGAGCACGACCTTGTCGAGGCGCGGCACCTGCATCACGTTGGCATAACCGAACTTCTCGGTCATCATGCCGCGGATCTTCTTGTCATACTCCGCGCGCAGACGCGGCGTGTAAGCTGTATCAGCCATCGATCTCTGCTCCCGAGCTCTTGGCAACACGAACCTTCTTGCCATCGGCCTGAATCTTGAACCCGATGCGGGTCGGCTTTCCGTCCTTGCCGACATACGCAATGTTCGAAAGGTCGATCGGCATCTCCTTGGAGATGATGCCGCCTTCCTGGGTCTGGGTCTGCTTCTGGTGACGCTTCACCATGTTGATGCCGCGAACGAGAGCCTTGTTCTCGTCCGGACGCACCTCGAACACCTCGCCGGTGCGACCCTTGTCGCGGCCGGTGAGCACCATCACCTTGTCGCCCTTGCGGATCTTGGCAGCCATCACAGCACCTCCGGCGCGAGCGAAATGATCTTCATGTGGTTCTTGGCGCGCAGCTCGCGCGGCACCGGCCCGAAGATACGGGTGCCGACCGGCTCGGACTGATTGTTGATCAGCACGGCGGCGTTGCGGTCGAAGCGGATGACCGAACCGTCGGCGCGGCGGATGTCCTTGCGGACCCGGACCACGACGGCCTTCATCACGTCGCCCTTCTTCACCTTGCCACGCGGAATGGCTTCCTTGATCGACACAACGATAACGTCGCCCACGGTGGCATAGCGGCGCTTGGAACCTCCAAGAACCTTGATGCACATGACACGGCGTGCGCCTGAATTATCGGCCACGTCGAGGTTGGTCTGCATCTGAATCATTGATGCACCTCGTCCTCTTTCTGCGCTTCAGCGCGCTCAAAATTTCCCTGAATTCCCTCGGCCAGGCCGAAGTAATCAGGCCGTTTTCTTGTGTTCGCCCCGGACCACGGTCCAGCGCTTCAGCTTCGAGATCGGCTTCGATTCCTCGATCCAGACCATGTCGCCCGGCTTGAACTGGTTGTTCTCGTCGTGCGCGTGGTAGTTCTTGGAACGGCGGATCGTCTTCTTGTAGATCGGGTGGGTGAAGCGGCGATCGACGCGCACCACGATGGTCTTGGCTTGCTTGTCGCTGACGACCACGCCCTGCAGAGTACGTTTCGGCATAGCTGGCCCCTTACTTCTTCTTCGCGCGCTGCTGGGCAGCGATGGTCTTGATACGAGCGATATCGCGGCGGGCTTCCCGCATCCGCGAGGTGTTCTCCAGCTGCCCGGTGGCGCGCTGGAAACGCAGGTTGAAGCGTTCCTTCTTCAAATTCAGGATCGCGTCTTCCCGCTGGTCGTCGCTCATCGCGCGAATGTCTTCAACTTTCATCTCGGCCATGGCGATTACTCCGCAATGCGCGCAACAAAGCGCGTCTTGATCGGCAGCTTGGCGGCGGCGAGCGACAGCGCTTCCTTCGCGGTCTGCACCGGCACGCCGTCGATCTCGAACATCACGCGGCCCGGCTTGATCCGGACCACCCACAATTCCGGGGCACCCTTGCCGGAGCCCATGCGGACTTCGGCGGGCTTCTTCGACACCGGCACGTCCGGGAACACGCGGATCCAGACGCGGCCGGCGCGCTTCATGTGACGGGTCAGCGCGCGGCGGGCGGCTTCGATCTGACGGGCGGTGACGCGCTCAGGCTCCATCGCCTTCAGGCCGAACTGGCCGAACGCCAACGTCGCGCCAGAGGTCGCAACGCCGTGGATACGGCCCTTATGCGCCTTCCGGAACTTCGTTTTCTTAGGTTGCATCATGGCTTTAAGCCCTCAAATTCCTGCTTTGCCTCAAGCGGCGTCGCGGCGCGAACGCGGCGTGCTGTCGCCTTCGGCCATCTTCTTGTCCTGGGCCATCGGATCGTGCTCGAGGATCTCGCCCTTGAAGATCCAGACCTTGACGCCGCAGGTGCCGAAGGTCGTGAACGCGGTGGCAACGCCGTAGTCGACGTCGGCGCGCAGCGTGTGCAGCGGCACGCGACCTTCGCGGTACCACTCCATGCGCGCGATTTCGGCGCCGCCGAGACGGCCCGAGCAGTTGATGCGGATGCCACCGGCACCGAGGCGCATCGCCGACTGCACCGCGCGCTTCATGGCGCGGCGGAACGCGACGCGGCGCTCGAGCTGCTGGGCGATCGATTCAGCGACCAGGGTCGCGTCGAGCTCAGGCTTGCGGATTTCGACGATGTTGATCACGACGTCCGACGAGGTGATGTCGGCAACCTTCTTGCGCAGCTTGTCGATGTCGGCGCCCTTCTTGCCGATCACGACGCCCGGACGGGCCGAATGGATCGTCACGCGGCACTTCTTGTGCGGACGCTCGATCACGATGCGGGCGACGGCCGCCTGCTTGAGCTCCTTGTGCAGGATCTCGCGGATCTTGACGTCCTCGTGCAGCAGCTTGCCGTATTCCTGCTTGCCGGCGAACCAACGGGAGTCCCAGGTCCGGTTGATGCCGAGACGCAGCCCGATTGGATTGATCTTTTGACCCATCGTCTTCTCCTGCGCCCTTCTTAGGCGCTTGCCTCGGCCTCGACCTGACGAACCACGATGGTCAGGTGCGAGAACGGTTTGAACACACGGCCCGAACGGCCACGGCCGCGCGGAGCAAAACGCTTCATCACGATGCCATTGCCGACATGCGCCTCGGCGACGACCAGATCGTCAACCTCGAGGTCATGGTTGTTCTCGGCGTTCGCGATCGCCGATTCCAGGCACTTCTTGACATCGACCGCGATCCGCTTGCGCGAGAACTGCAGGTCGGCGAGCGCAGCGGACGCCTTGCGGCCGCGGATCAGCTGCGCCACCAAGTTGAGCTTCTGCGGGCTGACGCGCAGCATGCGGGCGACGGCCTTGGCCTCATTGTCCGCGAGGCTACGTTCGCGCTTTGGTTTGCTCATCGGTTAATCCTCAAGCCTTCTTGGCTTTCTTGTCGCCCGAATGGCCGTGGAAGGTCCGGGTCGGCGAGAACTCGCCGAACTTGTGACCCACCATTTCCTCGTTGATTGCCACCGGCACGTGCTTGTGGCCGTTATAGACGCCGAACGTCAGGCCGACGAACTGCGGCAGGATGGTCGAGCGGCGGCTCCAGATCTTGATGACGTCGTGACGGCCGGACGAGCGCGCGGCATCTGCCTTCTTGAGCAGAGAACCCTCGACGAACGGGCCTTTCCAGACTGAACGAACCATGTCCGGCGTTCCTTACTTCTTCCGCTTGTGGCGGCTGAGGAGAATGAATTTGTTGGTCGACTTGTTGGTGCGGGTCTTCTTGCCCTTGGTCGGCTTGCCCCACGGAGTAACCGGGTGGCGACCGCCCGAGGTACGACCTTCACCACCGCCGTGCGGGTGATCGATCGGGTTCATGACGACGCCGCGGTTGTGCGGACGCCAGCCGAGCCAGCGGGTACGACCGGCCTTGCCGATCGAGATGTTCATGTGATCGGGGTTGGAGACCGCGCCGATCGTGCCGCGGCAACGGCCGTGCACCAGACGCTGCTCGCCCGAGTTCAGGCGGACGATCACGTAGTCCTGGTCGCGGCCGACGATCTGGGCGTAGGTGCCGGCGGAGCGCGCCAGCTGACCGCCCTTGCCGATCTTCAGCTCGATGTTGTGCACGATCGTGCCGACCGGCATGTTGCCGAGCGGCATGACGTTGCCCGGCTTGACGTCGACATAGTTGCCGGCGACGACGGTGTCGCCCGCCGCCAGACGCTGCGGCGCCAGGATGTAGGCCAGCTCACCGTCCTGATACTTGATCAGCGCGATGAACGCGGTGCGGTTCGGATCATACTCGAGCCGCTCCACGACCGCCGGCATGTCCACCTTGTCGCGGCGGAAGTCGACGGTGCGGTAGGCCTTCTTGTGGCCACCGCCGCGGAAACGCACGGTGATGCGACCGGTGTTGTTGCGACCGCCGTTGCCGAGCTTGCCCTCGGTCAGGGTCTTCACCGGCTTGCCCTTGTAGAGCGCCGAACGATCGACCATGACCAGCTGGCGCTGGCCCGGCGTCGTGGGATTGTAGGTTTTCAATGCCATCGTCGTTGCGCCTTATAGTCCGGTAGTCACGTCGATGCGGTGGCCCTCTTCCAGGGTCACGATCGCGCGCTTGGTGTCCGACTGCGAGCCGAGATTGCCGCGGAACACCTTGGTCTTGCCCTTGCGAACGAGAGTGTTGACGCTCTTCACCTTGACGTCGAACAGCTTCTCGACCGCTTCCTTGATCTGCGGCTTGGTCGCCTTGCCGGCGACCTTGAACATCACCTTGTTGTGCTCGGAGGCGAGCGTCGCCTTTTCCGTCACGACGGGAGAGATGATGACGTCGTAGTGGCGCGGATCGATGTTCTTCATTTGAAGCGCGCCTCCAGCGCATCAACCGCAGCCTTGGTCAGCACCAGCTTCTGGCGGCGGAGAATGTCGTAGACGTTGATGCCCTGGATCGGCAGCACGTCGATGTTCGGAATGTTCCGGGCCGCGGTCGCGAAACCGGCGTTCAGCTCGGCGCCGTCGATGATCAGCGCGTTGGTCAGTCCGAGGCCGGAGAAGTGGCCGAGCAGCGCCTTGGTCTTGGCGGCCTCGAGCTGCGCATTGTCGATCACGATCAGCCCGCCGTCCTTGGCCTTGGCCGAGAGCGCATGCTTGAGCGCGAGCGCGCGCACCTTCTTCGGAAGGTCGGTCGCATGGGAGCGAACGACCGGACCGAACGCACGGCCACCGCCGCGGAACTGCGGCACGCGGGCCGAGCCGTGACGGGCGCCGCCGGTGCCCTTCTGCTTGTACATCTTCTTGCCGGTGCGCCAGATCTCGGCGCGGCCCTTGGCCTTGTGGGTGCCGGCCTGACGCTTGTTCAGCTGCCACTGCACGCAGCGCTGGATGATGTCGGCGCGCGGCTCGAGACCGAAGATCGCGTCCGAGAGCTCGACGGATCCGGCGTCCTTGCCTTCAAGGGTCGTGACTTTCAATTCCATCTCACACGCCCTCCTTCTCGGCCACAGCCTCGGCAGCTTCGCCACCTGCAACCTTGAACTTGCCGGGCTTCGGGGCGTCCTTCGGCAGCGGCTTCTTGACCGCGTCGCGCACCGAGATCCAGCCGCCCTTGGAGCCGGGAACGGCGCCTTCGACGAGGATCAGGCCGCGCTCGACGTCGGTCGAAACCACGCGCAGATTGAGCGTGGTGATGCGGTCGACGCCCATGTGACCGGGCATCTTCTTGTTCTTGAAGGTCTTGCCGGGGTCCTGACGGCCACCGGTCGAACCGATCGAACGGTGCGAGATCGACACACCGTGGGTGGCGCGCAGACCGCCGAAATTCCAGCGCTTCATGCCGCCGGCGAAGCCCTTACCGATCGAGGTACCGGTCACGTCGACGAACTGGCCGACCACGAAATGGTCCGCCTGGATTTCCGCGCCGACCGGGATCAGCGCGTCCTCGGACACGCGGAACTCAGCGACCTTGCGCTTCGGCTCGACCTTGGAGACCGCGAACTGGCCACGTTCGGCCTTGGGCATGTACACGGTCTTGCGGGCGCCCGAGCCGAGCTGAAGAGCGACATAGCCGTTCTTCTCGGTCGTGCGGTGGCCCAGCACCTGGCAGTTGCCCAACTTCAGCACGGTCACAGGGATATGCTCGCCGGTCTCCGTAAAGACCCGCGTCATCCCGACCTTTTGTGCGATCACTCCGGAGCGCATCGGCGTGCTTCCTGTCTTTCTGTCCGCAAGCGGCGGACGTAAAAATCCAAAACCTTAGAGCTTGATCTCGACGTCGACACCGGCGGCCAGGTCGAGCTTCATCAGCGCATCGACGGTCTGCGGGGTCGGGTCGACAATGTCGAGGAGGCGCTTGTGGGTGCGCATCTCGAATTGCTCGCGGCTCTTCTTGTCAACGTGCGGCGAACGGTTGACGGTGAACTTCTCGATGCGGGTCGGCAGCGGAATCGGTCCGCGAACCTGCGCACCGGTGCGCTTCGCCGTGTTCACGATCTCGCGGGTCGACGTATCGAGGATTCGATGGTCGAACGCCTTGAGACGGATGCGAATATTTTGGCCGTTCATTGCCGTATTCTTTCTTTAGTGAGTGGCGAGTAGCGAATAGCGAATGGAGTGACCCACTCGCTACTCGCCATTCCCTATTCGCGTAGTTACTCGATGATCGCGGCGACGACGCCGGCGCCGACGGTGCGGCCGCCTTCGCGGATCGCGAAGCGCAGCTTCTCTTCCATCGCGATCGGCACGATCAGGTGCACTTCCATCGCGATGTTGTCGCCCGGCATCACCATCTCGGTGCCTTCCGGCAGGTGCACGACACCGGTCACGTCGGTGGTGCGGAAGTAGAACTGCGGACGGTAGTTGGTGAAGAACGGGGTGTGGCGACCGCCCTCTTCCTTGGTGAGGATGTAAGCCTCAGCCTTGAACTTGGTGTGCGGCTTGACCGAACCGGGCTTGCACAGCACCTGGCCACGCTCGACTTCCTCGCGCTTGGTGCCGCGGAGCAGCGCACCGATGTTGTCGCCGGCCTGGCCCTGATCGAGCAGCTTGCGGAACATTTCGACGCCGGTGACGATGGTCTTCTGGGTGTCGCGGATACCGACGATTTCGATTTCCTCGCCGACCTTGATCACGCCGCGCTCGACACGGCCGGTGACGACGGTGCCGCGGCCCGAGATCGAGAACACGTCTTCAACCGGCATCAGGAACGGCTGGTCGATCGGACGCTCCGGCTGCGGGATGTACTCGTCGACGTTGCGCATCAGCTCGAGGATGGCGTCGTGGCCGAGCTTCTTGTCCTTGTCTTCGAGGGCGGCGAGCGCCGAGCCCTTGATGATCGGGATCTTGTCGCCCGGGAATTCGTACTTCGAGAGCAGCTCGCGGACTTCGAGCTCGACGAGCTCGAGCAGCTCCGGATCGTCGACCATGTCGCACTTGTTGAGGAACACGACGAGCGCGGGCACGCCGACCTGGCGGGCGAGCAGGATGTGCTCGCGGGTCTGCGGCATCGGGCCGTCAGCAGCCGACACGACCAGGATCGCGCCGTCCATCTGGGCGGCACCGGTGATCATGTTCTTCACGTAGTCGGCGTGGCCGGGGCAGTCGACGTGGGCGTAGTGGCGGTTGGTCGTCTCGTACTCGACGTGAGCGGTCGAGATCGTGATGCCGCGGGCCTTCTCTTCCGGCGCCTTGTCGATCTGGTCGTAGGCGGTGAACGTCGCGCCGCCGGTTTCTGCGAGCACCTTGGTGATCGCTGCGGTCAGCGAGGTCTTGCCATGGTCGACGTGACCGATGGTGCCGATGTTGCAGTGGGGCTTGTTACGTTCGAATTTAGCTTTGGCCATTTGACTCTCCGTTCAATCGTTGACTGCCATCAACGACAATCAGGCAAACTTCTTCTGGACTTCAGCCGACACGTTCGCCGGAGCTTCGGCGTAGTGATCGAACTGCATGGTGAAGGTCGCGCGACCCTGGCTCATCGAGCGCAGGTTGTTCACGTAACCGAACATGTTCATGAGCGGCACCATCGCGTTGATGACGTTGGCGTTGCCGCGCATGTCTTGGCCCTGGATCTGGCCACGCCGGGAATTCAGGTCGCCGATGACCGAACCGGTGTAGTCTTCCGGGGTCACCACCTCGACCTTCATGATCGGCTCGAGCAGAACGGACTTGCCCTTCGTCAACGCTTCGCGGAACGCAGCCCGCGATGCGATTTCGAACGCCAGTGCCGACGAGTCGACGTCGTGATACTTGCCGTCGACCAGCTGCACCTTGACGTCCACCACCGGGAAGCCGGCAACAACACCGGAGCCCATCACGCTGTTGAGGCCCTTTTCGACGCCGGGGATGTATTCCTTCGGCACCGCGCCGCCGACGATCTTCGATTCGAACTCATAGCCCTTGCCGGGCTCGTTCGGCTCGACGACGATCGACACTTCGGCGAACTGACCGGTACCGCCGGTCTGCTTCTTGTGCGTGTACTTGACTTCGGCCTTCTTGGTCACGCGCTCGCGGAACGCCACCTGCGGCGCGCCGATGTTGGCGTCGACCTTGTAGGTGCGCTTGAGAATGTCGACCTTGATGTCGAGATGCAGTTCGCCCATGCCCTTGAGAATGGTCTGGCCGGACTCCTGGTCGGTCGACACACGGAACGACGGATCTTCCGCGGCGAGCTTGGCAAGCGCCACGCCGAGCTTTTCCTGGTCGGCCTTCGACTTCGGCTCGATCGCGATCTCGATCACCGGCTCCGGGAATTCCATCTTCTCGAGGATCACCGGCTTGTCGGGATCGCACAGCGTGTCGCCGGTGCGCGCTTCCTTCAGGCCAGCCAGCGCGACGATGTCGCCGGCATAGGCTTCCTTGATGTCTTCGCGGTTGTTCGCATGCATCAGCAGCATGCGGCCGATACGCTCTTTCTTCTCGCGGGTCGAGTTCACCACGCCGGTGCCCGACTGCAGGATGCCGGAATAGATGCGGCAGAAGGTGATGGTGCCGACGAAGGGGTCGTCCATGATCTTGAACGCGAGCAGCGCCAGCGGCTCCTTGTCGTCCGCCTTGCGCACGACTTCGTTGCCCTCATCGTCGGTGCCCTTGATCGCGGGCACGTCGATCGGCGACGGCAGATAGTCGACGACGGCGTCGAGCAGCGGCTGCACGCCCTTGTTCTTGAACGCGGAGCCGCACAGCACGGGATAGAACGCGCCGGTCAGCACGGCCTTGCGGATCAGGCGCTTCAGGGCCGCCTCGTCCGGCTCCTTGCCGTCGAGGAAGGCAGCCAAAGCGTCGTCGTCGAGCTCGACGGCGGCTTCCACCATCTTCTCGCGATATTCCTTGGCCTGCTCGACCAGATCTTCCGGAATGTCGACATAGTCGAACTTGGCGCCGAGCGATTCATCGTTCCAGATGACGCCCTTCATCTTCACGAGGTCGACGAGACCCTTGAAGTTGTTCTCGGCACCGATCGGCAGCTGGATCGCGATCGGCTTGGCGCCGAGGCGGTCGACGATGTCGGACAGGCACTTGAAGAAGTCGGCGCCGGTCTTGTCCATCTTGTTGGCGAAGACGATGCGCGGAACCTTGTACTTGTCGCCCTGGCGCCAGACGGTCTCGGTCTGCGGCTCGACGCCCTGGTTGGAGTCGAGAACGCAAACGGCGCCGTCGAGCACGCGCAGCGAACGCTCGACCTCGATGGTGAAGTCGACGTGGCCGGGGGTGTCGATGATGTTCAGGCGCTTGCCGTTCCAGAACGCGGTGGTCGCAGCCGAGGTGATCGTGATGCCACGCTCCTGCTCCTGCTCCATCCAGTCCATCGTCGCGGCACCTTCGTGCACTTCGCCGATCTTGTGGCTCTTGCCGGTGTAATACAGGATACGCTCGGTGGTCGTGGTCTTGCCGGCGTCGATATGCGCCATGATACCGAAGTTGCGGTAGTCCTCGATGGCATGTTGGCGGGGCATGAGACTGTTCCTTAAATTCCGTTGTTCGCCTTACCAGCGATAGTGCGAGAACGCGCGGTTGGCTTCCGCCATCCGGTGCACGTCTTCCCGCTTCTTGACGGCGTTGCCGCGATTGTTCGAGGCGTCGAGCAGCTCAGCCGAGAGACGCTCCGTCATGGTCTTCTCGTTGCGCTCGCGGGCGGCCGAGATCAGCCAGCGGATGCCGAGCGCCTGACGGCGCACCGAACGGACTTCGACCGGAACTTGGTAGGTCGCGCCGCCGACGCGGCGGGAACGAACCTCGATGGTCGGCATCACGTTCTCGAGCGCCTGCTCGAACACGCCGAGCGGGTTCTGCTTGGTCTTGGCCTCGATCATGCCGAGCGCACCGTAGACGATGTTTTCGGCAACCGACTTCTTCCCGGCGTACATCACCGAGTTCATGAACTTCGTAATGATGATGTTCCCGAACTTCGGATCCGGAAGAACTTCACGCTTCTCGGCAGAATGGCGACGCGACATCTGATCGGTTCCCGCTTACTTCGGACGCTTCGCGCCGTACTTCGAACGACGCTGCTTACGGTTCTTGACGCCCTGGGTATCCAGCACGCCGCGGAGGATGTGGTAGCGCACACCGGGCAAGTCCTTGACGCGGCCGCCGCGGATCATGACCACCGAGTGCTCCTGCAGGTTATGGCCCTCACCCGGGATGTAGCCGATCACCTCGAAGCCGTTGGTCAGGCGCACCTTGGCGACCTTACGAAGCGCCGAGTTCGGCTTCTTCGGGGTCGTGGTGTAGACGCGCGTGCACACGCCGCGCTTCTGCGGCGACTGCTGCAGCGCCGGCACCTTCTTACGCGACTTCTGCACTTCACGCGGATTTGCGATCAGCTGGTTGATCGTCGGCATGCAGCCTTCACCCTTTAGTTCGCGCGAAAACCTTGAATGGCTCCGCAAATTTCTTCTCAGGACTAGCCGTCCCGCACGGCCCGCTCGACACGGAACAAACAACCGCGCAAAGCGAAATCGCGCCAACCACTCATCGCTGAGCGGAAAGCGCATCGACGCCACAGAGGACCGCGATCCCGAACCGTTCAGCGTGCGCTGTTCGGTCCGCCACCGAGGTCATGCATCCGAATTCACTCTCAAGAGGACGTGCTCAAGAGAACTAATATCGTCCTGGCATTGCCTAGCTATCATCGACAGCGTTTGAGCGGCATTCGTCGAGGTTGGTGCCCGTCCGGCTCCTCAAAAAGGACCTTCGGGTGTTCCGTTCCGACGCTGGCGTAGCTCACCGCCTGTCGTTAAGTGGGCGCCTTGTATAATCGAGAGATAGTGAAGTCAAGCAAAACGACAAGCGAAGAAACGCCTCTGGCACTTGCGGATTTCGCATTTCACCGAGGTTCGGCGCAAGGCGAAATGTGACGGCCGACCGACCTCCCCGCGCACTTCATCCGAATCTTCGGGCGCGTGCGGAATCATATTACATCCGGGTAAAATATGAATAGAAACAACTCTCCCCAAGTTAGTCCCGAAGGCAAACTTCGAAACTAAGCCTTTATTTGCCATTCGCAGCGCAAAAATCGGGGTCACAGCCACGGAATTCTCATGCGGTACACCGACATCGCGATCATCGGCGGCGGTCTTGCGGGCTCGACCGCAACCGCCATGCTCGGCCGTGCCGGGATACCGACGATCCTGATCGACCCCCACCGGGTCTACCCGTTCGATTTCCGTGTCGAAAAGATCGGCGGCGACCTCCAGCTCGAGCGATTCGCCAGGACCGGCCTCGCCGAGTCGGTGCTCCGCTCGGCGACGCTGGACGGCGAGAACTGGATCGCGCGATTCGGCCGGTTGCTCGACCGGCAGCCGAGCCGGCAATACGGCATCATGTACGACGCGCTGATTGCGGCGATTCGGAACGAAATCGCCGGGCCGGCGGAATTCATCTGCGACAAGGTGATCAATGTCGCGACCAGTTCCGAGCGGCAGCGGCTCGTGCTTGCCAATGGCGAGGAGATCTCGGCGCGCCTTGTGGTGCTTGCCAACGGCCTGAACGTCGGGTTGCGCCGGATGCTCGGCATCGAGCGGCTGGTCACGAGCTTCTGCCACTCGATCTCGCTCGGCTTCGATTTCGTCCCCGTCGGCCGCCCCGCCTTCCCGTTCGCGGCCATGACCTACTTCTCGGAGCGGCCGAGCGACCGAATCCCCTACATCACGCTGTTTCCGATCGGAAACCGGATGCGCGCCAACCTCTTCACCTATCGCAAGTCCGACGATCCCTGGCTGCGGGCGATGCGGCGCAATCCGGTGGAGACGCTGAACGCCGCGCTGCCGCGGCTGCGCCGGCTCACCGGCGAGTTCGACATCGCCGGCGATATCAAGATCAGGCCCGCCGACATCTTTGTCAGCACCGGCTATCGGCAGGCCGGCGTGGTGCTGGTCGGTGATGCCTTCGCCAGCACCTGCCCCGTCACCGGCACCGGTACCGACAAGGTGTTCACCGACGTCGCCCAGCTCTGCAACGTCCACATCCCGGCCTGGCTGTCGACCGACGGCATGGGCGAGGAGAAGATCACCGCGTTCTACGACGATCCGGTCAAGACCGCCTGCGACGCCTGGTCGAACGCCAAGGCATTCAGCTTCCGCGAGGTGTCGGTCGGCAGCGGGCCCACGTGGCAGGCCCAGCGCTGGGCGCGCTTTTTCGGCTATCTCGGCCGCGGCTGGCTGCGCCGGCTGCACAACCCTGCGGCGGCGGCGTCAACGACGCAGCCGGCCAACCACTTCCGGCAACGTCCGCACGCCGCGGACCGGGCGTAACGAAAAATCTGGCGCTCGACCATCGCCCGCGACGCGGGCCTCACGCCTCCTCATCCTCGTCTTCGTCCTCATCTTCATCATCGTCATCATCGTCATCATCCGCGTCGTCGGCGTCCTCGTCGTGATTCAGATGTCCCTGGTCGTCCCACAGCTTGCGATAGACGCCATTGCGGGCCAGCAGCTCCTCGTGCGAGCCGCGTTCGATCGCCCTGCCGCCGGAGATCACGATGATCTCGTCCATCTCGACCACCGAAGTCAGGCGATGCGTCGACCAGATCATGGTGCGGCCCTCGGCGACCTTGAGCAGCGTGCGATTGATCGCAGCCTCCGTGGTCTGGTCGAGCGCCGAAGTCGCCTCGTCGAGCAGCAGCACGGACGGGTTACGGATGATCGCGCGCGCGATCGCGATGCGCTGGCGCTGGCCGCCCGACAAGGTATCGCCGCGCTCGCCGACCGCCGTGTCGTAGCGCTGCGGCAGGCTCATGATGTAGCGATGGATCTCGGCCTTGCGGGCAGCGTCCTCGACCTCCGCGTCGGTCGCGCCTTCCTTGCCGAGCCGGATGTTCTCGCGGATCGACATGTTGAACAGCATGTTCTCCTGGAACACGACCGCCATGTTGGCCCGCAGCGACTCGCGCGTCACCCGGCGGATATCGACGCCGTCGACGGCGACGCGGCCCTCGTCCGGCACGTAGAGCCGCAGGATCAGGTTGATCAGCGTGCTCTTGCCGGAGCCGCTGGGACCGACGATCGCAATGCTCTTGCCGGCATTGAGCTTGAGGCTGAGATTGTCGAGCACCGGCGTCTGTGCCCCCTCATACTGGAAGGTGACGCGATCGAAGGAGATGTCGTTGGTGATGCGCGGCAGATCCGGCGCGCCGGGACGGTCGGCGCCGCGGGTCGGCTCGTCGAGCAGTTCCTGGATGTGCCGCACCGCCGCCGCCGACTGGATCGACACCGGGATGAAATGCATCAGATGGGCGATGTTGTACGACACCTCCCAGAACGCACTCTCGAAGGTCACGAAGGTGCCGACGGTGATCTGCCCCTTGGTGGCGAGATAGGCGCCGATCGCCAGCACCACGAGGTGGAGCAGCAGCACCGCGATGGTGACGGTGCGCTCCACCATGGTCGACAGGAACATGGCTGACGCGGCCTTGGCCCGGACGTCGCGGTTGCGCATCGTGAACCAGCCGAGCGCCCGGCGCTGCAGATTGAACGCCTTCACCACCGCCTGCGCGGCGACGTTCTCCTGCACGGTTCCGAGCAGCGCGGCCTCGTTCTGCTTCTGCTCGTAATTGGCCTGCACAGCCTTCGGCGTCAGGATGCGCGGCCCGATCAGGGTGATCGGAAACACCAGCAAGGCGACCACGGCAAGCTGCCAATTCAGGAACAGCATCAGGATGATGCCCGCGACCAGCTCGAGGCCCGGCAGCGCCGCGCTGTTGGCGAAGGTCTTGACCGAGCCCTCGAACGCCGACAGATCGATCGAGAAGCGCGACAGGATCTCGCCGCGCTTGGTGCGCGCGAAATAGGCCGACGGCAGGTTCTGGACATGGTCGAACAGCCGCGTCCGCACGTCGGCGATGATGCCGGCGCCCAGCCGCGCATCCCAGCGCTCGTACCAGACCGCGATGATCGAGGTGACGATGCCGGCAACCGCGAGCACGCCGAGGATCTTGTAGAGGGCCCCGAAATCCTCCTCACCGAGCGCGTCGTCGATCAGGAATTTCAGGCTGAGCGGCATGATGACGTTAAACAACGTCTCGACCAGCACGCCGAAGGCGACGCAGGCGAACGGCTTCCTGTAGTTCGCCAGGATCGGCCTGACGAAGCCAAAGATCGTGGAGAGCGCGCCGGCGGCTTCCTTGGCGGTGAAGACGACGAGGTCCTCGTCATCATCGTCGTCATCGAGCTCGAACTCGTCGTCCGCGTCGTCTTCCTCTTCGTCGTCAGCCGGCGCCGCGGACGGCTTCGTGGAGGCGGCCGCCGCGGGCGGACCGGACGCGGGCTTCTTCTTCAGCTCGGGATCGTCGGCCGCCGCTCTCGTCGGATCGTCTGATGCAGGAGGTCTTGGCGCCATGAAACCAACCGATGCTCCACGGCCGGCATGACCGCAAATCGAAACCGCAGCTGATAACACTGCGCCCGTAATCCTATGCGATCACGACGAATTCGGCAAAGCGTTTGGAACGGCCGACGCGCCGCGGCGCGCTCGCGCGGATTCGCGGAGCGCAGAATTGCCGCCGTTTGACAGTTGGTTGACACGAGGCCGGTCGGCTCGCGGCAAAAGCTTCCGGTCGGTCCCGCTAGTCGTCGAGGTCGGCTTCGACCTTGTCGAAGAAGGAATAGCGCAGGCTGTCGGAGTCGGCGTACCACTGCCCTGGCCCCTTGTTGGCGGCCAGCGTCAATGTCCACAGCGCATCGGTGCAGTCGCGGCGGTGCATCGACAGATCGAAGCCGTTGCCGAAGAACAATTCCGACCACTCCCACCAGGTGCCGAGCTTCTTCACTCCGCGCAGCAGGTCGTAGCGATCGATCACTGCCGCCGCCATGTCGGAGGTCACCGACGCGAACACGACGCCGGTCTTGACCACGCGGTTGAGCTCGCGCACCCCGCGCACGACCTGCTTCTCGCCGAGATGGCACAGCGAGGTCTCGAACACGAAGTCGAACTCGTTGGCCTTGAACGGCATGTCGGCGATCGAGCCGAGCTTGTTGTACTTCTTGAGCGCCTTCGGCGTCTTGCCGTGGATGTAGCGGTTGTTCTCGATGCCCCAGGCATCGATGCCACGTTCGCGCAGCGCGCCGACCAGTTCGCCGCTGGCGGAGCCGGCGATCAGCAGCTTGTAGCCCTTCGCCCTGCCCCAGACCGTCTTGATCAGGTCCGTCAGATAGGCCGGGTCGGTGAAGTTGCGCCAGACCTCGCTGTAGGGGCCGACGCCGCGATAATTGTCGAAATAGCTGCGGTCGATCTTGTCGGACAGCGAGCTCTCGTCCTGCGCGCGGGTACGGCGCAGCCGCATCATCTCGGTGACGATGATGTCGGTCGCGGCATCGGAGGAATCGAGCAGTCCATTCAGCGTCGAATCGAACAGATAGTCGCCGACCACCACGATGCCGGGATGCTCCTTCGGCTCGGGCCGGTGGTTGGTCATGACGTCGCGCACCGGCAGGCCGCCCGGCAGCGCGTTGACCGACGACAGCCAGCGATGGATCTTGCCTTCCAGGAAATGCTCGCGCGCATCGCCGAGCGAGGCCGGCAGCGACTTCAACGCGGCATCGATCAGCTCCTGGTCGCTGAGATTGGCGAAGGCCAGCGCATCCGAGCCCGCGATCAGCCAGTTCAGCACGCCGTGCTTGCCGACATCGTGGCGCGCGCCCTCATTGTAGACGCAGCAGCCGCCGAACGCTTCCGACATGAACCAGGCGCCCGGGATCTTCTCGCCCCAGAACGGCTCGTCGAACAGGATCGAGACCCGCAGATAATGCGCGGGCCGGTCGAAATAGGCGACGTGCTTGACCATCGACTTGCGCAGCTGTTCGCCGTCCCAGCGCATGGTCGCGAGCCAGGAGTGCGGCAGGCAGACCAGCACGAGATCGAAGTCGCGCGTCTCCGGCCCCTTGCCGTTCATCATGTTGAGCTGGTAGCGGCCGCCAGCGGTCTTGCCGACCTTGAGCACACGATGGTTGAGCTGGATGTCGGCGCTGACTTCCGAGCGCAGACAATCGATCAGCTGCTCGTTGCCGTTCTGGATCGAATACAGGCCGATATAGCCGTCGACGTCCATCACGTAGTTCTTCAGCGCGTTGAGGCCGTTGGTGTTGTGGCTCTCGGTCGCGATGTCGGAACGCGCCATCACCTTGAAGAAACGCTTGGCGGTCGCGTCCTCGACCTCCTCGTCGAGGACCTGCTCGGCGGTCTTGTAGGCCCACGGGTGTTCGTTGTCGTGGGCGCCGACGCCCTCGTAATATTCGATCGGCGACACCAGGTCGCTGCAGCGCTTGCGGAACGCCTCGATCGCGGCCGCGGTCTTCGCCCCGTATTTGCGGCGCATGCCGGGAACGTCGGCAAGCAACTCGCCGTCGAGCTGCACCTGCTCGGCGTCCATCGGGATCGTCTGCAGGCCGAAATGCTGGATCAGCTCGCGCAGCGGGTCCGGCCCCGTCATCGAGTAATCATAGATCTCGGCGACGCCGGCCTCATACATCGCGGGCGCGGTGTCGAATTTGCGCGTGACGATCTTGCCGCCGAGGCGGTTCGACGCCTCGAAGATGGTAACGCGGCAGAGGTCGCCGAGTTTGCGCTTCAAATACCAGGCGCTCATCAGCCCCCCGGGGCCGCCGCCTACGATAGCCAAGTCGAGCATATGGATTCCGTCGTCTCCGGCGCGAGCCAAACAGCCGGTCTAAGTCACCCTAGCAAAGGCACTTTTTTGCCTGAAGGAAAGATGAACAAACTGCGTCCCTGCACCGCAGCAAGCAAAGAAAGCAGCAAAAAGGCCGGCTAAACGCCGGCCTTCTCGCCATACCCGTAGTCTTGCGGATGCCTATTCGGCGGGCGGCAGCGCCAGCGGCTCCGCTTCCGGAGCCGTCGGCACGATCGCCGCCTGCTGCTTCTCGCGCTCGTCGAGGATCAGCTTGTCGCGCTTGACCGCGACCTCGCGGATCCGCGCCATCGAGGCGCCGGTGCCGGCCGGGATCAGGCGGCCGACAATGACGTTCTCCTTGAGGCCCTCGAGCGGGTCCACCTTGCCGTTGACGGCAGCTTCGGTGAGCACGCGCGTGGTCTCCTGGAACGACGCCGCCGAGAAGAAGGAGCGGGTCTGCAGGCTCGCCTTGGTGATGCCGAGCAGAACCGGCGTACCCGTGGCGGGCTTCTTGCCCTCCTCCTTGGCCTTGGTGTTGAGCGCGTCGAACTCGATCTTGTCGACCTGCTCGCCCGAGATCATGTCGGTGTCGCCCTGATCGGTGACCTCGACCTTCTGCAGCATCTGACGGACAATCACCTCGATGTGCTTGTCGTTGATGAGCACGCCCTGCAACCGGTAGACCTCCTGGATTTCGTTGACCAGATAGGCAGCGAGCTCCTCGATGCCCTTGATCGCCAGGATGTCGTGCGGCGCCGGATTGCCTTCGACGATGAAATCGCCCTTTTCGACGATGTCGCCGTCCTGAAGGTGGATGTGCTTGCCCTTCGGGATCAGGTACTCGCGCGGCTCCTCGGTCTTGTCCATCGGCTCGATCGAGATGCGGCGCTTGTTCTTGTAGTCGCGGCCGAAGCGGATCGTTCCCGCGGTCTCCGCGATGATCGCCGCATCCTTCGGCTTGCGAGCCTCGAACAGTTCCGCCACCCGCGGCAGACCGCCGGTGATGTCACGCGTCTTGGCGCTCTCGGTCGAGATACGCGCCAGGATGTCGCCCGGCATCACCTTCCCGCCGGTGTCGACCGACAGAATGGCGTCGACCGACAGCATGTAGCGGGCATCGCCGCCACGCGCGAGCTTCATCACCTTGCCGTCCTTGCCCTTGACCACGATGGCCGGACGCAGGTCCGAACCGCCGCGCGTCGTGCGCCAGTCGATGACCACGCGCTTGGCGATACCGGTCGACTCGTCGAGCGTTTCCGAGATCGACTGTCCCTCGACCAGATCCTCGAAACCGATCGTGCCCTCGACCTCGCTCAGCACCGGGCGGGTATAGGGATCCCACTCGGCGATGCGCTGGCCGCGCTTGACCATATCGCCTTCGTCGACGTGCATCTTCGAACCGTACTGAATACGGTGGGTCGCACGCTCGGTGCCGTCGGCATCGACGATCGCAACGACCATGTTGCGCACCATCGCGATCAGGCTGCCTTCGCTGTTGCGGGCGATCGCCTTGTTCTTAATCACGATCTTGCCGTCGAAGTTCGATTCGACGAACGACTGCTCGTTGAGCTGCGCGGCACCGCCGATGTGGAACGTGCGCATCGTCAGCTGCGTGCCGGGCTCACCGATCGATTGTGCCGCGATGACGCCGACGGCCTCACCGTGGTTGACCGGGGTGCCGCGGGCCAGGTCGCGGCCGTAGCACTTGGCGCAGATGCCGTTGATCAGCTCGCAGGTCAGCGCCGAGCGGATCTTCACTTCCTGGATGCCGGCCTGCTGGATCGCGTCGACGTGGCTCTCCTCCATCAAGGTGTCACGCTTGATGACGACCTCGTTGGTGGCGGGATCGCGCACGTCATCGCAGGCCACGCGGCCCAGGATGCGCGAGCCGAGCGAGGCGACCACGGTGCCGGCGTCGACGATGGCGCGCATCTTGATGCCGAGCGTGGTGCCGCAGTCGGTCTGCGTGATGATGCAGTCCTGCGCGACGTCGACCAGACGGCGGGTCAGGTAGCCCGAGTTCGCGGTCTTCAACGCGGTGTCCGCGAGGCCCTTGCGGGCGCCGTGGGTCGAGTTGAAGTACTCGAGCACCGACAGACCTTCCTTGAAGTTGGAAATGATCGGCGTCTCGATGATCTCGCCCGACGGCTTGGCCATCAGGCCGCGCATGCCGGCGAGCTGGCGCATCTGGGCCGGCGAACCACGCGCACCGGAGTGCGCCATCATGTAGATCGAGTTGATGTCGGCATCCGCGCCCGCCGCCGTCTTCTTGGTGGACGAGATCTCCTTCATCATCGCCTTGGCGACTTCTTCACCGGCCTTCGACCAGGCGTCGACGACCTTGTTGTACTTCTCGCCGTGGGTGATCAGGCCGTCATTGTACTGCTGCTCGAAATCCTTCGCCAGCGTACGGGTCTGATCGACGATCTTCCACTTCGACGCCGGCACGACCATGTCGTCCTTGCCGAACGAGATGCCCGCCTTGAAGGCGTTGTAGAAGCCGAGCGCCATGATGCGGTCGCAGAAGATCACCGTCTCCTTCTGACCGCAGTGCCGGTAGACCTGATCGATCACGCCGGAAATCTCGCGCTTGGTCATCAGCTTGTTGATGATGTCGTACGAGATCTTCGGGTTCTTCGGCAGCAGGTTGCCGAGCATGACGCGGCCCGCGGTGGTTTCGATCCAGCGCTTGGAGTGCTTGCCTTCCTCGTCGAGGCCTTCCCACCGGTACTTGATCTTGGTGTGGAGGTGGATGACCTTCGAATGCAGGGCGTGCTCGAGCTCGGCCATGTCGCCGAAGATCTTGCCCTCGCCGGGCAGGCCTTCGCGCATGATCGAGACGTAGTAGAGGCCGAGCACGATGTCCTGCGACGGCACGATGATCGGCTGGCCGTTCGCCGGATGCAGGATGTTGTTGGTCGACATCATCAGGACGCGCGCTTCCAGCTGCGCTTCGAGCGACAGCGGAACGTGCACGGCCATCTGGTCGCCGTCGAAGTCGGCGTTGAAGGCGGCGCAGACCAGCGGATGCAGCTGAATCGCCTTGCCTTCGATCAGCACCGGCTCGAACGCCTGGATGCCCAGGCGATGCAGCGTCGGCGCGCGGTTGAGCAGCACCGGATGCTCGCGGATCACCTCATCGAGGATATCCCAGACCTCCGGACGCTCTTTCTCGACCAGCTTCTTGGCCTGCTTCACCGTGGTGGACAGGCCCTTGGCATCGAGCCGCGAGTAGATGAACGGCTTGAACAGCTCGAGCGCCATCTTCTTCGGCAGGCCGCACTGATGCAGGCGCAGCTCGGGACCGACCACGATCACCGAACGGCCCGAATAATCGACGCGCTTGCCGAGCAGGTTCTGGCGGAACCGGCCCTGCTTGCCCTTCAGCATGTCGGCGAGCGACTTCAGCGGACGCTTGTTGGCGCCGGTGATGACGCGGCCGCGGCGGCCGTTGTCGAACAGTGCGTCGACGGCCTCCTGCAGCATGCGCTTTTCGTTGCGGATGATGATGTCGGGCGCACGCAGCTCCATCAGCCGCTTCAGGCGGTTGTTGCGGTTGATGACGCGGCGGTACAGGTCGTTGAGGTCCGAGGTCGCAAACCGGCCGCCGTCGAGCGGCACCAGCGGACGCAGGTCCGGCGGAATCACCGGCACGACCGTCATGATCATCCATTCCGGCTTGTTGCCGGAAACGCGGAAAGCCTCGACGATCTTCAGACGCTTGGCGAGCTTCTTGTGCTTGATGTCGGAGTCGGTCTCCGCCATGTCGGCACGCAGCGTCGCCTCGAGCTTCTCGAGCTCGAGCCCCTTGAGCAGCTCGCGGATCGCCTCCGCGCCGATCATGGCGGTGAAGGAATCCTGGCCGTACTCGTCCTGCGCCTTCAGATACTCGTCTTCCGACAGCAGCTGACGGTCCTTCAGCGCGGTGAGACCCGGCTCGAGCACGACGTAGTATTCGAAGTAGAGGATCCGCTCGAGATCCTTCAGCGTCATGTCGAGCAGGAGGCCGATGCGCGAGGGCAGCGACTTCAGGAACCAGATGTGGGCGACCGGCGCCGCCAGCTCGATATGGCCCATGCGCTCGCGCCGGACGCGCGACAGCGTCACCTCGACCGAGCACTTCTCGCAGATGATGCCCTTGTACTTCATCCGCTTGTACTTGCCGCACAAGCACTCGTAGTCCTTGATCGGCCCGAAGATGCGCGCGCAGAACAGGCCGTCACGCTCCGGCTTGAAGGTGCGGTAGTTGATGGTCTCCGGCTTCTTGATCTCGCCGTAGGACCAGGACAGAATCTTCTCCGGAGACGCGATCGAAATCCGGATCTGGTCGAAGACCTGGGCCGGGGTCGTCGGATTGAAAAGATTCATAATCTCTTGATTCATGGTCTTCTCCTCGCGTGCCGATCGTCACCGGCAGCAAATTCGAAACTTTTATTCAGCGCGCGCCCCGCCCAACGTCCGAGCGGAGTGCGAAGGCCCGGCGCGTTTGGCGCCGGGCATGATCACAGCGTTACTCGGCCGCTTCCGACGTCGACGCCGGTCCCACCTTGGAATTGTGCAGGTCGACGTTGAGGCCGAGCGAGCGCATTTCCTTGACCAGCACGTTGAACGATTCCGGAATACCGGCCTCGAAGGTGTCGTCGCCGCGCACGATCGCCTCGTACACCTTGGTACGGCCGGCGACGTCGTCCGACTTCACGGTCAGCATCTCCTGCAGCGTGTAGGCGGCGCCGTAGGCTTCCAGCGCCCAGACCTCCATTTCGCCGAAGCGCTGGCCGCCGAACTGCGCCTTGCCGCCCAGCGGCTGCTGGGTGACGAGCGAGTACGGACCGATCGAACGCGCGTGGATCTTGTCGTCCACGAGATGGTGCAGCTTGAGCATGTAGATATAGCCCATCGTCACCTTACGATCGAACTGATCGCCGGTACGGCCGTCATAAACGGTCGACTGGCCGGAGGCGTCGAAGCCCGCGAGCTTCAGCATCTCCTCGATGTCGGCTTCCTTGGCGCCGTCGAACACCGGCGTTGCGATCGGCACGCCGTGGCTCAGATTGCGGCCGAGTTCGACCAGCTCGTTGTCGTTCAGCGACTTGATGGTTTCATCCTCGCCGTAGATCTTCTTCAGGGTCTCGCGCAGCGGCTTGAGATCCTGCTTGTGATAATAGGCGTCGATGGTCTGGCCGATGCGCTTGCCGAGGCCGGCGCAGGCCCAACCGAGATGGGTCTCAAGGATCTGACCGACGTTCATGCGCGACGGCACGCCGAGCGGATTGAGCACGATGTCGGCGTGCGTTCCGTCCTCGAGGAACGGCATGTCCTCGATCGGCACGATCTTCGACACCACACCCTTGTTGCCGTGACGGCCGGCCATCTTGTCGCCGGGCTGGATCTTGCGCTTCACCGCGACGAAGACCTTGACCATCTTCATCACGCCGGGCGGCAGCTCGTCGCCACGCTGCAGCTTCTCGACCTTGTCGAGGAAGCGCTGCTCGAGGCCCTTCTTCGACTCGTCGTACTGCTTCCGCATGGCCTCGATCTCGGCCATCAGCTTGTCGTTCGGCGAGGCGAACAGCCACCACTGCGACTTCGGATACTCGTCGAGCACCGCGCGGGTGATCTTGGTATCCTTCTTGAAGCCCTTCGGGCCGGCGATGCCCTGGCGGTTCTCCAGCAGCTCGGCGAGGCGGTTGTAGACGTTGCGGTCCAGAATCGCCTGCTCGTCGTCGCGGTCCTTGGCGAGACGCTCGATCTCCTCGCGCTCGATCGCCAGCGCACGCTCGTCCTTATCGACGCCGTGGCGGTTGAACACGCGGACTTCCACGATGGTGCCCTGCACGCCCGGAGGCACGCGCAGCGAGGTGTCGCGGACGTCGGAGGCCTTCTCGCCGAAGATGGCGCGCAGCAGCTTCTCTTCCGGCGTCATCGGGCTCTCGCCCTTCGGCGTGATCTTGCCGACCAGGATGTCGCCGGCGCGGACTTCCGCACCGATATAGACGATACCGGCTTCGTCGAGGTTCTTCAGCGCTTCTTCCGAGACGTTCGGAATGTCGCGGGTGATTTCCTCAGGACCGAGCTTGGTGTCGCGGGCCATCACCTCGAACTCCTCGATGTGAATCGAGGTGAAGACGTCGTCCTTCACGATTCGCTCGGAGAGCAGGATCGAGTCTTCGAAGTTGTAGCCGTTCCACGGCATGAACGCGACCAGCACGTTGCGGCCGAGCGCGAGCTCGCCGAGATCGGTCGACGGACCGTCGGCGATGATGTCGCCCTTCTTGACGATGTCGCCGACCTTCACCAGCGGACGCTGGTTGATGCAGGTCGACTGGTTGGAGCGCTGGTACTTCATCAGCCGGTAGATATCGACGCCCGACTTGGTCGGATCGAGATCCTCGGTGGCGCGGATCACGACGCGGGTGGCGTCGATCTGGTCGATCACGCCCGAGCGGCGCGCGGCAATCGCCGCGCCCGAGTCACGGGCGACCACGCCTTCCATGCCGGTGCCGACGAACGGCGCCTCGGCGCGAACCAGCGGCACCGCCTGGCGCTGCATGTTCGAGCCCATCAGCGCGCGGTTGGCGTCGTCGTTCTCGAGGAACGGGATCAGCGCCGCGGCGACCGAAACCAGCTGCTTCGGCGACACGTCCATGTAGTCGACCTTGTCCGGCGTCACCGGCAGCACTTCGCCGGCGTGACGGCAGACCACGAGGTCGTCGGTGAAGCGGCCCTTGGCATCGAGCGGCACGTTGGCCTGCGCGACGCGGTAGCGGCCCTCTTCCATCGCCGACAGATAGATCACCTCGTCGGTGACCCGGCCGTCCTTGATCTTGCGATAGGGCGTCTCGACGAAGCCGTACTTGTTGACGCGTGCGAACGTCGCCAGCGAGTTGATCAGGCCGATGTTCGGACCTTCCGGCGTCTCGATCGGGCAGATGCGGCCGTAATGCGTCGGATGCACGTCGCGGACTTCGAAGCCGGCGCGCTCGCGGGTCAGACCACCCGGGCCAAGCGCCGACAGGCGCCGCTTGTGGGTGATCTCCGACAGCGGGTTGGTCTGGTCCATGAACTGCGACAGCTGCGAGGAGCCGAAGAACTCGCGCACCGCGGCAGCCGCGGGCTTGGCGTTGATCAGGTCCTGCGGCATCACGGTGTCGATATCGACGCTCGACATGCGCTCCTTGATCGCGCGCTCCATGCGGAGCAGGCCGATCCGGTACTGGTTCTCCATGAGCTCGCCGACCGAGCGCACCCGGCGGTTGCCGAGGTGGTCGATGTCGTCGATCTCGCCCTTGCCGTCGCGCAGGTCGACCAGCGTCTTGATGACCGCCAGGATGTCTTCCTTGCGCAGCGTGCGATGGGTATCGGGCGCATCGAGCTCGAGGCGCATGTTCATCTTGACGCGGCCGACCGCGGAGAGGTCGTAGCGCTCGGCGTCGAAGAACAGCGACTGGAACATCGCCTGCGCCGAATCCAGCGTCGGCGGCTCGCCCGGACGCATCACGCGGTAGATGTCGAACAGCGCGTCCTCGCGCGTCATGTTCTTGTCGGCAGACAGCGTGTTGCGGATGTAGGCGCCGACATTGACGTGGTCGATGTCGAGCAGCGGCAGGTCCTTGTAACCCTGCTCGTTCAGCACCTTGAGCGACTTCTCGGTAATCTCCTCGCCGGCTTCGGCGTAGATCTCACCGGTCTTCGGGTTGACGAGATCCTCGGCGAGATAGTTGCCGACGAGTTCCTCGTCCGACATGCGCAGCGCCTTCAGGCCCTTCTCCTGAAGCTGGCGCGCCTGGCGCACGGTCAGCTTCTTGCCGGCCTCGAGCACCACCTTGCCGGTGTCGGCGTCGATCAGGTCGTTGACGGTCGAATAGCCGCGGAAGCGGTTGGCATCGAACGGCACGCGCCATCCGTCCTTGGTCCGCTTGTAGGTGATCTTCTTGTAGAAGGTCGACAGGATCTGCTCGCCGTCGAGACCGAGCGCGTACATCAGCGAGGTCACGGGCAGCTTGCGGCGGCGGTCGATGCGCGCGAACACGATGTCCTTGGCGTCGAACTCGATGTCAAGCCAGGAACCGCGATACGGAATCACGCGCGCGGCAAACAACAGCTTGCCGGACGAATGGGTCTTGCCCTTGTCGTGGTCGAAGAACACGCCCGGCGAACGGTGCATCTGCGAGACGATGACGCGCTCGGTGCCGTTGACGACGAAGGTGCCGTTCATCGTCATGAGCGGGATATCGCCCATGTAGACGTCCTGCTCCTTGATGTCCTTCACCGACTTGGCGCCGGTTTCCTCGTCGATATCGAACACGATGAGGCGCAGCGTCACCTTGAGCGGCGCAGCGAAGGTCATACCGCGCTGGCGGCACTCGTCGACGTCATATTTCGGCTGTTCGAACTCGTAGCGGACGAATTCGAGCATCGAGGTGCCGGAGAAATCCGAGATCGGAAACACCGAGCGGAACACCGCCTGCAGGCCCTCGTCGAGCCGACCGCCGGTCGGCTCGTCGACCATCAGGAACTGGTCATAGGACGCCTTCTGAACCTCGATGAGGTTCGGCATCTCGGCGACTTCCTTGATGTGACCGAAAAACTTGCGTACGCGTTTGCGACCGGTGAATGTCTGCTGCGCCATCGTGGCCTCTCATTTTCGTCGCCTTTGTGGGGCGAACCTTCCGGGAGCGACTGCCATCGGCCCCGGGTTGAATTTCGAATCGTCTCGAAGGAACGAAGCGCTAAGTCAGGAATTAAATCCCCGTCCCGGCCCCGACCACCTCCAAAACGCAAAACAACGCGCGGGGCGCATCACTGCACCCGCTCGTCCAAACGCTCCGCTTTACGGACTGAAAAAGCCCGAAATCTGACTGTCTCCCAACGGCTTCCGCCAGGGACCCTGCCGTCCCCGCCGCCTACCGTGTTTTTCCGCTGCCAACCCGATATGGGATGGCAATAAAGGAGATTCGAGGGTTAAGTCCACGGATCCCCACACTTTTTTGTGTCCGTCGCGCCACGCGACAACCTGTCGCACGCCGTTTGCATGGCCCGGGAGCGCCCTGCGGCGCTCCCGGGCCGCGCATTACTTGAGCTCGACCTTGGCGCCAGCCTTCTCGAGCTGGGCCTTGATCTTGTCGGCTTCTTCCTTGTTGACGCCTTCCTTGACGGGCTTCGGAGCACCTTCGACGAGGTCCTTGGCTTCCTTCAGGCCCAGGCCGGTGATGGCGCGGACTTCCTTGATGACTTCGATCTTCTTGTCGCCGGCCCCAGCCAGCACGACGGTGAAGTCGGTCTTCTCTTCAGCCGGAGCAGCGGCACCGCCACCACCAGCAGCCGGGCCGGCAACCGCAACGGCGGCAGCGGCGGACACGCCCCACTTTTCTTCGAGGAGCTTGGCGAGTTCGGCCGCTTCGAGCACGGTGAGGCTCGAGAGGTCGTCGACGATTTTCTGCAAGTCAGCCATTGTTCAGTTCCTTAAACGTTTGGTTCGAACCAGGTTTGAGATTAGCGAAGGGTCAGGCCGCTTCGCCCTTTGAGGCATGAGCCTGAATGACGCGTGCGAGCTTGGCCGCGGGCGCGTTGGAGAGCTGAGCAAGCTTGGTCGCCGGCGCCACGAGGAGGCCAACGATCTTGCCGCGCAGTTCGTCGAGCGACGGCAGTGAGGCAAGCGCCTTCACGCTGTCGACATTCAGGACGGTTTTACCCATCGAGCCGCCGAGGATGACGAACTTCTCGTTCGCCTTGGCGAATTCGATGGCAACCTTTGGCGCCGCAACCGGATCGTTCGAAGTAGCGATCACGGTCGGTCCCTTCAGCAGGGAGCCGATGGCAGCGACGTCAGTGCCTTCAAGAGCAATTTTGGCGAGACGGTTCTTCGAGACCTTCACCGACGCGCCCGCCTGCTTCATCTGCATGCGCAGCTTCTGCATCTGGGCCACGGTGAGGCCGGAATAGTGAGCAACGATCGCAACCGACGTGGTCTTGAAGACCTCGTTAAGTTGTTCGACCGACTCTTTTTTTGCCGCTCGTTCCACAGCAAGCTCTTTCCGGTTGGCGGCCTTTCCGCGAAGGCAGGACCGCCGGGTTGCACCCATCGTCCCGCCCTAAACCTGATCCTTGGGGCGCAAGACCCTTCGGACATGCCGGGCAAGACGACATCTAGAAGCCTGCCCTCCCAGAGCCTTGCGGCCATGGGCTGTCGAGGTTCGAACCAAACCAGCCTCCCGGCCGCGAACTGATCGCGACGTGGAGTGCAAAATCCGGTCTTCACCCGTCTATGCAGGCCATGCGATTAAGCCGTTGAAAACACGAAGTTCTCGCGGGCGCCTGCAGTCTTGGACAGGATCGAGGCACTTCAGCACGCTGAAGGCCCCTGCTCTCATTCCTCTGAAGGCGACGGGTCTCCTTCCTTTCGAGCATCCTTGCGGGCATGCGGAAAGGAATGATCTCCTATCATCTCAGGTTTTCGGATTGCGAGCACGGACATGCCAGCAAGTGCCAGCACGCCCGGAAGGCGCTATGTAGCCGGTCCTGCCCTGCTTGCCAAGAGCAAATTTCAGACCAGTTCGGCGACCTGCCCGGCCCAGCGAAAAATTTCTTCCCCGACGGCGTCACGCTCCAATGCCGCCGCTCGTCTGGGCGCTGGAGGCTCGCATGAAACGATGGATTGCAGGAATTCTCGCCCTCTTCAACCTCGCCAATGGGCTGGTGATGCTGTCGGCCGGTTCCCTCTGGTGGTCGCTGGTGCCCGGCGCCGCCGATACCGGTCCGTTCAACTCTCATTTGGTCCAGGACGTCGGCATTGCCTTCATCGCGGCCGGGCTCGGCCTGGCGGCGCGAGCCTTGTGGCCGGCCTGGTGGCCGGCAGCGGTCGCGGGCGCCGCGTTCCTGGCCGGCCACGGCCTGCTGCATCTCGTGATGATCGCCGGCGGCCACGACCGCCATGCCGCGCCCGATCTGGTGGCGGTCGTCCTGCCCGCGGCGCTCGCCCTCTATTCCGCCCTACCAAATCAAGGAGAACGACATGCGTAGCTTCATCGCGCGCCGCATGCTGCGCGCCTATTCCAGGCGCTACGGCTACGACACCACCTATCTCGAGATCATGCTGAAGGAATCGCCAGCCGCGTTCTTCAAATTCGCCGGCGCGATGAAGGCCGCCGCCTACCGCGCGGTCGCGCCGGTTGAGGCCTTCTATGCTGCCAAGCTGACCGGCGCGCTGGCGGAAGATTGCGGTCCCTGTGCGCAACTGGTCGTCGACATGGCGATCGGAGCCGGAATGGCGGAACAGCAGGTCACCGCCGTACTCCGTCGTGACGTTGCCGCCATGACCGCGGACACCGCGCTCGGCTTCCACTTCGCCGACGCCATCGTGCAGCGCTCGACCGACGATAACGCCTGCCGCGACGCCGTTCGCGCGCGCTGGGGCGAAAAAGGCGTGATCGACCTCGCCATGGCCCTACAAATCGGCCGCATCTTCCCCATGATGAAGCTGGCGCTGGGATATGCCAGGGAGTGTCGCCGCGTGACCGTGGCCGGCCATCAGATCGATGTCATCAAGCAGGCTGCCTGAGCGCGACCCGCTGGCGCCGTATCGGGCGCGGCTGACCGGGCTTGTCTATCGCATGCTCGGTAGCCGCGGCGATGCCGACGATGTGGTCCAGGACGCCTGGCTGCGGTTCGCCGCGGTCGACGACGTTCGCAATCCCGAGGCGTTCCTCGTCACGGTGGTGACCCGGCTTTGTCTTGACCGGCTGAAGAGCGCCCGCGCCCAGCGCGAGGTCTATGTCGGAGCCTGGTTGCCCGAGCCGGTGTTCGACGAGGCGCTGTCGGCCGAGGCGGCGACCGAACTCGCCGACGATCTCTCCTTCGCGCTGATGCTGGCGCTCGACGCCCTGACGCCCCTCGAGCGCGCCGCGTTCCTGCTGCACGACGTGTTCGACCGGCCGTTCGCGGAAGTCGCCCGCACCCTCGAGCGCAGCGAGGCGGCCTGCCGGCAGCTCGCCGCGCGCGCCCGCCGATCGGTCCGCGACAACCGCCCTGTTCCCGCCGAGCCGCCCGAAGGCCACGCACGGCTGCTGACGGCATTCTGCAAGGCCGCGGCCAGCGGCGACGTCTCCGCCCTCGCCAACCTGCTGCGCGAGGATGCCATCGCGATCACCGACAGCGGCGGCCGCAAGCTGGCGGCGCTGAAGCCGATCAAGGGGGCAGAGAAGATCGTCCGCTTCATCATCGGTATCGCCGGCAAGAACGCCGGCAGCGAGGTTCGCGTCGAACCGATGATGGTCAATGGCAGCGCGGGCGCGCTGATCTTCCTCGATGGCGAAGTCGACCACACACTGAGCATGGCGATCGACGGCGAGACCGGCCGGATCGCGGCGATCTACATCGTCCGCAACCCGGACAAGCTGCGCCACGCGCCGCGCCGGAGCTGAAGCTCCGGTCAGGCCGCCGTCGCCACCGGATAGGCGAGCGGCTTGCCGGCAAAGAACGCGTCGAGATTGGCCAGCACGCAATCCTGCATGGCGACGTGCGATTCCAGCGTGTGGCCGCCGAGATGCGGCGACAGCACCACGTTCGGCAACGCCGTCAGCGCATCGGGCGCATGTGGCTCCCTCGCGAACACGTCGAGGCCGGCACCGGCGATCACGCCGTCGGTCAACGCTGCGACCAGCGCCTTCTCGTCGATGACCGAGCCGCGCGCGATGTTGACGACGAACCCGTCGCTGCCGAGCCGGCGCAGGATGTCGGCATTGACCGCATGCTCGGTATCGGCGCCGGCGCGGACGGCCACCAGCAGCACGCAGCACCAATCGGCGAGCGCCTCCAGCGTCGGAAAGTATTGATAGGGCACGTCCTGCTTCGAGCGGCTGAAATAGCCGACCTCGGTCTCGAAGGCCGCGACGCGGGCGGCGATCTTGCGGCCGATCTCGCCCATGCCGTAGACGCCGACCTTGCGGCCGCGCATGCCGGCCTGCGGCCGCATCATCGGCGACGGCTTTGCACCGGCCCAGTCGCCGCTCCGCACGTAATTGTCAGCCACCAGCAGCCGCCGCACCGACGCCAGCATCAAGGTCACCGCCGTGTCGGCGACGGAGGCCGCATTGGCCCCCGGGCTGTGGCCGACCGCGATGCCGCGCCTGGCGGCCGCGGCGAGATCGACGCCGTCATAACCGGTGCCGTAGCAGACGATTGCGCCGAGCTTCGGCAGCATGTCCATGGCCTCCGTGCCGAGCGCCGTGCCGCCCGCGGTGATCATGGCGCGGATATCGGCGAGCTCGGCCGCCGGGAACGCTTCGTCCAATCGTTTGCCCGCCGCATTCAGCAGCTCATAGCGCTCGCCGAAGCGGATCAGCTGGGCCTTGGGAAAGCGTGAATAGACCAGGACCTTATCGGGCATTGTTGTTCTTTCTTGCGAGAGGCTTCAGATCTTGTCTTGGCGCGTTTTCTTCACCGAACCGGTAGCCACTTCGCTCGAAAACGCTTTGGCAAAACAAAGGGCGGAACCGGTTGCCCGGTCCCGCCCCTCTTTATCTCGTCACGGCCAGAGACCTCAGCCGAGGATCGTGCCCGGCTCGACCTTCACGCCCGGGCCCATGGTGGAGGAAACCGCCACGCGCTGGATGTAGGTGCCCTTGGAGCCCGCCGGCTTCGCCTTGGAGACCGCGTCCGCAAGCGCCTTGACGTTCTCGACCAGCTTGTCCTCGGAGAACGAGGCCTTGCCGATGCCGGCCTGCACGATGCCCGCCTTCTCGACGCGGAACTCGACCGAGCCGCCCTTGGCGCCCTTCACGGCGTTGGTGACGTCCATGGTCACGGTGCCGATCTTCGGGTTCGGCATCATGCCGCGCGGACCGAGCACCTTACCGAGGCGGCCGACCAGGGGCATCATGTCGGGCGTGGCGATACAACGATCGAAATCGATCGCGCCGCCCTGCACCTTCTCGACCAGGTCTTCCGCACCGACGACGTCGGCACCGGCGGCCTTGGCTTCCTCAGCCTTGGCGCCGCGCGCGAACACGCCGACACGAAGCGTACGGCCGGTTCCGTTCGGCAGGTTGACGACGCCGCGGACCATCTGGTCGGCGTGGCGCGGGTCGACGCCGAGATTGATCGCGATCTCGATCGTCTCGTCGAACTTCGACTTGGCGCGCTCCTTGACCATCTTGATGGCATCCGCGAGCGGATAGAGCTTCTCGCGATCGACGCCCTCGCGGGCCTTCTTCAAACGCTTTCCGATTGACATGGCCCGTTACCCCGCAACTTCCAGACCCATCGAACGGGCAGAGCCCTCGACCATCTTCATGGCCGATTCGATGGTGTCGCAATTCAAGTCCTTCATCTTCTTCTCGGCGATCTCGCGCACTTGCGCCTTGGTCACCTGGCCGGCCTTGTCACGGCCCGGCGCCTTCGATCCGGACTGGATCTTGGCGGCCTGCTTGAGGAAGTAGGACATCGGAGGGGTCTTCATCTCGAAGGTGAAGGACCGGTCCGCATAGATGGTGATGATCACCGGGATCGGGGTGTTCTTCTCTTCCTTCTGGGTCTGCGCGTTGAACGCCTTGCAGAACTCCATGATGTTGAGGCCGCGCTGACCAAGCGCGGGGCCGATCGGGGGCGAAGGATTCGCCGCACCGGCCGGGACCTGAAGCTTCAGGTATCCGGTCACTTTCTTTGCCATTTATCACTCCTGTTGTGCCGGACGGGCCGGCGGTTTCAGGTTCCGTGGTTCGGTTGAAGGGGCTGGCGACCGCCTCCTCCCTCCCACGGCCTCTCGACTTGACGCGAGGCATATACCCCGCGCCGTCCGGTCAGACCACCTTTTCGACCTGACCGAATTCCAGTTCCACGGGCGTCGCGCGGCCGAAGATCGATACCGCGACCTTGACGCGCGAGCGCGCCTCGTCGATTTCTTCCACCACGCCGGAGAACGAAGCGAACGGGCCGTCGGCCACGCGTACGTTCTCCCCGATCTCGAACGACACCGACGCCTTCGGACGCTCCACGCCCTCCTGCACCTGGTGCAGGATCCGCATCGCCTCCGCTTCCGAGATCGGCATCGGCTTGTTTTCCGCGCCGAGGAAGCCGGTCACCTTCGGGGTGTTCTTGATCAGATGGAACGCCTCGTCGGTCAGCTTCATCTTCACCAGCACATAGCCCGGGAAGAACTTGCGCTCGGCGTCGATCTTGCGGCCGCGGCGCACCTCTGTGACCTTCTCGGTCGGCACTAGAATCTGCTCGAACAGTTCTTCCAGCCCACGCTGCTTGGCCTGCTCGCGGATCGATTCCTGAACCTTCTTCTCGAAGTTCGAATAGGCGTGGACGATGTACCAGCGCTTGTCCATCAATTGAGTTCCCATGCTCATCAGTGGATGCCCAGTATCAGGGTAATCAGATAGCGGATGATCTGATCTGCGGCGAAGAAGAAGACCGAGGCCAGCGCCACCATCACGAACACCATGATGGTGGTGATGGTCGTCTCGCGGCGCGTCGGCCAGGTGACCTTGGCGGTCTCCGAGCGCACTTCCTGCAGGAATTTGAACGGGCTGAAAGCCATCGTGAGATCCGCGTCCGTCTCCGGACGATTGCAACGTTTCAAGGAATCCGAACAGCCGACCTTGCGGACCCAGCCCTCGTTTGGAAGGTTGAGCCGATAAACGAGCTCGAATGTTCGGGGAATTAGGCCGCGCCGGATATCCGCCATCAAAGCGGGCCGGCTGCGAGTGGCGAGTATCTACTGCGAGACCGGCCAAACGTCAAGGTCGGCGGGGTCGGGTCCGGCTCCCGCCCGGTTCGGGGAGATCGGGCATTGGTCTCTCCAAATCAAGGGCTTAGCCGGCGCCCTGCGATCCCCTGGCGTCCTGGCGGGATCAGCGTCGTTCGTCTCGCCCCTCTAGGCCAGGCCGGGTTTAGGCGGCAGCAGCATCGATACGAGCAGTCCGCTCGGCTCCCGCAGCCTCAAAGCGATGCTGCCGCCATGGCGCTTGGCGATATCCTGCGCGATCGATAGCCCTAGCCCGAAGCCCCCCTCCTGCCGGGCGCTGTCGGCCTTGAAGAAGGGCTCGAATACCTTGTCGTGCAGCGCAGTTGGGATGCCCGGACCGTCATCCGCCACCTCGATCTCGATGTGGCCGGCCTCCATGGGGCGAAGCGTCACCGCGACCTTGCTGCCGTGCTTGACCGCATTCTCCACGATATTGGTGACGGCGCGCGACAGCGCGCGGGGCCGGCAGGCATAAGGCAGACGCGCCGGCCCGGCATAGGATACCGCGTGGCCCATGTCGGCGAAGTCCGAACAGATGGTCTGCAGGAAGCTCGGCAGGTCGATGAACGACGCCGCCTCCGAGCGGGCATCCTCGCGCAGATACTCCAGGGTCTCGTTGATCATGCGCGTCATCTTGGCGATATCGCCCAGCATCGCCGGGCGCAGGGTGTCGTCGCCGACGCGCTCGGTGCGCAGCCTGAGCCGGGTCAGCGGCGTCCGCAGGTCATGACTGATGGCGGCGAGCATGCGGGTGCGGTCGTCGAGCAGCGCTGCGATACGCGTGCGCATGTCGTTCAGCGCGTCGGCGACCTGGGCGATCTCGAGCGGACCGCGCCGGCGCAGCACCTCGGGAGCCCGCGGCGAGCGGCCGAACGAGGTCGCGGCACGCGCGACATCAGCCAGCGGCGCGATCACCCAACGCACCGCATAGACCGACAGCAGCAGCATCGAGATCAGCACGATGATCGTCCCCCCGGCCAGCGGGCGGAGCAAAGTGGACCAAAGGCCGCCTTTGACCGCAACATCGGCCATCAGCGCGTGGCCATCGTCGAGTCTCACGATCACCTGTGACGACGAGCCTGCGGGATGGCGCAGATCCTCCATCAATTCAATTCCAGGCTCTGCAGCCAGTTGCCGGAACGCTCGCATGGAAAACGACCGCGTCTCTGCGGCTGTTCGAGGCACCAGTTCGCCTAAGGCGACGCGCCTGACGTCGAGACCGCCGCGCCTGGCTGCGGCCAGCAGTTCATCCGCGTCTGCCGGCGTCTTCGTGGAACGCACGAGCTGCGTGAGCTCCGCGACCCGCCCGGCAAGCAACTTCTGCGTGTCGGTGATCGAGGGAGAATCGAACAGAAAAATGATGGTCACCGCCGCGAGCGTGATGCCGATCAGTTCCGAGAGCGCGACGAGGCTCATGAGTTGCGCAGCGACGCTGCGCGGCATCAGCCGCTGCGCCCATCCCATCATATCTGCTCGACCGCAGGCGTGAAGAGGTAGCCGCCGAGCCGCACCGTCTTGATCATCGAGCGGTCCTTCGGATCCGGTTCGATCTTCTGCCTGATGCGGCTGATATGAACGTCGACGCTGCGCTCGACTGAGGCGATCAGGCCGCCGAAGGCCTGCTCGATCAATTGCTCGCGTGACAGCACCTGCCCAGGATTGCGGCAGAACGCCAGCAGCAGATCGAACTCGGCACCGGTCAGCGTGATCCGGACGCCCGCGGGGTCATGCAGCTCACGGGTGGTGGGGTTGATGCGCCATCCGGCAAAGGTCAGCGGACGCGGCCGTGACCGCGACGTGGCGCCGCTCTCGACGCGGCGCAGCAGCGCCCGGATGCGGGCGACCAGTTCGCGCGAATTGAACGGCTTGGTGACGTAGTCATCGGCACCGAGCTCGAGGCCGAGGATGCGGTCGATGTCCTCGCCCCGCGCGGTGACCATGATGATCGGAATCGAAGACGACATGCGCAGGCGCCGGCAGATGCTCAGCCCATCCTCGCCCGGCAGCATCACGTCGAGTACGACGAGATCAAAGCTCTCGCGCTTGAGCAGCGCATCCATCTCCACGGCCGAGCCGACCAGCACCGGTCGGAAGCCGTTGTCCTCAAGCACCTCGGCCAGCATGCGCGCGATATCGGCATCGTCCTCGACGCAGAGGATGCGTGCGTTGGTGACGGGGAAAGCCACGAGGTCGTATTCCAGGATTTGCATCACGGCATTTTAGAGGCCTCGGCCCCGGATGCGCAGTGCGCAAATATAGCGTTTTGTTAAGCCTGCACGGCCAAATGTGGCTCAAATAGGTCGCGCGGTTTCGCGAGCTACATCTGACTTAATATCTCTTAATCCCGACCCCGGCGGCCCTGCTCTATCGTGACCTTCGATCGTTCGTGGGGTGAGCGGTCGTTCGAGGGGTACATGAGAATCGAATTTCTGCCGGGCGCTGCGACTGATGCGCGGAGCACGGGCCGGGCGTCGCGCAACGGTCAGCCCAATCGGTCATCCCTGCTTGCCGGCGCTGCGGTTGCGATGGTGTTGTTGTCGGGCTGTGCCAGCGCACCGATGACGCGAGGCGGGTCACTGGCATCCTACGACAATCTCACGCCGTCCGACGGAGTGCTGGCGAAATCGCTGGTTCGCGTCAACAAGGACGAGGTCCTCGCCGCGAAGACGGTGCGGATCGTCCCGACGACCCTCTCGCAGGCAGCGTCGCCGACGCTGTCCCAGGAGCAGCGGCACCTGGTGGCCAACGCGATCGATCGTTCGCTGTGCGTCGGCCTGAGCGAGCGGCTGCAGGTTGTTGGTCCCGATCAGCTTGCGGATCTGTCCCTGCACGCGCTTGTCACCCAGGCGGCGCCCACCGACGAGGTCGCGGCGGGCACTTCCAAGGTGGTCAGCTTCCTGCCGAGCGCGCTCGGCGCGGGCGTGCCGGTGCCGCGGTTGCCGGTCGGGCTTGGCAGCCTGACCGTCGAAGCCGAGGTGCGCGATCAGGCCAGCCGCCAGCAGGCGGCGATGATCTGGGCCCGCGGGGCGAATTCTTTCACCAACTCGCCGATGGTCTCGAGCGCCGGTGACGCCTACGATCTCGCCCCTTCCTTCAGCGACGATTTCAGCAAGCTCGTCGTCACCGGCGCGACGCCATTCGGAAAGGCGCCGGAGCTGCCATCGTTCGACAAGATTGGCGCAACGCTCGGCGGCAAGCCGAAATACGCGGCCTGCGAGGCGTTCGGCCGCAATCCCGGCCTGGTCGGAATGGCCGCCGGCAAGCTCGGCTTGCCGCCGGAATGGTCGGACAAGGCGCCGGCGACAGCTGGCCAATAGACAGCCTAGCCGGCGAAGCTCTTCTGCACCGCCTGGTCGAGCGTGGCGCCGCCGAGATAGCGCTGGCGCAGCTCGCGCTTGAGCAGCTTGCCGCTCGGATTCTTCGGCAAGGCATCCACGAAGATGACCTGCTTCGGCACCTTGAAATGGGCCATCGACGCCGCGCAATGCTTGATGACGGCGTCGGCATCGAGGCTCTGGCCGGCCTTGACCACGACGATCGCGGTCACCGCCTCGATCCAGCGCGGATCAGGCAGCCCGACCACCGCGACCTCCGACACCGAAGGCAACCGGTAGATCATCTCCTCGACCTCGCGGCTCGCGACATTCTCGCCGCCGCTCTTGATCATGTCCTTCACGCGATCGACGACGGTGATGTAGCCGTCGGCATCGATGGTCGCGAGATCGCCGGAATGAAACCAGCCGCCGGCGAACGCGGCCGCAGTCTTGACCGGATCGTTGTAATAGCCTGACAACAGATGCGGCGAGCGATGCACGATCTCGCCGACCTCCCCCACCCCGACGTCGGTCATATCAGGCCTGACCACCCGCGTCTCGACATTGATCGCGGGCTTGCCGGCCGAGCCGGCCTTCGGCAGCTGGTCCTCCGGCGACAGCACGGTCGCGAGCGGCGCGATCTCGGTCTGGCCGTAGAAATTCCAGAACTTCACCTCGGGCAGCCGGCGCTGCAACTCGAGCAGCACCTCTACCGGCATGATCGAGGCGCCGTAATAGCCCTTGCGCAGGGTCGACAGGTCGGTGCGGTCGAACGCGCCCGAGCGCAGCATCGCGATCCAGATCGTCGGCGGCGCGAAGAACGAATTGATCTTGTGGGCCGCGATCAGCGCCAGGACATTGTCGGGCACCGGCTTGCCGGTAATGAGGCTGGTGGCGCCGAGATAGATCGCGGGCCCCAGAAAGACGTCGAGCTGCGCGCAGTGATAGAGCGGCAGCGCGTGCAGCACCGTATCGTCGGTCGCCATGCCGCCGTCGATGATGCAGCTGACATACTGCCACATGACGGCTTCGTGGGTGAGGATCGCGCCCTTCGGCAGCGACTCGGTGCCGCTGGTGTAGATGACCTGCGCGGGATCTCGGCTGTCCACCGACACCTCCGGCGCCGAGGCGTCGCTGTGCAGCAGGGTGTCGAACGTCGTGATGCCGTCGGGTGCGGTGGCCGGATCCTCGCCCGGCAGCCAGATCAAGGTCTCGACCGCCGAGCCCTTGGCGGCCGCAGCGTGCGCCGTCTCCACGAAATCCGGGCCGACCGCGAGCAGCTTGGCGCCGGAATTGGCGAGGATGAAATTGATCTCGTCCGGATTGAGCATGAAGTTGATCGGCACCAGGATCGCGCCGATCCGGGCCACCGCAAAGCGGAGCGCGGCGAAGCCGTGCGAGTTGCGCGACAGCACCGCGACGCGATCGCCCTTCGCAACGCCAAGCGCGAGCAAGCCACGGCCGAGCCGATTGCAGATCGCGTCCATCTCCGCAAAGCTCCAGCTCACCGCGCCGCAGATCAGCGCGGTCTTGCCGGGGTAGCGCTTCGCCGACCGGCGCAGCAGATCGCCGATGCTGTGCCCGCGGGCGCGCTGGATGGTTGCTGCGATGTCTCCGCTCATTTGTCCCTCCCGAATGTGCTTGTTGTCGTTGTTTTCGTCTTGTCTTGGCCGCGCCGTCGCTATTGCCGGGCGGCGTAAGCGTGTTCCATGTAGGTGTGCTCGACCGAGCGATCGAGCGAGGCGATCTTCTCGAAACCGCGCCGCCAGTCCTGCAGGTGCCGCCGCGTCCACAGCACGCCGGCCTCCTTGTCGCGCCGCTTGATCGCGTCGAGCAGATGATGGTGCGCCTCGACCAGCCGCGCGCCGCCCTCGGGCACGCCGCCCACGATCATCTCGGTGGTCGGAAAGAACAGTTGCGCGGCGGGCTCGCGCGCCAGTTGCAGCACGCGGTTCTGCGAAGCCTTGGCCATCAGCACATGGAATTCCGCATCGAGCTCGGCCAGCGCCGCGGGATTGCCGACGACAGCTGCGCTGCGCTCGAGATTGCCGGCGAGCTCGGCGATGTTCTCCTCGGTCGCGCGCTCCACCGCGCCCTCGACGCTCGCGACCTCCAGCGTCATCGAGGTCTCGAACAATTCGCGGAACGTCACCTCGTGCAGGATCAGCGCGCGGGACAGTCGCGTCGCGAGCTTGTTGTAGCGCGGCAGGCAGGCCTGCAGCCGGCGGCTGGAATCGCGGCGGATCAGCCCGCCCTCCTCGAGCACGCGAATGCCCTCGCGCACCGTCGAGCGGTTGACGCCGAACTGCGCAACCAGCTGCTGCTCGGTGCCGATCGGCTCGCCCGGCTTGATCCGCCCGTTGATGATCTCGCGTTCGATCGCGTCGGCGACCTTCTGATAGGCCGGCGCGACATCGATACGCCGGAACAGCGGCGTGGTGGGCATCTTCAGCTCCCCCGGACCCCGATTGTCGTTTGTCGGACAAAAGATAGGCGAAGGCCCTTGGGGCGTCAAACGGGCAATATTCGGCCTGATTGTCGCACCCCGGCGGTCGGAATTGACACCGGAACCGGGCAAATCTAGCTTTGTCGGACAAAGTGACAAGAACACCTCGGGGAGGCACACCATCATGAAATCCATCGTCACGAGTCTGTCCGCCGCCGGCCTGATCGCGGCTGTGCTGGCAGGGCCGGTGCTCGCGCAGCAGGCGCCGCTCAAGATCGGCGTGCTCACGGATTTCCAGTCGGTCTATTCGGACATCGGCGGCGCCGGCAATGTCGAGGCCACCAAGATGGCGATCGAGGAGTTCGGCGGGTCGATGTTCGGCAAGCCGATCGAGCTCGTCACCGCCGACGCCCTCAACAAGGCCGACGTCGCCGCCACCATCACCCGCAAATGGTACGAGGCCGAGAATGTCGACATGATCATCGACATGCCGACCTCGGCGACCGCGCTCGCCGGCATGGAGATGTCGAAGCAGTTCGAGAAGATCATGATCGTGACGGATGCGGCGAGCTCCGACATCACCGGCAAGTCCTGCTCGCCCTACACGCTGCACTGGACTTACGACACCTACGCCAACGCCCACACCGTCGGCAGCGCGATCGTGAAGAACGGCGGCGATACCTGGTTCTTCATCACCGCCGACTATCTGTTCGGCCATTCGATCGAACGCGACACCGGCGACGTGGTCCGCGCCGCCGGCGGCAAGGTGCTCGGCAGCGCGCGGCATCCGCTCAACACGCCGGACTTCTCGTCCTTCCTGCTGCAGGCGCAGGCCTCGAAGGCCAAGATCATCGGCATGGCCAATGGCGGCGCCGACACCATCAACACCATCAAGCAGGCCTCCGAATTCGGCATCGTCGCGGGCGGGCAGAACCTCGCCGGCATCGTGATGTTCATCTCGGATATCCACAGCCTCGGGCTCAAGCTCGCGCAGGGCCTGATCATCACCGAGGCCTACTACTGGGATCTCAACGACCGCACCCGCGCCTTCGGCAAGCGCTTCTTCGAGCGCATGAAGCGGATGCCGACGATGAACCAGGCCGCGACCTACAGCGCCACCCTGCACTACCTCAACGCGGTGAAGGCCGCCGGCACCAAGGAGACCAAGCCGGTGCTGGCCAAGATGCGCGCGACCCCGGTCCGCGACGCCTTCACTGACAACGGCGTGGTGCGCGAGGACGGCCGCATGGTGCACTCGATGTTCCTGTTCGAGGTCAAGAAGCCCGAGGAATCGAAGGCGCCGTGGGATTACTACAAGGTGCTCGCCGAAGTGCCCGGCGACCAGGCGTTCCGGCCGCTGAAGGACGGCGGCTGCCCGCTCATCAAGTAGGCGAGCAGGATCATGGCCGGGGTCCGGGACCTCGGCCAAGGCATTCAAATTGTTGATTAAAAGCTGGCAGGAGTGGCAGGGCTCGAACCTGCGACCCCCGGTTTTGGAGACCGGTGCTCTACCAATTGAGCTACACTCCTGCAGGGAACCTGCGTCGCCGCCGGTTCGCGCCGTTTCAAGCACAGGGCATGGCCGGTTTGCAAGGGCGAAGCGGTGAAGCTTCTGTTCATTGCAAAACTTCTGCGCCAGACTTCGGCGATCACCCCGTGTCGGCACCTCGCCGCAAGAATCAACAACCAGGGAGAGACCATGAACGCCCAAACCGCCACCAAGCACGCCGCCAGCCCGACCACCCCCTCTCTTCCCCTCGCCAAGCCCGAATCGATCGGATTGTCGAGCGTGCGGCTGCAGGCGATGTCCGACACCTTCCGCCGCGAGGTCGACAGGGGAACCGTGCCCGGCGTGACGGTGCTGGTGGCGCGGCGCGGCCAGATCGGCTGGTTCGACGCGATCGGCCGGCAAAGCCCGACCGCCTCGGCGCCAATGGCCCATGACACGATCTTCCGCATCTTCTCGATGACCAAGCCGATCGTCTCGGTCGGCATCATGCAGCTGGTGGAGGACGGCCACTTCCTGCTCAACGACCCAGTCGCGAAATTCATCCCCGAATTCGCCGAGACCAAGGTCGGCGTCGACAACAACGGCAAGCTCGAGCTGGTACCCGTGCAGCGGCAGATGACGATCCAGGACCTGCTTCGCCACACGTCTGGGCTTACTTATGACCACACCGGCAACGGCCCGGTGCAGCAGCTCTACCAGCAGTCGCGGCTGCGCAGCCGCAAGATCACCAATGCCGAGCACGCCACCATGCTCGCCGGCATGCCGCTGGTTTGCCAGCCCGGCGCCGAGTGGAACTACAGCCGCTCCACCGACATACTCGGCCGCATCATCGAGGTCGTCAGCGGCAAGACGCTCGGCGCGTACCTCACTGAGCACATCCTCTCGCCGCTGCAGATGACCGAGACCGCCTTCCACACCGGGGAAGCCAATGCCGGCCGCCTCGCCGAGGCCTTTGCCAACGATCCCTGGACCAACGACAAGGTGCAGCTGTTCAACATGCTGGAGAAGCCGGCGATGGAATCCGGCGGCGGCGGCCTGGTTTCGACCACGATGGACTATGCCCGCTTCGCGCAGATGCTGCTGAACGGCGGCTCGCTCGACGGCACCAGGATCATCGGCCGCAAGACGCTCGAATTCATGGCCTCCGATCACCTCGGCGCCGGCGTGAAGATCCAGGGCACGCTGGTGTCGCCCGGCCACAGTTTCGGCCTCGGCTTCGCCGTGCGCATGCAGCAGGGCATCGCGCCGTTCTCCGGCTCGGTCGGCCAGTATTTCTGGAGCGGCATGGCCGGCACCTTCTTCTGGATCGATCCGAGCGAAGACCTGATCGCGGTCTTCATGATGCAGGGCCCGGGCCAGCGCGAATATACCCGCTCGCTGGTGCGCAACGGGGTGTATGCGGCGGTGGAGTAGTCCGTCATTCCGGGGCGCGAACCTAAGATGCGCAATCGCGCATCGGGGAATCTCGCGCAACAACATCGAGATTCCGGGTTCAGCCCTGCGGGCTGCCCCGGAATGACGAGTGATGCTCAGCTGATCGTCGCGCCGCCGTCGATCACGATGGTCTGGCCAGTCATGAAGTCGCCGGCGCGCGAGCCCATCATCACGGCGGCGCCAGCGATCTCGTCCGGCACGCCGATCCGCAGCAGCGGCGAGCGTGCGGTCGAGGCCTTCAGATTGTCCGGATTGTCCCACAGCGCCTTCGCGAAGTCGGTCTTGATCAGGCCGGGCGCGATGCAGTTCACGCGGATATTGTGCTTGCCGTATTCGCAGGCGAGGTTGCGCGCGAGCTGCATGTCGGCAGCCTTGGAGATCGCGTAGGCGCCGAGGATGGTCGAGCCCTTCAGGCCGCCGATCGAGGACACGATGATGATCGAGCCGTCCTTGCGCTCGATCATCTGCGGCACCACCATCGAGATCAGCCAGTTGTTGGCGACGATGTTGTTGTCGAGGATCTTGCGGAACTGATCGTCGGAGATGCCGGCGAGCGGACCGTAATACGGGTTCGACGCCGCGTTGCAGACCAGCACGTCGATCTTGCCGAAGGCGCGGTTGCTCTCGTCGACCAGGTTCTGCAGGTTTTCCTTCGACGAGATGTTTGCCGCGATCGCAACCGCGGTGCCCTTGCCGTAGCTGTCGTTGATCTCCTTCGCCACCTGCTCGCAGACGTCAGCCTTGCGCGAGGAGATCACGACCTTGGCGCCGTGCTCGGCCATGCGCTCGGCGATCGCGCGTCCGATGCCGCGCGTCGAGCCGGTGATGACGGCGACTTTTCCCTTCATGTCGAACAAGGTCATGTTTCTCTCCCTGATGTTAAGTGTTCGTCTTAGCGTCATTCCGGGGCGACGCACCAGCGTCGACCCGGAATCTCGAGATTCCCCGATGCGCAATTGCGCATCTGCGGTCTGGTCCTTCGGACCATCCCGGAATGACGATCACGCAAGCTTGCTCGCCGGCCTGACTTCAGGCCCGGACGGCTGATGCATCGCGGCGTGGCGCGGATCGGCAATCCACGGCTGCTGGTTCACCATCGGCAAGCGCCAGGTCGACAGGCCGGCGCTCGCGATGTGATCGAGCCGCGTCACCGAGACATTATCGATATCGAACGACAGCCCCCTGTCCGGCTGGCCGCCGAGCGCCAGCCCGACCGCGGCCTTGATCACGCCGCCATGGCCGACGGCGATGATATTCCTGCCCGCTTCCGCGGCGGTGATCCGCACAATGGTGCGGCAGACGCGGGTGTAGAGATCCATGTAGCTCTCGCCGCCGGGCGCGGGATCGTTGACGTCGGCGAACCAGGCCGTACCCGGCGGACGACTGGCGAGAAACGCGGCGCGGTTCATACCCTGCCATTGGCCGAGATGCTGCTCGGCGAAGTCGCGTTCCTGCGTCATGCTTTCAGGCTTTGGAAACCCGGCAGCCCAGATCGCGTCCGCAGTCTTGTGTGTGCGCTTCAAATTGCTCGAATACCAGACCGCATCGCGCGGCAGCATCTTGGCGACCGCCTCGAACACCTCGACATCGCCGGTGTCGCAGTCGATATCCTCTTGTCCGTAGATGTTGCCGCCGTCGCTGCGCACCGGCGCGTGACGAACCCACCACCACCGCGTCACCGTCACCTCAGGCTTGTCTGGATTGGACATCGGATGAGCCCTTCAATAGTGTCCCGTCTCGCTGTACGTCACGCCGCACACCGTCTCAAGTGCTTCGGACGTTTGAAATTTTGTTTGAATTCCGTCGCGCGGCAGACTCGCCAAGGACCACCCGAACTAATCACGTGAACAGGGAGAAACTCATGGGCCGCCTCGAAGGCAAATCCGTCATCATCACCGGCGCTGGCAGCGGCATCGGCCGCGCCGCCTCGCTGCTGTTCACCAGGGAAGGCGCCAAGCTGATCGCGGTCGATCGCACCGAGGGCGTCAACGAGACCGCCAAGCTGGTGCGCGATGCCGGCGGCACCGTCGAGGCCGTCACCGCCGATGCCGGCTCGGAGAGCGACGTAAAGGCCTTCATCGAGAAGGCGGTTTCGAAGTACGGCAAGCTCGATGCGATCTGGGCCAATGCCGGCGTCAGCGGCGGCCTCGTCCCGCTCGCCGACCAGACCGTCGAACATTGGCAGGAAGTGCTGCGCGTCAATCTGATCGGCCCGTTCCTCGCGATCAAGCATTCGATTCCGCATATGACGAAGCAAGGTTCCGGCTCGATCGTCTGCACCGCCTCCGTCGCGGGCCTGAAGTCGGGTGCCAGCGGACATCCCTACGGCGCGAGCAAGGCCGGCGTCATCAGCCTGGTGCAGACCACCGCCTACTCGCTCTCCGGCACCGGCGTGCGCATCAATGCGGTGTGCCCGGGCCTGATCGAAACCGGCATGACCAAGCCGGTGTTCGATCGCGCCAAGGAGCGCGGCACCCAGGACAAGATCGGCCAGCTCAATCCGCTCAAGCGCGCCGGCCAGCCGCACGAGCTCGCCGCGATGGGATTGTTTTTGGCGAGCGATGAAGCGTCCTACGTCAACGGCCAGGCCATCCCGGTCGACGGCGGCCTCACCGCATCGATGCCGTATACGGGCAAGCCGATCTAGCGAGGGCAGTCTCCGTGGTTATCCCGGCTGCGGCCCCGATGGCTCCACATTCACGACCGTCGTCCCGGCGAAGGCCGGGACCCATAACCACAGGGTCGAGTAGTTGAAGAAGGCTGTTGCCCCAGCGTCGCGCATTCATTGGCATTTGGGGTAATGGGTCCCGGCCTTCGCCGGGACGACGCTGGAGATGGTTCGCATTCAAGTGCCAAACAATGCGGTGTCATCACCTGCGCATACGCATGCGGGTGATCCAGTACTCCAGAGACGTCTGTGCTTGGGCCGAGAGGCCGCGGCGTTCTGGATCGCCCGGTCCGAGCCGGTCGATGACAGCCGAGAATGGGGAACAGTTTCGCATTCTCGCGACATGAATCGCCCGAGTCTTGCCTTTCGTTCCGCGCTAGGTCCGCGCAACGCGCGCGCCCCGATGATAAACTTCACGAAACCCATCATCTCACCGCGCCGCGCGGATATGTTTGATGGGTTTCGCTTCGCTCTACCCAACCCATCCCACACGCCTGGACCGCAATAACCGCCGGCAACGGTCCAAATATTGCTTGGCCTCGGCAGGCCAACCAGCTGTTATACTTCGCTGGCAGGATCGCTCGCACACTCGTCATTCCTCGCACAATCCCTCGCAAACGAACAGGCAATGCAAAATCAACGTTCCGACCGCATCCGCAAGCTATTGGCCGACCTCGTCGCGTTCGACACCGTCAGCGACCGCAGCAATCTGCCCCTGATCGACTACATCGAGCGCTACCTCGCCTCGCTTGGCCTCGCGGGGCAACGCATCGTCGATGAAACCGGGCAGAAATCCTCGTTGTGGGTCACTGTCGGCCCTGAGGACAAGGCCGGGCTGGTGCTGTCGGGGCATACCGATGTCGTGCCAGTTGTGGGACAGGACTGGAGCCACAACCCGTTCGAGCTCGTCGAGCGCGACGGCCGGCTGTACGGCCGCGGCACCACCGACATGAAGGGCTTTGTCGCCGTCTGCCTCGCGATGGTTCCCGAGATGCTCGCGGCCGATCTGAAGACGCCGATCAATCTTGCCATCTCCTATGACGAGGAGATCGGTTGCGTCGGCGTGCGTCCGATGCTGCGCGAGGTCGCGCGCAAGCCGATCAAGCCGCTCGGCTGTTTCGTCGGCGAGCCGACCCAGATGCAGGTGATCATCGGGCACAAGGGCAAGCATGGCGTGCGCGCCACGTTCCGCGGGCTCGCCCGCCACTCCTCGATCGCGCCCGACGGCGTCAACGCCATCGAATATGCCGCCGACCTGATCACCGAGATCCGCCGCCGCGCCGCGTTGCTGACCGCGGATGCCGAACAAGGCAGCCTCTACGATGTCCCGCACTCGACCCTGCTCACCAGCATCGTGCATGGCGGCGCCGCGCTGAACATCGTGCCGGACCAATGCGTGGTGGAATTCGAGTGCCGCGGCATCGGCATCACCGAGTCGAGAGAGGTGACGGACGCGATCATCGCCTGGGCCAAGGCCGAGATCGAGCCTGACATGCGCAAGCGGCATCCGGACTGCGGCATCGACTTCGAAGAGATCCTCGACTACCCCGCGCTCGACACCGTCGCCGACGCCGCCATCGTCACGCTCGCCAAGCAATTTGCCGGCCGCAACGACCACGCCAAGGTTGCCTTCGGCACCGAGGCCAGCCTGTTCGTCAGCATGGCGGACGTGCCGTCCGTTGTGGTCGGCCCCGGCTCGATCGCACAGGCGCATACGCCGGATGAGTTCGTCGAGATGTCGCAGCTCGAGGCGTGCGGCGCATTCGTCGCACGGCTGATCGCACATTGCGCCAAGTGATTTGCAAATGATTGCGTAGGATCACGGATGCGTCACAACCCGTCCGGCGGTAGCCCCGGTCCCGTTGCGGCGGGACGGAGCTTGTCGCGCTTGCGCTCGCGGTAGAAGGCATAGAGGCCGGAGGCCACGATGATCGCGGCGCCCGCGAGCATCGGACCGTCGGGCTTGTGGCCGAAGGCGAGATAGCCCGTCAGCATCGCCCACGGCAGCGCGGTATAGCGGAACGGCGCCACCGCCGAGATGTCGCCTGTGCGCAGCGACACGATGATGCACTGATAACCGATCAGGATCAGGACCGCGGCCAATATGAGCAGGCCGAGCGCGGTGCCGGACGGCGGCCGCCAGCCGCCGAGCGGCACAAGGACGACAGCACCCGCCGTCGTCACGGTCACGGTGGTGAGCAGCGTGATGAACACGGTCGGCAGCTCTTTCGGGATACGGCGGGTGGCGAGATCGCGCACCGCGCAGAAGCCGACCGACGCCAGCGCCAAGAGTGCAGCCTGGCTAAAGCCTTCCGCACCGGGCCGAACGATGACAAGCACCCCGATGAAGCCGGCCGCGATCGCAAGCCAGCGCCGCCAGCCGACCGGCTCGCCGAACACCAGCGCCGCACCGAGCGTGATGACCAGCGGCAGCGCCTGGAAGATCGCCGAGGCGTTGGCGAGCGGGATCTGCGCGATCGCGGAGAGATAGGTTAGCGTGCCGCCGATCTCGCCAAGGACGCGCAGCCCGACCGGCCAGATCAGCAGCACGCTGAAACTGCGCAGCGCGTCACGGTACCAGGCGAGCGCCGCGACCAGCACCATCGCAACCAGGCCGCGCACCAGCAGGATCTCGCCGATGTTGAGCTCCGCCGACACCGCCTTGGTGATGGTGTCGTTGACCGTGAAGCTGGCCATGGCCGCAGCCATGAACAGGCTGCCGCGAAGATTGGAGGAAAGGGTCAAATGAAGGTGTCCGATCAGGACCGGGGCGGGCGTTGACCGGACTGACTTGCCAAAGCGGCAGCGCGAACTCAAGTCACAGATGGCTACAATGCGGAAACATGCCGCACCTTGCAGCGGCGTCGCGAGCTTTTGGAATCGCGATCGGTCTATTGCTCCCTCGCGCCGCTCTTGCCGGGTCAAGACGAGCGCAGCTCGCTCTTAGTGGGTTGAGTGAAGGGCTTGCTCCGCACAGACGGCTGCAGACGAGTTGCGGAGACTCCCCCTCACCCGGACCGCACTTCGCTTCGCTGCATGCGATCCGACCTCTCCCCGCAAGCGCAGGGGTGTCCGGGGAATGATTCACTGTGTCGCGGTGCATGCTCGGCAGGACCGAGGCAAATCGGTCTTTTCTG